>JAKMEK010000072.1 GCA_022425945.1 Flavobacteriaceae bacterium
ACGAGCCCTGGCACTACAGCTTTGCTCCCCTTTCTGAAAAATTCTTGTCGAGTTATTTAGAAAAACACCTGATTGAGAAAGTAGCCAAAGACAGCACCTTGCTAGGTAGCAAGTATCTCTCAAAAACTTTTTTAAACAACTATCTAAATGAAAATATCAAAGGAGTTTCTCACCGAGTGAGACAATAGAACTACCTGTTTCGCATATACCCCATTAAACCTTCATATCGTCTTCTAGATAATGGTAAAGAATCTCCATTGGACATTTCACAATAATTTCCTGCACGTTTATTGATGTTGATTAATTGTGCAAGATT
Organism: Flavobacteriaceae bacterium; assembly: GCA_022425945.1. Classification (GTDB taxonomy): domain Bacteria; phylum Bacteroidota; class Bacteroidia; order Flavobacteriales; family Flavobacteriaceae; genus Arcticimaribacter. The sequence goes on from JAKMEK010000072.1 coordinate 317, forward strand.
AATTAAATACGAATTGTGTATCCTATAAAAAACAATGGGGTCCAACACATGTTCATACTCACCTAAAGGCTTCGAAGACGTTACCTTTCGTTTCTTGTCCTTGAGATAAAATTCTGTATAACGACCAGCTGATTTTAGATATACAACCTCCTCTGGATGAATAAAATCGACACGATCCATGCCAGATATCATGATAAAATTTGAGGGATGCTTGCCTGTATATGTTTGTGAAATCTTTTTTATACTCTCAATATCTAGGCCATTGGTCTCCTTAATCTTGAGGGAAACCTTTTCAACTGCAGCAACAAGTTCTTCAATAATAATTGGCTTCAACAAATAATCTGTTGTATTGTATTTGAATGCACGAATAGCGTACTCATCATAGGCCGTTGTGAAAATTATTTGAAATTTAGGGTCATCTAGCTCTTGTAGTAAATCGAAAAATGTATCTCGATCCAATACGATATCCAGAAAAACCAAGTCAGGCTGTTCTTTCTTAAGCACTTTCAATGCATGGTCATAGGTCAAACAAGAAGCAATTACCTCAATATTTTTACAGCATTTTTTGATGAAATGGTTCAGTAAATCTAAGTTGTTTTTTTCATCGTCTACAAGAACTGTTTTAAACATTTTCATATGAGTCATTTTATTTTTTTGCAATTATTCTAGGAACAACCAAAACGGCTATTGTCCCACAGATCGTTCCATTCTCGAGTATGTCTTCCAAGTAAAAAACCGATTTCGTTTTATAGATGTAATTCAAAACATCAATGCGCTCTTTTAATATTTTTGTGGCATGAGATTTATGAATATTTTTTCCAAGTGCATTAGCGTTTTTTAAACGACTTGCTGCTTTTCTACCCATACCATTATCTTCTACTTTTAAAATCAAAGAATCTTTTGTGAGGGCTATTTTAAGTTCAATCCAGCCATCTTCTTTTTGATGAATTAATCCATGAATAATGGCATTTTCAACAATAGGTTGGAGCAACATAGGTGCGATTAAAAAGTGTTCGGGGTCTAGTCCATTTCCAAAGGTGACGCTGAAATTTATTGGCTGCTCTAAACGAATGTTTTGGAGCGCAATATAACCCTGAATATAGTCAATCTCTTCAGCCAAAGTCATATTGTCTGAGGAAGACATATCGAGAGTTTTACGAAGCATTCTAGAGAAAATCCCCACATATTGATTTGCCGCTTCCTCTCCTTTTAACATCAATACACTTTGGATTCCATTAAGGGTATTGTAGATAAAATGTGGATTCATCTGCGCTTTAAGGGATTGTGACTCAAGACGAGCAATTTAATCACGATAGGCCGTTCTCTGTTTGGATCTATCTCGACCAAAAAAAACAATGAGTGCTATAGTAATGAAATTACTTACAAACAGTGGTATTGCTATATTGCCAGTTATAGAGAGCATTTCAAACAGATGAATAGGTTAGGAGAGCCAACACTGGGGTTCTCTTGTTTGAAATAAATATAATAAAGTTTATTATACTATACATCGACTTGGGGTGATTTAAGTAGGTTATTGGGTTAAATTTAAAAAAAACAAATAATATTGTAGTTAATCAGCTTTGAATTTTTAAAATTGCAGATCATGAAAAAAGAATACTACAATCCCGAGGATTTAAAAAAATTTAGCTCCATCACAGAATGGAACAAAGAACTTGGAGAAAAGTTTTTTGATTATTATTCAAGTGTTTTCAAAGAAGGGCATCTTACTGCACGAGAAAAATCATTAATCGCTCTGGCCGTATCACATGTTGTTCATTGCCCCTATTGTATCGACGCGTATACCAAAGATGGATTGCAACGAGGAATTGAAAAAGAAGAAATGATGGAAGCCGTGCATGTAGGCGCTGCCATCAAAAGCGGTGCAGTTCTTGTTCATGGAGTTCAAATGATGAATCGTCACGATCAACTAAGCATGTAGCAATATGGCCACCAAATCACTAAAAGCGCAAAAAAGTGAGCTTTCGAACACCCAAAGGCAATTGGAAATTTTATCCAATGGTATTTTTCAAAATGGAAAACTCCCAACCTTTAGACAAAAGCTTAAAGAGCATTCTTTGCCTCAAATACAACCGCAGAAACTATCCATCCTTCAAATCAATGTTGGGTATATGTGCAATCAAGTTTGTGCACATTGTCATGTTGATGCTGGACCAGATCGAAAAGAGATGATGACACGCACAACCATGGAAGAATGTCTAACTGTGATGGAAACAAACCAAATAGAAACCGTTGACCTAACCGGTGGTGCTCCAGAAATGCACCCAGAATTTCGCTGGTTTGTAACGCAAATAAGACAACGGACCTCAGTTAATGAAATCATTGTTCGCTCCAATTTGACCATCATTATGGCCAATAAAAAATACCATGATTTGCCCGATTTTTTTGCAGAAAATGAGGTGCATGTCATTTCTTCTCTCCCTTTTTACAAACGTGGCAAAACAGATCGACAAAGAGGAACGGGTGTTTTTGATCAGTCCATCGAAGCGCTTCAAAAACTCAACAGAGTGGGTTATGGCAAAACCAATGAACAGCTAAAACTTGATCTCGTATACAACCCATCGGGTGCTTTTCTGCCCGGTGATCAAATGGCCATGGAAAACGACTTCAAAAAGGTACTAATGGAAGACTTTGGTATTGAGTTCAATCAATTATTTTCCATCACAAATTTACCCATCAGTCGTTTTTTAGATTATTTAATTGCATCCGAAAACTATGAGGAATACATGCATGCGCTTGTTGAAGCGTTTAACCCTATCGCGGCAGAAAATGTGATGTGTACCAACACCCTCTCTGTAAGCTGGGAAGGCTATTTATTTGACTGTGATTTCAATCAAATGCTAGAACTTAAAGTCGCCAGTGAGCACTCACATATCCGTGACTTTAATGCTGAAGCTCTTGAACAACGTGAAATTCAACTCTCTCAACACTGCTATGGCTGTACCGCAGGTGCAGGAAGCAGTTGTCAAGGAAGCATAGCCTAATCATCATTCTTTTGGAAAAACCTCTTATCCTCGTATTTTGTAAAAACCCTGTCGAAGGGAAGGTTAAAACACGCCTAGCTGCCTCAATTGGGAAAAAGAAAGCACTTGAGGTATACCAAGCGCTATTAAACAAAACTGCCCTAGTTTTATTTGATGTAGAAGTCGACATTCAGCTCTACTATTCTGAACACATCGATGAGAATGATATTTTCCAAAACCCACGGATTATAAAAAAAGTACAATCAGGAAATGATTTAGGAGAGCGTATGGCCAACGCATTTAAAGAAGGGTTTCACTCACATTCGCCCATTATTGTGATTGGTACTGATCTTTGGACCCTAGATGTTTTCGATTTTTATAAAGCTTTTAAGGCCCTGGAAACACATTCAGCGGTCATTGGACCGTCATCCGATGGAGGTTATTACCTTTTGGGCTTAAAGTCCTTTAACCCCGACTTGTTTAAACAAAAAAAATGGGGGACATCAACAGTATTGTCAAACACCATGAATGATTTAAAAGAAGAAGATGTTTATTTACTGGGAGAAAAAAACGACATTGACACCTATAGTGATCTTGTCGCATACCCCGAACTAACGCAACTCTTAAAATGAACAAACAAGAACGAATCAATCAAAGTCAAGCTTTTTTAAAAAGCAACGGAATAGAAGAAGGAGCCATCGGGATTATTCTTGGAACGGGTCTTGGTGACCTTGTTGATCATGTATCCATTGAAAAAGAAATCCCCTACACGGCTATTCCTCACTTCCCAAAACCAACTATGGAATTTCAAAAAGGACGCTTACTTTATGGCCATCTTGAAAATAAAAAGGTCCTAATTTTTGAAGGAAGATTCCATGCCTATGAGGGACTCAGTTATTTTGAAATCACCTATCCTGTTCGACTTATGCATGCTCTGGGGGTACAACAACTCATCATTAGCAATGCGGCTGGTGCAATCAACTTAACTTTTCAGAAAGGAGAGGTAATGCTCATTGAAGACCACATCAATTTACAGGCTGGCTCTCCCCTAGCCGAAAAAGGAATTGAAACGCTTGGTCAACGTTTTGTTGACATGAGTAGTCCGTATTCAGAACGGCTTATGCAAGCCGCCAAGGAAAGTGCAAGAAAACATGATTTCCCCTTACACAAAGGGGTATATGCAGCCGTAACTGGCCCTCAACTTGAAACAAAAGCAGAATACCGCTACCTTAAAACTATCGGTGCCGATGCCGTAGGAATGTCAACCGTACCTGAGGTCATTGTGGCCAATCAGCTTGAATTAAAATGCATTGCTTTTTCCGTTTTGACCGATGTTTGCAATCCAGATAATTTAGCTCCCATCAACATTGAAGATATTATGGCTTCTGCCAAAAAAGCGGAACAATCTTTGATTACTATTGTGAAAGATCTACTAAAAACAAACCATTAAATGAACTATTTAGACGTTACCAAAGATGTATACAAAGAAGCAGCACTAACCCCTGATGTTGGTCTTTGTTGCACAACCACACCGATCTGGCAATTCCCGGGATTATCCATCCCGACGATCATGCAAGAAATGAACTATGGTTGCGGGTCAACCGTTCACCCTAGGGACTTAGTCAACAACCCTAAAATCCTTTATGTTGGCGTAGGAGGAGGAATGGAACTACTACAATTTTCCTATTTTTCAAGACAAAAAGAAGGGGTTATAGGAATCGATGTGGTCGATGAAATGCTCGAGGCATCACGGAAAAATTTTGTGATCGCCGAAAAAGAAAATGATTGGTTTGCATCCGACTTTGTTGCCCTCAAAAAAGGTGATGCTTTAGCACTTCCTGTAGAAGACGAAAGCATTGATGTTGCTGCTCAAAACTGCCTATTCAATATCTTCAAATTGGAAGAACTTAGAAAAGCATTGGAAGAAATGTACCGCGTTTTAAAACCACATGGACGTTTGGTTATGAGTGATCCAATTTGCGAGCAACCTATGAATGAAGCATTAAGGGAAGATGAGCGCCTACGTGCTTTGTGCCTCTCGGGCTCTATCCCCTTGAATGATTATATAAAACTTTTAACCGATGTTGGATTTGGTACCATAGAAGTACGCGCAAAACGACCTTATCGAATATTGGACACAAAAAACTATCCGACAAATGAAAACATCTACATTGAAAGTGTAGAAGTTTGTGCCATCAAAGATCCTATGCCTGTAGACGGTCCATGTGTGTTCACGGGAAAAGCCGCAATCTATTTTGGAGAAGAAGATTTTTATGATGACAACAACGGGCATGTTCTACTCAAAAACCAACCCTTAGCGGTCTGCGACAAAACAGCCAAAGCCTTAAAAAACAATAATCCTGACAACCTCTTCATCAGTGAATCCACTTTCCACTATGATGGTGGTGGTTGTTGCTAACACTTACTCCTTTATGCTCCCGCGCAATCATATTATTGTACTACTTCTTTTTTCATTGGCTGCCTTTGGGCAAAAAAGTAAACATGCTCTATGGACAGCCGCATTGCAAGAACATGTCGACAAAAACGGAAATGTTGACTACAAAAGTTGGAAAAAAGACACCACTTATCTTGATAATTACATCCAAACACTGGAAGAGAATCCACCTGCAGAAATGTGGTCTAAAAATGATTCTCTGGCTTATTTTATCAATGCATACAATGCCGTTACAGTCAAGTTGATTTTGGACAATTACCCCATAAGAAGCATTCGAAATTTAGTTACCCCATGGCGATTTAAACGATTTACATTAAACGGCAAAAAGGTTTCTTTGAATCACATCGAACACGAAATTCTTCGTAAAATGAACGAACCCCGTATTCATTTTGCCATCAATTGTGCATCAGCTTCTTGTCCAAAACTCATTAATTCTGCCTTCGAGTCGCATACAATGCAAACGCAGCTAGAAGCAGTAACACGCGATTTCATTAATGACCCTAAAAGGAACATAATAAGTGATAAAAAAATTCAGATTTCTAAAATTTTCCAGTGGTTTGGTAGTGATTTTGGAAACAAAAAAGAACGTATTGCCTTTATACGAAAGTATGCGGAGCAAGCATTCAACGAGCACCCAAAAGTGAACTTTCTGAATTATGATTGGAAACTCAACGAATAAAAAAGGTTTATCCATTATCGTTCCTATACTGAATGAAGCTGGTGTTTTAACCTCCTTTATCAAAACAATTTTTGACCACTCGTTTTATGAAAATCAATTGATTTTTGTAGATGGAGGAAGTACGGATGGGGGAGACGAATATGTCACTTCTCACCAAAAATGTAAACTAATCAAAAGTAAAAAAGGGCGTGCCATACAGATGAACGCCGGAGCAAAAGTTGCGCAATATAATTTACTCTACTTCATACATGTAGACAGCATCCCACCCAAAAATTTCGACCTTCACATACTAGAAAAAAACGCTCAAGGTGAAAAGGCCGGCTGCTTTCAATTACAGTTTGACTCCTCGCATATCGCTTTACGATTGGCAGCATTTGCATCAAGATTTAACAATCGTTTTTGTAGAGGGGGTGACCAATCTTTATTCATTGATAAAGCGCTTTTCAATCAACTAAATGGATTTGATGAAAATTATCAGGTTTGCGAGGATGGAGAATTAATCGATCGCATCTATAAGCAATGTGGTTTTTGTGTTTTACCGCAAAAGCTAATCACCTCTGCTCGACGATTTAATGAAAATGGGGTATGGAAACTCCACTTCCATCATGGAATTATCCATTTAATGCGCCTCACAGGCTATTCTCCTAGGCAACTTAGTCGATACTACATTGCCTTCATAAAATAAAAGCATATGCTTCTTTGAACTCAGTCAAATCCTACATCCACCAATAATACGGAATGAAGACAACTACACCAATTAAGGAAGTTGTTACAACATAGATCAAGAAAAACCCAAGAATGGAAAAAAGATCGTCAGCATCTTTAAAAATGGGGAGATAATGGCGTAAGAAAAGTAATGAAAGTAAAACCGTAATTCCGGCAAAAACATAAAACATAGGTTAAGATTTAGGTGAGTAAAAAAATTAGATGATGTTATAACAAGTAGCGATTAAGTCTTTTTTAACAAATTCCCAACCGCGTTGACATTCTGCATAGATTTCTTCTGCTTGGGGAAAGTTAGAAAAATCTCCTTGCTCAATGGAGAGTAGTACGCCCTCACTATGGGGTGAGATTACAAAGCGCAATTCAGAATTTTGCCCCTTTAGACCACTCCCCTTATGAAAAATAATGAATCGTAAACAACTATACGGGCTAAATTCTAATAGCTCACATCGCACATGGACTGTTTCAGTTTCATCATCGTGTTGTTCCACCCATTGCACTTCAGCTCCAGTAGACCAATTGCACTTTACTTGGCAATTGTACATATACTGACTTTTGTATTTTGGATCTGTCAACACAGTCCAAACAATTTCTTTAGTGGTTTTTAAGGGAAGCTCCAGAACAGCCCATAATGGTTTCTTCATCTCATTCGATTTTAAAACCTTAAAAAGAGGGTAGATCGAGTGATTAAAACATTCATCACGCTCATTTTAAGTAAGATTTGGTCTACCTAAATTACACTTTTTTTTATAACTGACATAAATACGCTACCTTGGGATAAATATTTCTTATGGTCACCCAACCCCCAATCATCATCATTGGAAATGGAATTGCTGGCATCACAACTGCTCGACACATTCGCAAAAAAAGTGATGTTCCAATTCTAATTATCTCCAAAGAAAGTCGGTATTTTTTTTCGCGAACCGCCTTGATGTATGTTTACATGGGACACCTAAAATGGGAGCATACCCAACCCTATGAAAATCATTTTTGGAAAAAAAATAGACTGGATCTATTGGAAGAGACTGTGACAACAATTAATCCTGCACTAAAGACCATTGGCCTCTCAAACGGAACTGAACTTTCTTATGCAAAACTTGTCTTAGCAACGGGTTCCATTCCCAATAAATTTGGCTGGCCAGGAGAAAATCTAAAAGGAGTTCAGGGGCTCTATTCAAAACAAGACTTAGAAAACCTCGAATCACTCAGTTCCTCAATCAAAGAAGCGATCGTTGTGGGGGGTGGACTCATTGGAATTGAGTTAGCGGAAATGTTACACGCAAGAGGGAAAAAGGTTACTTTTTTAGTGCGAGAAAAAAGTTTTTGGAGTAATGTTCTTCCATTGGAAGATTCTCAAATGATTAACCGACATATATTATCGCATGGAATTGAGCTAAAACTCGCTACTAACCTGATTAAAATAATTGAAGATGAAAACGGAAGAGCGAAAGCCATTTTAACTGAACATGGCGAAATGATCCCTTGTCAGTTTGTTGGACTTACAGCGGGCGTACGTCCAAACATTGATTTCATCAAAAACACCTCTATTGCCTCCAAGCGAGGAATTCTGGTAAATAAATATTTAGAGACAAATCAAGCCGATATATATGCCATCGGAGACTGTGCGGAACAGCAAGAACCAGTTGAAGGAAGACGAGCAATAGAAGCAGTCTGGTACACTGGCCGAATGATGGGTGAAACCCTTGCTAAAACAATAGTGGGTGAAAAAACAGCTTACCGACCCGGACATTGGTTTAACAGTGCAAAATTATTTGATATTGCATCCCAAACCTATGGATGGGTTGCTGCTCATCCGGATGAAAACGAATCTCATTTTCATTGGGAAAATAGAGAGAAAAACCTTGGCATCACCATTGCTTTTAATAAAACGACCCATGAATTCCTTGGAATCAATACGTTTGGTTTACGGATGCGCCATGAAATTTTTGATCAAATACTTACTGAAAAAAGAAGTGTTTCCCATGTTATAGAACATTTGAATGATTGTAATTTTGATCCAGAATTTTTCACTTCCTATGCGACTCAAATCGTGGCGAAATTCAATCAAGAACACGACACAAACATCCGTTTAAAAAAGAAAAGCTGGACTAGAATTTTCACCAACCTTATCACAAAAGAATGAAGACATTACAAAAATTCGGATTCGGAATATTCTTGACAGGACTCAGTCTTTTCTGCGCTTTAATTTTTTTGGGCCAATACCAACTCACTCCTGAAAAATTTGACAAACTGATTACTGAAAAAGGGATCAAGAGCGAGTTATTCATCGCTAACCTGAACGCCAATGTGGTGAACAAAACCTTCTCAGGGCCTTTTGACTTCTCTACTAAAATCATTGCAGCATTAGAGGAGGCAAATACTATTCACCGAAAGAAAAGAGAGTGGAGTAAAGTCATTTGGGACAAACCTCATAGTTTCTCCTATGAAGTCGCTAAAAAAGCAGGGATCGGCAGTATAGTAGAGCATAAAGGCATGTTTTGGTTGTTGACCTTTGGTCTTGGAATTCTTGGATCGCTACTCTATATACTCCCAAACGTGATTACCTTAGGACCCCCTGGAATAAAAAACAATGACATTTTTTTTGACTCTAGTACCAATCGAGGTTTTTTGGGATGGTTCGTTTTTATTTTTTTGGTTGCTTTTTATGTCTTGCTATATTTTTTCCCAGACTACATTGTCAATTGGACCTATATCGTAGACCCCATTAGCAAGCGTCTTAGTGGAAATCTAGCGAGTCAATGGTTTCTATACGGCTTTTTGTACTGCGTAGTTATGATGGTGATGGCTATTCGCATGTACATCAAATACAGAAATAACAAGTATCAAATCCTACGAACGACATCTGTGCTGTTTTTTCAAATTGTCTTTGCATTTTTGATACCTGAAATTTTGGTTCGCTTTGAAAAGCCTTGGTATGATTTTAAAAATGCATTTCCATTGGACTATGATTTTTTCTTTAGCTGGAATTTAAATAGCTTAATTTCAAGTGGTGGATTTGGCTTATTCATCCTAGTTTGGGGAATTGTATTGACCTTGGTCATCGTGCCAGTAATGGTTTATTTCTTTGGAAAACGATGGTATTGCTCGTGGGTTTGTGGCTGTGGTGGTTTGGCAGAAACGCTTGGAGATCCTTTTCGTCACCTTTCAAACAAATCGATTGGGGCGTGGAAATTAGAACGTTGGTTGGTCCATGGTGTGCTGGTGTTTTCACTCCTAATGACTGGTTTCACCCTGTATTCTTACTTTTCCGGGGCTAGTGCGGTATTTGGGATCAAAACCCAAACCCTACAAAATATTTATGGATTCTTGATCGGGTCTATTTTTGCCGGAGTAATTGGAACAGGCTTTTATCCAATTTTTGGAAATCGCGTTTGGTGCCGTTTTGGATGTCCATTGGCAGCTTATCTTGGATTGGTGCAACGGTTTAAATCGCGTTTCCGAATCACCACCAATGGAGGGCAATGCATTTCATGTGGAAATTGTTCTACCTACTGTGAAATGGGAATTGACGTTCGTGCCTATGCGCAGAAAGGGCAAAACATCGTTCGCTCATCTTGTGTGGGTTGTGGCGTTTGCTCGGCAGTCTGCCCAAGAGGAGTATTGAAATTAGAAAATGGTCCTTTAGCCAACAGAACTCATCTACCCAACTTCCCTTTAGGAAACACACTAGATAATTAAATCACATAAATTAAGTTGAATAAAACATCATCTCTGTCGGTAATCGTTATTATTCCTGCCTATAACGAAGAAAAATCCATTGTTAAGGTAATCGAAGAAATCCCTGCATTGGTCCATGAAATTATCGTGGTAAACAATTGCTCTACAG
>JAKMEK010000078.1 GCA_022425945.1 Flavobacteriaceae bacterium
CCTAAATAACTGAATTTCAGCTGTTTAATTATATTTTAAGCGGCTTAACGACTATTAATTTTTTGTACGATGCAGCAAGAGCCCATACTTCAAGAAAACAAAAACCGCTTTGTAATTTTTCCAATCGAACACCACGATATTTGGGAATGGTACAAAAAGATGGAGGCAAGTTTCTGGACAGCCGAAGAAATCGATTTACATCAAGATTTAACCGATTGGAATGCTAAGCTTTCTGATGATGAAAAATATTTCATCAAACATATTTTAGCCTTTTTTGCTGCTTCTGATGGTATTGTCAACGAAAACCTTGCAGAGAACTTTGTGAACGAAGTTCAGTATTCTGAAGCGAAGTTTTTCTACGGATTCCAAATCATGATGGAAAACATTCATTCAGAAACCTACTCCTTGTTGATTGATACCTACGTGAAAGATGAAGTAGAGAAAAATCAACTTTTCCAAGCGATTGAAGTTTTTCCAGCCATCCGCAAGAAAGCAGATTGGGCCCTGAAATGGATCGAATCTGATTCTTTTGCTGAGCGTTTGATTGCTTTTGCTGCTGTAGAAGGGATCTTCTTCTCCGGTGCGTTTTGTTCTATCTACTGGTTAAAGAAGCGTGGCTTAATGCCCGGTTTAACCTTCTCAAATGAGTTGATCTCGCGTGATGAGGGAGTGCACTGTGACTTTGCTGTTCACTTGCACAACAACCATTTAATCAATAAAGTACCTACCGAGCGTATCCAAGAAATCATTTTGGATGCCTTAAACATCGAGCGTGAATTTGTTACAGAATCTTTGCCTGTAAGCTTAATTGGTATGAACGCTAAATTGATGACACAATACCTAGAGTTTGTGACCGACCGATTGTTGAGTGAGTTAAATTGTCCCAAAGAATTTAATGTAACCAATCCATTTGACTTCATGGACATGATTTCTTTACAAGGAAAAACCAATTTCTTTGAAAAGCGCGTTTCTGAATATCAAAAAGCAGGCGTTTTGAACGCTGAAGATCAAGAGACTAAAATTAGTTTCGATGCCGATTTCTAGAAGAAATCATTCATTTTAAATTGAGTACCGTATGAAGCGGTTGCTCATCGTATAATTATTAAAACACTAAGTGCATGTTTGTAGTCAAAAGAGACGGGCGTAAGGAACCCGTAATGTTCGATAAAATTACCGCAAGGATTAAAAAACTTTGCTACGATCTTAATCCATTGGTTGATCCTGTTCGCGTTGCGATGCGCGTTATTGAAGGCTTGTACGACGGAGTGACTACCTCTGAACTCGACAACCTTGCTTCTGAAATTGCAGCAACGATGACGACTTCTCATCCAGACTATGCCCAATTGGCTGCACGTATCTCGGTTTCGAACCTACATCAAAATACAAAAAAGTCGTTTTTTGAAACAATGACTGACTTGTATACCTATGTCAATCCCCGCACTGGAAAAGACGCACCACTATTGTCTGATGAGGTATATGAAGTAATTAAAAAAAACAAGGATACTCTCGATTCAAATATTATTTATAACCGTGACTTTGGCTACGACTTCTTTGGTTTTAAAACCCTAGAGCGCTCCTATTTATTAAAACTCAATGGTGTAATCGTAGAGCGTCCACAGCATATGTTGATGCGTGTTTCTGTAGGAATACATATGGACGACATCGAGGCAGTACTAGACACCTACGAGCTAATGTCTAAGCGTTACTTTACGCACGCAACACCGACCTTGTTTAATTCCGGAACACCTAAACCACAAATGTCTTCTTGTTTCCTTTTGGCCATGCAAGATGATAGTATTGATGGAATTTATGACACGTTAAAACAAACGGCAAAGATCTCACAATCTGCAGGTGGTATTGGTTTATCTATCCACAATGTTCGTGCAACAGGATCATACATTTCTGGTACCAACGGAACGTCCAATGGAATTGTTCCAATGCTACGTGTCTATAACGATACCGCTCGTTACGTAGACCAAGGTGGAGGAAAACGTAAAGGTTCATTTGCGATATATATCGAAACTTGGCATGCCGACATTTTTGATTTTCTTGATCTAAAGAAGAATCACGGAAAAGAAGAAATGCGTGCACGAGATTTATTCTATGCAATGTGGACTTCTGACCTTTTCATGAAACGTGTAGAGAATGATGCCGAGTGGACGCTAATGTGTCCCAACGAATGCCCAGGTTTGTACGATTGTCATGGCGAGGAGTTTGAAGAACTCTACACCAGTTATGAAAAACAAGGCAAGGGCCGCAAAACCATACGTGCACGAGAATTATGGGAGAAAATTCTTGAATCTCAAATTGAGACAGGGACACCCTATATGTTGTACAAGGACTCAGCCAACCGAAAATCCAACCAAAAGAACTTGGGAACCATTCGTTCGTCGAATCTATGTACCGAGATTATGGAGTATACCTCTCCAGATGAGGTTGCGGTGTGTAATTTAGCATCCATTGCGTTGCCAATGTTTATCAAAGACGGTGCCTTTGATCATGACGAATTATTCCGTGTGACCAAGCGTGTAACAAAAAACTTAAACCGTGTTATCGATCGTAATTATTACCCTGTGATCGAAGCAGAAAACTCAAACATGCGTCACCGTCCGGTAGGATTGGGTGTGCAAGGTTTAGCTGATGCCTTTATTAAATTGCGATTGCCCTTTACCTCTGATCCAGCCAAAGAGTTGAATCAGGAGATTTTTGAAACGCTCTATTTTGCTGCCTTGACTGCATCCATGGAGGAAGCGGAAAAAGATGGTCCTTACTCTTCTTACAAAGGTTCTCCTATTTCAAAAGGAGAATTCCAACACAATATGTGGGGTGTTAAAGATGACGAATTGAGCGGACGTTGGGACTGGGCTGGTTTGCGTAAGCAAATTAAAAAGCATGGGGTACGTAACTCCCTCCTGGTTGCACCAATGCCAACAGCATCAACGTCACAAATTTTGGGGAACAACGAATGTTTTGAGCCTTATACCTCTAATATTTACACCCGACGCGTATTGTCAGGAGAGTTTATAGTCGTCAACAAACACCTACTTGAAGATCTTGTTGATCTAGGTTTATGGACCGAAGACATGAAGCAAGACCTAATGCGCGCCAATGGATCGGTGCAGCACATAGAAGGTATACCTGCCGACATTAAAGAATTGTACAAAACCGTCTGGGAATTGAGCATGAAGGACATTATTGATATGTCTCGTCATCGTGGATACTTTATCGACCAGTCCCAATCGTTGAACCTTTTCATGGAAGGGGCTACAATGGCCAAACTTACTTCTATGCACTTCTATGCATGGAAATCGGGCTTAAAAACAGGGATGTATTATTTGCGAACTAAGTCAGCAGTTGATGCCATTAAGTTCACCCTAACAAACAAGGACAAAGCAGTGGCACCTAAAGTTGAAGCTCCTGCAGCAGCTTCTATAAGTGCTCCGACTAAAGCAGCCGCTAAACTCTCACCAGTGGCGGTTGAGCCTTTGACTCCTGAAGAATTAAAAACCATGCTAGAGCAATCGCGCGAGAGTGAAGACGATGATTGCCTAATGTGCGGTTCTTAAAATTAGATTGACATTTATCAAGCCCCCTGCAATGGGGGCTTTTTTTATGACCTAAAAATTAAGGCTTAAGGATTGAACATAAAAAAACTCCTTACCGCTTAGATAAGGAGTTTTTTATTTAGAAGTGGTAAAACCTATGCTTCGGTCTTACGTATGTTTTCCAAAAAGGTTTCCATGATATTCAACTTGTGTAAGTATAAATCTTTTGATTTCAAAAGAATGTTGAAGTATAGAGTGGTGTTCTTAGGACTTGTTTCTTCATTGCGCGTAAGCTCAATTTGAGTGTTGATTTTTTCATCCAATTTTTGAAGTACCGCTGCACGGTTTTCCAATAGAATATTAATCTTCGCCTCAGAATTATTTTCAAACGCCTCCATGGCTTCATGGAAAACGGCTTCGGTTAACTCATACACATCTTTTAAGTCGCGTATTTGACTCATTTTCAGTTTTGAATGATCATTGTTAACGTGCTTGTAACTCTTCTTTACAATATATTCTAGGTCGTCGGTAATATCTTGGATGAGACTAAGAATAACGATATAGAAATTACTGGCAGACAAGCTTGATTCTTCTAGGTTCTTAATGAAATAAAAGACGTTTTCTCTAAGCTCTTCCACATCGTCTGTTAGGCGGTTGATGTTTTTCTTGGCTTTCTTGAGAACAGACTTATCGTGTTTTGCCAATCCTTCAGAAAGGATAGCATAGATCTTGTCAACACGTTTAAATACCTTAATTACGTTACTAGTACTCTCATTCATAACGCCAATGATAGAGCTACTTTCCGATTTCACTAATCCATCAATGTCGATAAGATCGGCATTTTCATTACGGTGTTTCAAGTAGTTTTTACCGATAATTAGTAAAATAATGAAAAGGATAATAGCGATAGCTTGCGGGCCTCCAACATAGATCAATGTTACAATGATACCCGAAACGATAAATGCTGTGATAGCGGTTAAAAACCATCCACCAATAACATTTAGTACACCAGCTACTCTGTACACTGCACTATCTCTTTGCCAAGCACGGTCGGCAAGTGAAGTACCCATGGCAACCATAAAGGTAACATAAGTAGTAGATAATGGAAGCTTATATGATGTAGCGATCGAAATTAGGATAGACGCAACAACTAGGTTGATGCAGGCACGCAACATATCAAAAGAAGGCGCATCTTTATCGTTCTGATTTTTCAAAACGAGGGCAGAATTGGCAAATTGTGCATCAATTTTATTCTGTACCGAGGTAGGTAGAATAGCATTTACCCCAGTTCCAATTACTTGAAAACCTTTTACAATTCCCTTAGAAATGAAGTTGGGTTTGAAACGTTCTTTAATTGATTTCTGGTCAGAAAGGTCCAATTCAGTTTTCATTACTTTTTTCGCCTTTGAGGATAACCATAGGGTAATTACCATGATTCCACCAGATAAGACGAGTAAAAAGGTTGGTGTGGGTACTTTAGAAGATAATACCCCCATGCTAAATTCTGTCGCTAAAGCGCCAGAAGCAACCCATGCTTCGTATGATTGGTAAGCAGCGATTGGTACACCAATAAAGTTAACCAAGTCATTTCCTGCAAATGCCAAGGCTAAAGCAAAAGTTCCAACGCCAATAATTACTTTGTAGATGTTTGCCTGTACAAATCTGATCAAAGCAAAGGATACACCAAACCACAATAAGAAGTTAATGATCGATACTTTTAAAACCTCAGTTTCGAGAAAATCTTTGATTTTCATTCCACCAATAATATCAAATTTTAAACCAGCAAAAGGCGTTCCTTTAATTCCTTTCATTAAAATGAAATATGTAATCGCAGAAAGCGCTATCCCACCAAAGAGGGCAGAAACCCATGTGGGTTTGTTTTCAAAGTCATAGGTCAAGAAAAAACGAGAAATCCATTGAACAATTGCTCCCACGGTAAGGGCAACAACGACCGACAGCAGTATTCCTGAAATAATTTGGATGGCTTTAGCAGTGTTGATGTAGTTGACAATCTCACTGAAATTACCAGAATCTCCTGAAATTTTTATCACTGACATAAATACAGCAGCTCCCAACAAGGTAAATACAATAGAAACCGTTGTTGAAGTAGGCATACCTAGGGTATTGAAAAAGTCAAGCAATAAAATATCGGTGAGCATTACTGCTGTAAATATTAGGATGATTTCATCGAAGTAAAATTCACCAGGATTAAAAATCCCCTTTCGGGCAACTTCCATTAATCCACTTGAAAACAAGGCACCGCAGGCAACTCCCAAGGAAGCTAAGATCATGATGGTTTTAAACGAAATTGCTTTAGAACCAACGGCCGAGTTTAAAAAGTTTACTGCATCATTGCTCACCCCAACAATGAGGTCTCCAATGGCAAGTATAGCTAATACAGCTACAAGAATTAAAT
>JAKMEK010000017.1 GCA_022425945.1 Flavobacteriaceae bacterium
CTGGTTCATGTACCCAGCTTCTATTCTAACTTTTGCATTTAATTTATAACCAATTCCACCGTATACACGATTGCGATCAAAAATAGTCGATTTCGAGTTCAAGAAAATTTCGTTGTAAGCTGACAGATAATACTTGGGGTTCTCTACTTCTTTTTTCGCCAATGGAATGTTTAACGACAAGAAATAGCGAAAACGCATTTTATAAGCGTCTTCCACAAAACGTTGCTCAAACCGGTACCGATGACTTAAGCCAACTCTTCCCAACTTTTGCTTGGTCGTAAATTGCTGAAAAATGCGGTGTTCATTTACATCAAACTTATCTGTTCCGTTTGCAGCGTAATTTTGAGATAAAATATAACCGTAACCCAACAAGAGATTATTATTGTTTTCTGATAAATTATATCCCACTCCTGTGCGCAACAACAGTTGTTCCAAGTCACCTATGGCGTTGTAATTTCGGTATTGCACTTCGTTGTGAATATTCCATTTTTCATTCACCTTCTTGCTTCCAATATAGATTAACCAGTTACCGAGGTTACTCTCTTGAGCGAAAGATATAGAAGGTAGCACCAACATTGCTGTCAATGCTACCATCATTAGTTTAACTTGCCTAGGCATAGAAAGAAACTTTTCCTGTAGAAATGTCATACATTCCTCCCACTATTTGAATCTCTCCATTGTCTTCCATTTCTTTTAGAATGGGACTTTTTTCGCGAATATCTGCTATGGTCATTTCAACGTTTTTTGCTGCAACTGCGTCTACAAATTGACTGTTTGCAGAGGTACGCTCACTTTCCTCAGCCGGAGAAGCCACAGCGTCAACAGCAGGCTCCAATTTATTGATCAAGGTGGTTAGGTTACCCAATCTTGCGTGGTCACAAGCGCCTTTTACAGCTCCACAAGCCGTGTGACCAAGTACAACAAGAACTTTTGTGCCTGCAAGCTTACACGCAAATTCCATACTTCCAAGAATATCTTCATTTACGAAGTTACCTGCAATACGAATACTGAATAAGTCTCCGATTCCTTGGTCGAAAATATGCTCTGCAGAAACCCTAGAGTCGATACAGTGTAATACTGTTGCAAAAGGATATTGTCCTGCGCTAGTCTCAGCCACTTGAGCATTTAAAATACGGGCAACTTGGTTTCCATTTAGGAAGCGTTCGTTCCCTTCTTTTAGAGCAGTTAATGAAGTTTGTGGTGTCATTAAAGCTTGCGTTTCTTTTGTATGTGCTTTCATATACTTTATTTAATGATTATTTTTTATTTAAACTTTAGGTTGCAATTGAAAAAACTGAATAAAACTATCAGGATTTTTTTGTGTTCCTCTTTCAGAAATTAAATTAATTTGAATGTTTCTGTTACGTGCTTTCTCAGAAAAATCTTCTAATATTTCAATAATATCGTTGTCTAGGTAACGGGTCTTTCGAACATCTAATTCTAGATAACTTTCTTCTGGAAGACTGTCTAACTCTTTCAAAATCGCTCCCTTGTTGAAAAAGGTTACCTCTTCTGCCAAGGTCATTTTAATTTTATGCTTTCCATCACTTACATCTTCAATGTGCAAGAAGTGAGAGTTTTGGAAGCTCTTGATTAAAATCACGACAATACCCACCATTAAACCGAGGGCTATTCCAATCAATAAGTCGGTGAAAATAATCCCGATTACTGTTACAATAAAGGGAGTAAATTGTTTCCATCCCAATAGATACATTTCTTTGAATAAAGCCGGTTTTGCCAGTTTATATCCGACAATGAACAAGATTGATGCCAAAACGGATAATGGGATTTTATTCAAAAGATTCGGAATTAAAATCACAGAAATGAGAAGCAAAAGACCATGAATAATGGCAGCCATTTTTGTTTTACCTCCCGACTGGATATTGGCCGAACTTCTTACAATAACCTGTGTTACAGGTAATCCACCAATTAAACCTGAAAAGATATTTCCAATTCCTTGAGCAAGCAATTCTCGGTTGGTTGGGGTCACCCTTTTGAGCGGATCGATCTTATCTGTTGCTTCAACACAAAGTAAGGTCTCTAAACTAGCTACCAATGCGATGGTAAAAGCGGTTACCCATATTTGTGGGTTCCCAATGACACCAAAGTTTGGAAAACGGAACTGAGCTAAGAAAGAGGAAGCGTCTTCTGGTACCGGTACGCTTACCAAAAGATTGTCAGAAATTCCCCAGAAAGAGTTTTCGTCTACCACAAGAAAGTAAACAATTCCTGCAACAACAGCCACGAGTGGACCTTGGATCAATTGAAAGATCTTTCCTTTGGATGACAATACATTACTCCAAAGCAATAAGATAAACATCCCAATAAGAGCGATCAAGGTTGCGCCAGGACTTATGTAATTAAACGAGTTGATTATCTCAGAAAAAGTATTTTCTCCATCGACTTGAAAAAAGGCGAAACTCCCCTCTGTGGTTAAGTTATAACCAAAGAAATGTGGAATCTGCTTGAGGATGATGATGATACCAATTCCGGTCAACATTCCTTTAATCACAGAAGAAGGAAAATAGTATCCAATAACCCCAGCTTTTAACACACCAAAAAGGAACTGAATAACACCCCCTAACACTACGGCTAAAAGAAAGTTTTCAAAACCGCCAAGGGTTCCAATTGATGTGAGTACAATCGCAGCTAAACCTGCAGCTGGACCACTCACTCCAACCTGAGAACCACTAATTGCTCCCACTACGACTCCTCCAATAATACCTGCGATGAGTCCCGAAAATAGTGGTGCCCCACTCGCCAAGGCTATTCCCAAACACAATGGAATAGCAACAAAGAAGACAACGATACTCGCTGGAATATCGGTCTTTAAATTTTTAAATGGATTTGAATTGTTCATTATAAATAGTTAAAATAGTTTGTATCAACAATTGGCTTTTAACAACGGTTGAAAAATAAAAAAATAGAAATAGTTTTAATTAACATAGAGTTAAACAAGTCTTTCATGAATTTGCAAAAAAGGCGCGTTTAAATCAACAGCGAGCTAATCAGCTGTTTTTCGGTGGAGGGATATGAATTTCAAGTGTGAAATCTTGAAGTAAATATTGCTTTCCAAAAATTGAATTCCGCTCAAAGGGATGCTTTTTCTTTTGACTAACCAAGCTAAATAAAGGTTCAATTTTATCGTCTTTATTTTCATCCTCTTCTGGACTTTCATTCTCACCTGAATCACCATCTAAGGCGAAATCAATTAGGGCAACTTCTTGTTCTTCAAGCTGGACCTCTGTTTGCATAATGGGCTGCAGAACAATGGAGCCGAGTATAAATACAAAAACAATTGACCGAAAAACCGAAACCAATATATCTTTCTTCATTCCTTATGCAATTGTTTTAAAAACTAAATCCATGTAGAAACGAACCACATTATCCTTTCCTTTTTCAACGTCTGTCAGAGAAGGTAAATGCTCCGAAAAGTAACGCTGTTGGTGAGCACCTTCTATGGCAGTGGAAATCAACATATGCGGAAATTCGTAGGTTGGGTTAATCTCCTGTACAAATTCACTCACCCGTTGAACAACACGCTTGTAGGTTGTGTAATAGCCCTTTTCGTTTTCTTTATCGATGGCCTTGGTATGATAGGCTTTTGACGACTCTGAAACGATAATTTTGTTGAGCAAAACTTCATTGATGTATGAAAAAGAATTATCCTCAATAACCTCCTGAGTCAAAATTGCAATGGCTTTTTCTAACTTTTCTGTGGAGGAAACAATGTTCAAGGTAGAAAAAACCAATTTGTATTCTATCCAACTCCAGTACCAATCAGTCAAATAAACCAATAGTGCGTGTTTGCTGTCAAAATAACGATAAACCGAACTTTCATTTGATCCTATAGAGGTGCCTAATTTCTTGAAGGTGAAATCTTCAAAGCCAAGCTCATTAATCATTTCAATGCTCTTTGAAACAATTTTATGTCCGAGTTCTGAAGATTCAGGATTCTTCGAATACAACTCTGGACTAATGACAATATTGACCTGTAGATTTTTCATTAGGGAACAAATATAATAGTAATACTATTAATATAAAAGTGTTTAACACTTTTATT
>JAKMEK010000048.1 GCA_022425945.1 Flavobacteriaceae bacterium
AAAGGAAAGTGTGTAAACACTTCGTCGGCAATAGGCCATGAATCAATGTTTTTGAAGCGAGAAAAGCCATAGGCTACTAGAAAACCGGTAAAGGTTAGTGCGTCGGAGACAATGAAAAACCACATCATCATTTTACCATAACTCGCGTTTAAGGGTTTATTCCCTCCACCCCAAACGTTGGTTTCCTCATTGGGGTTGGTTGCTGCTGCTTCCATAAAAAAATGTCAAATTTTAATGATACAAATTTAATTGTTTTTACTGATAAATTGTTACAAAGAGGAACAAATATAGCCATAGAAAATCAAGGAAATGCCAGAACAATTCTGCCAATTCTACTCCAAGCGTTTGCTCAGGAGTATATTTGTTTCGGTAGGCATTCACCAAAACAACCGATAATACAACCAATCCGCCAGACACGTGGGCAAGGTGTAAAAGCACCAATACATACAAAAACGAGGTGGTGATTGAACTTTCAGCTCCTGTAAAATAATAGCCCGAGGCGATTATTTCATTGAAGCCTTGGAATTGTAAATTCACAAACACAAGGGTTAAAACAAGTGTCGTCCACAACATTCCTTTGAATTGTGCTTGTTTGTTTTGTCGAAGGCTTCGTTTAGCATAAAAAAAAGTAATACTACTTAAGAGTATAATTGCGGTGCTAAAGCTAAAGACCTGAGGCAGCACAAAACCCTCCAGCCAATCTGCGCGAGAACTACTTACAACATAAGCACTCGTTAAACCGGCAAAGGTCATGGCCATACTGATCATTCCAAACCAAAGCATCATCTTTTTGGCTCGACTATTTTTATTATCCATAAACTATAAATTTATCAATCACATATATTACTTGCACAGCAGTGATGTAGCCAACACTACTAAGCATCAATCTTCTTGCTGCTTTATTGTCTTTCTTTAACATCAAGTCGGTGGCAAAATACAACATAAATATCCCTGCGAGGGCAACGCTAATTGCACCATAAACACTCAACTGCAATGCACCCGTATAATGGGTAAAAGGAAGAAGTGAAATCAAGATCATCCATAGAGTATAAACAATGATTTGAAAAGCAGTGCCTTGATCCCTACCTCCCGTTGGAAGCATTTTGAAACCCGCTTTTTTATAATCCTCGTCTAACATCCATCCAATGGCCCAAAAATGTGGGAATTGCCAAAAAAATTGGAGCATAAATAACACCCCAGGCTCTACTCCAAATTGATTGGTGTATGCAACCCAACCAAGCATGAAGGGTATTGCACCTGGAAATGCACCCACAAAAACCGCAAGAGGTGTACGGGTTTTCAAGGGAGTATATAATGCTACGTAAAGAAATATGGAAATACTGCCAAAAAGGGCTGTTCGCCAGTTCAATAAATACAACACAGCAATTCCAACCACTGTCATGCTTATGGCAATGACCAATGCTAATTTAGGCTGCATTCTACCGGTTGGCAAGGGTCTGTTTTTTGTCCGTTGCATCAAAGCATCTAGGTCCTTTTCCAATACCTGATTAAAAGCATTGGAAGCGCCGACCATGCAGTAGCCTCCAAAGGCAAGTAAAATGATGTCAAAATAATCGATGGTGTTGGCCGCCAATAAATATCCGGCTAAAGAAGAAAACACTACACTTAGTGCCAGTCGCATTTTGGTGATTTCTTTAAAATCACTCAGCCATGAGATAGTGGGTACATTTCTGATTTCCGCAGACATAATCATTCTTTCTTCCGAGGGCAAAGATAACGCACCCTTCTTGATATTCCCTCATTTCTTTGTCTTTTTGGATACAAAAAAACCCGAAGGAAACTTCGGGTTTAAATTTTCATACAATTCTGTACTATTGCAGACGGAAAGTAATTGGAATACTGAAGGGAACACGTACCGGTCTTCCTCTTTGTTTTCCTGGAGTCATATTCGGTAATTTAGAGATAATACGGGCAGCTTCTTTCTCTAAATTTTTATCCGGTCCACGCATACGTACGTTGGTAATACTTCCATCTTTAGAAATGACAAAGTTTACATATACACGTCCTTGAATCCCCATTTCTTGGGCAATCTCTGGGTAACGGAAATTTTTGCGAATGTGCTTGTTGATTTGATCTTGAAAGCACTGTCTTCTTTGTGACTTAGCTACCTTTTCACAACCAGGATAGATTGGCACGTCTTCAATTACGGCAAAAGGAACATCTACATCATCAAAGTCATCTTCAACTTCAATATCTTCTACCTCAACAATTTCTTCTTGATCGGTTTCGGTAGACTCAATAATGGTTTCTTCCACTTCTTCTTCATCCTCAACTACTTCTAATACCTCAGGTGCTGGTGGTGGTGGTGGAGGTGGTGGTGGTGTTTTTATT
>JAKMEK010000061.1 GCA_022425945.1 Flavobacteriaceae bacterium
TACCTCCGATAAAACCTATCAAGATTTTGAAGAGGTTATCTTTGGGCAAGATCAACGCATTGTGGAGTCCCAGCGTCCAGAGCAGGTCCCATTTGACTTTACGGAAGAGTTGCATTTAAAATTTGATACCGTTGCAATGCATTACCGCAGGGCCATGAAAAAAGAAGGGTTAGAATACTAACCTAAATCGTTGGATTTAGCTACACTCGATAACTGTTCTTTCATCGTAACCAGAAATGAATGATGGATCCACTGCTTATTAATGACATTGAATGATTAGGGTAACCTAATGTTCTTTTATATTGTCTTCTGCGATTAATCCTTCGAGGCATCAAAGCCACGTTTTCCAAAAAGAATATCAAAAAAGAGGGTGAAATCACCACGTAGACTCCAAAAAGGATACTTAAAGGTTGCAGGCTTATTTTTTTCAAAGAAGGCATGTCCTACCCATGCAAAACCATAGCCTACTAGCGGGAGAGCGATCCAAAAACGCGCTTCTTTTTGAGCCACTATAAAAAAACCTAACAAGGCAAGAACAATGAAGGTTCCAATAAAATGAAGGGTCCTACTGGTTTTATTTTGGTGTTCAGATAAATAAAAAGGGTAAAATTCTTTAAAAGATTGAAATCGTTCCTCAGCCATGGGTTTTGTTTTAACCCAAGATAAAAAAAATCCCCGACATTACTGCCGGGGATATAGTATTATGCTTCGCCTGTAGGGCCAAAATTGAGGGGTATCGGTGGTTGCTCCTGCACACTTATTTTACCGTTGGCTTGCTCAAAACGCTGGAGATTATCTCCCAATGCTTTGTGTAAACGTTTGGCATGCTCGGGGGTCAAAATAATTCTTGACTTTACCTTCGCTTTAGGTGCGCCTGGCATTAGGGCAATAAAATCAACAATAAACTCTGAGATAGAATGATTGATAATCGCGAGGTTACTATAAGTACCATCTGCGGTTTTTTCATCCACTTCAATATTGATTTTCTGCTCGTTGCTAGGGCGATCACTCATGACTTACAAATTTACTTCTTCAGACTCTTCTTTGTTGATCAATAAACTGGTGTACTCCTCTTTAGAACCAACAATAACATCGTTGTATTCACGAAGACCAGTACCTGCAGGTATCTTATGTCCAACAATTACATTTTCTTTCAATCCTTCTAAGGTATCTTCTTTTCCAGTAACAGCTGCCTCGTTGAGCACCTTCGTTGTTTCTTGGAAAGAAGCCGCAGATATGAACGACTTGGTTTGTAACGAAGCACGGGTAATTCCTTGTAACTCTGGCGTCGCTGTTGCTGGTTGTGCATCACGTGCAGTAACCAATGCTTTTCCTTCGCGTTTCAAGTAAGAATTTTCATCGCGTAATTCACGTGAAGTAATTACTTGACCTGCTTTTAAGTTCTCAGAATCTCCTGTTTCCTCAACAACCTTTTTACCGAAGAGTGCATCGTTTTCATCAATGAAATCGTATTTATGCACCAACTGATCTTCGAGCAATAAGGTATCTCCTGGGTCGTTGATTTTCACTTTACGCATCATTTGACGTACAACTACCTCAAAGTGCTTGTCGTTGATCTTCACCCCTTGTAAACGGTATACTTCTTGTACTTCATTTACCAAGTACTGCTGTACAGCAGATGGGCCTTTAATCTTCAAGATATCTAAAGGTGTAATCGATCCGTCTGACAATGGCATTCCAGCTTTTACGAAGTCGTTTTCTTGTACCAAGATCTGATTCGACAATTTCACCAAGTACTTTTTGATATCGTCAAATTTGGACTGAACAATAATCTCACGATTACCACGCTTGATTTTTCCGAAAGAAACGACACCGTCAATTTCAGAAACTACTGCTGGGTTAGAAGGGTTACGCGCTTCGAACAATTCTGTTACACGTGGTAAACCTCCTGTAATATCACCTGACTTGGCAGATTTACGTGGGATTTTAACCAAGGTTTTACCCTCTTTGATTTTATCACCATCGTCTACCATAATGTGCGCACCAACGGGTAAGTTGTACGAACGTAAGGTATTGCCTTTAGCGTCTTGTATCAATAAGGTAGGAATCAATGTTTTGTTTCTCGTTTCAGAAATTACTTTCTCTTGGAAACCAGTTTGTTCATCAATTTCTACTTGGTAGGTAACTCCTTGTTCAATGTTTTCGTAAGCAATTTTTCCAGCAAATTCTGAAACAATCACCCCGTTAAATGGATCCCAAGAACATACCGATTGTCCTTTTTTCAAGCTATCGCCATTGGCGATTTGCAAGATAGAACCGTAAGGAATGTTATTGGTACTAAGAACGTTCTTGGTCTTTTTATCGATCAAACGAATTTCTGTAGTACGTGAGATAACAATCTCTACTTCATTTCCTTCTTGGTCTTCACCTTTAACCGTTTTGAGGTCATCGATTTCAGCGATTCCGTCAAACTTAACGATCAATTGGTTTTCTTCAGAGATGTTCCCTGCTACCCCACCTACGTGGAAGGTACGCAAGGTTAACTGAGTACCTGGCTCTCCAATGGATTGTGCAGCAACTACACCAACAGCTTCACCCTTTTGTACCATTTTATTGGTCGAAAGGTTACGTCCGTAACATGAAGAACAGATTCCTTTTTTCGCTTCACAGGTTAATGGAGAACGTACTTCTACGCTTTCAATTGGCATGTGGTCAATGGAGTCAGCAACGAGATCTAAAATCTCTTGTCCGGCTTCAACAACAACTTCCCCTGTTGATGGATTTACCACATCTTCTAAAGCAACACGTCCGCGGATACGATCAGAAAGCTTTTCAACAATCTCTTCGTTTTTACGCAATGGTTTTACTTCAATTCCTCTTAATGTTCCACAGTCAACAGAGTTGATGATAACATCTTGAGAAACGTCTACTAGACGACGGGTAAGGTAACCTGCATCGGCTGTTTTCAAAGCCGTATCTGCTAATCCTTTACGTGCACCGTGCGTAGAAATAAAGTATTCTAGAATGGATAAACCTTCTTTAAAGTTCGATAGAATTGGATTTTCAATAATTTCCCCTCCACCTGCAGTCGACTTTTTCGGCTTGGCCATTAAACCACGCATTCCTGTCAACTGACGAATTTGTTCTTTCGAACCACGTGCTCCAGAATCCAACATCATATATACAGAGTTGAATCCTTGTTGATCTTCACTAATTCGTTTCATGGCCAAAGAGGTCAAGTGTGAATTAGTTGAGGTCCAAACATCAATAATTTGATTGTAACGCTCGTTATTCGTAATCAATCCCATGTTATAGTTTCCTTTGATTCCGTCTACCTTTTTGTTGGCATCTTCGATCAATGGCATTTTTTCTGGTGGGATGATAATATCTCCTAAGCTAAAGGAAAGACCACCTTTGAAAGCGAATCCATACCCCATGCTTTTGATTTTGTCCAAGAATTCTGCTGTTTCAGGAACAGAAGTCACTTTTAAGATTTGCCCGATAATATCACGCAAATTCTTTTTGGTCAATACTTCGTTGAAATAACCTGCACGTTCTGGAACAACCTCGTTAAAGAGGACACGTCCAACAGTTGTGTCGATGATTTGGTATTCCAACTCACCTGCTTCGTTCAATACTTTTGTACGAATTTTGATGGTGGCATTTAGGTCAACGCGTTTTTCATTGTACGCAATATGAACTTCTTCAACAGAATAGAAGGTCAAACCTTCACCCGCTACAGGAACTTCTTTGGTAGACAAACGCGCTTTGGTCATGTAATAAAGACCCAAGACCATATCCTGAGATGGTACCGTTACTGGAGAACCATTTGCAGGGTTAAGGATGTTATGCGAAGCCAACATTAATAATTGTGACTCTAAGATAGCCTCTGGCCCCAACGGAAGGTGGACTGCCATTTGATCCCCATCAAAGTCAGCGTTAAATGCTGTACAAACGAGTGGGTGCAATTGAATTGCTTTTCCTTCAATTAATTTTGGCTGGAATGCTTGAATTCCTAAACGGTGTAATGTGGGGGCACGGTTCAAAAGAACTGGGTGGCCTTTCAATACATTTTCTAAGATATCCCAAACAACAGGCTCTTTACGGTCTATAATTTTCTTGGCAGATTTTACTGTCTTTACAATTCCACGCTCAATTAACTTACGTGTGATGAATGGCTTGTACAATTCTGCTGCCATATCTTTTGGCAAACCGCATTCAAATAATTTCAATTCTGGTCCAACAACAATTACTGAACGTGCAGAATAATCAACACGTTTTCCCAATAAGTTTTGACGGAAACGACCTTGCTTTCCTTTCAAAGAATCGGAAAGTGATTTTAATGGTCGGTTAGAATCTGTTTTTACAGCAGAAGATTTACGTGTGTTGTCGAACAAGGAATCCACAGATTCTTGTAACATACGTTTCTCATTACGTAAAATAACCTCCGGCGCTTTGATTTCAACCAAACGCTTTAAACGGTTGTTACGAATAATTACACGACGGTATAAATCGTTCAAGTCAGATGTGGCAAAACGACCTCCATCTAATGGCACCAATGGGCGCAATTCTGGTGGAATTACAGGAATCACTTTCATGATCATCCATTCTGGTCGGTTTTCTCTACGCGTGTTAGCATCTTTCAATGCCTCAACGACCTGAAGACGTTTTAATGCCTCTGTTTTACGTTGTTTAGAGGTCTCGGTATTGGCCTTGTGGCGCAATTCATACGAAAGAGCTTCTAAGTCTATACGCGACAACAACTCGATCAAACATTCAGCACCCATTTTGGCGATGAATTTGGTCGGATCAGAATCGTCTAAGTAATGATTGTTGTCTGGAAGGTTTTCCATTACATTCAAGTACTCTTCTTCGGTCAAAAAGTCCATTTTTTGAAGAGACTCTCCTTCTTCATTTACTGCAGCACCGGCTTGAATAACCACATAGCGCTCATAGTAAATAATCATATCGAGTTTCTTAGACGGTAAGCCTAAAAGGTACCCAATTTTGTTGGGTAAAGAACGGAAGTACCAAATGTGAGCAACAGGCACCACCAAGTTGATGTGTCCAACACGGTCACGTCGTACTTTCTTTTCGGTTACTTCAACACCACAACGGTCACATACAATTCCTTTGTAACGGAT
This sequence comes from Flavobacteriaceae bacterium, assembly GCA_022425945.1. GTDB lineage: Bacteria > Bacteroidota > Bacteroidia > Flavobacteriales > Flavobacteriaceae > Arcticimaribacter. The sequence continues at coordinate 5,106 of JAKMEK010000061.1, forward strand.
GCGCTTGTATTTTCCACAGGCACATTCAAAATCCTTTACAGGACCGAAAATACGCTCACAGAACAAACCATCACGCTCAGGTTTGTGGGTTCTATAGTTGATGGTTTCTGGCTTTAACACCTCACCACGAGAATTTCCTAGGATTACTTCAGGAGAAGAGAGTCCAATAGAAATTTTATTGAATTTTTTTTGGGTAACATTTTCGCTATTTCTTGCCATAACAATACGTCTTTTTACAGTTGTTTTTAATGAAATTCCTTGATTACTCTTCTAGTCGAATGTCTAATCCTAGTCCTTTCAATTCATGCATCAATACATTAAAGGATTCTGGTAAGCCAGGTTCTGGCAAGGTTTCTCCTTTTACGATTGCTTCATACGTTTTGGCACGTCCAATCACATCATCGGATTTAACGGTCAAAATTTCTTGTAGCGTGCTCGAAGCTCCATAAGCCTCAAGTGCCCAAACTTCCATCTCTCCAAAACGCTGTCCACCAAATTGTGCTTTACCACCCAACGGCTGTTGTGTGATAAGTGAGTACGGTCCAATGGAACGTGAGTGCATTTTGTCATCTACCATATGCCCTAGTTTTAGCATGTAGATTACACCAACTGTTGCGGGTTGGTCAAAGCGTTCTCCGGTACCACCATCGTATAGGTAAGTGTGACCGTATTGAGGAATTCCAGCTTTTTCGATCAATGCATCGATCTCTGAAGCGCTTGCGCCATCAAAAATTGGGGTTGCATATTTCTCGCCTAGCTTTAATCCAGCCCAACCAAGAACGGTTTCATAAATCTGACCAATGTTCATTCGTGAAGGTACCCCAAGTGGGTTCAACACGATGTCTACTGGTGTACCATCTTCCAAGAAAGGCATGTCTTCATGACGAACGATACGAGCAACAATACCTTTGTTTCCGTGACGTCCTGCCATTTTATCTCCTACTTTCAGCTTACGTTTTTTGGCGATGTATACTTTCGCTAAACGCTTGATACCAGCAGGAAGTTCATCCCCAACACTGATCGTGAATTTCTCACGACGCAATGCTCCTTGTTGATCGTTTTCTTTGATTTTATAGTTGTGAATCAAATCAGCAATTAAGCTGTTTGTTTCCTTGGTAGTTGTCCAAACACCTTTGGTTAAGTGGGTGTAATCTTCCACCTTGCTTAACATTTTGAGTGTGAACTTCTTTCCTTTTGGAAGAATTTCTTCTCCTAAATCGTTCTGTACTCCTTGACACGTTTTACCGTTGACAATCGAGAACAACTTCTCTACCATTACTTCGCGAAGCTCGTTGAACTTCACTTCGTATGCATTTTCTAACTCTTCTAATTCTACTTTGTCTTGACTACGCTTGCGCTTGTCTTTTACAGAACGGGTAAAGAGCTTTTTATCAATTACTACTCCACGTAATGATGGTGGTGCTTTCAATGAAGCATCTTTCACATCACCTGCTTTGTCTCCAAAAATGGCGCGTAATAATTTTTCTTCCGGTGTTGGATCGGATTCTCCTTTTGGAGTAATCTTACCAATTAAGATATCTCCAGGATTCACTTCAGCACCAATACGAATCATTCCAAACTCGTCTAGGTCTTTGGTTGCTTCCTCACTAACGTTAGGAATATCATTGGTCAATTCTTCTGAACCTAATTTAGTATCACGAACATCTAAGGAATATTCATCGATATGGATCGAAGTAAAGATGTCATCACGCACTACTTTTTCAGAAATTACAATTGCATCCTCAAAGTTGTATCCTTTCCAAGGCATAAACGCAACTTTCATGTTACGTCCAAGTGCAAGTTCTCCTTCTTGTGTTGCATAACCTTGACAAAGTACCTGACCTTTCACTACCTTATCTCCTTTACGGACAATTGGCTTAAGGTTGATACAGGTTCCTTGATTGGTCTTTCTAAACTTAATAAGGTTGTATGATTTAACATCGCTGTCAAAACGAACTTTCTCTTCAAGTTCAGTATAGGTATACTTGATGGTAATTTTATTTGCATCAACATACTCTACTACTCCATTCCCTTCCGCGTTAATCAAAACTCGAGAGTCTGAAGCAACTTGACGTTCTAATCCAGTTCCAACAATAGGTGATTCAGGACGTAATAATGGAACGGCCTGACGCATCATGTTAGATCCCATCAATGCACGGTTGGCATCATCGTGTTCTAGGAACGGAATTAAAGATGCTGAAATAGAAGCAATTTGGTTGGGCGCGACATCCGTATAATGAACCTGAGTTGGGTCAACTACAGGATAATCAGCTTCCTCACGGGCAATGATTTTATCTGCAGTAATTTTTCCGTCTTGATCAAAAGGAATGTTTGCTTGCGCAATCAATTTGTCTTCTTCTTCCTCGGCGCTTAGGTAAACTGGGTTAGCTAAGTCAATTACACCCTCGGTAACTTTACGATAGGGTGTCTCAATAAATCCAAGGTTGTTTACTTTCGCAAAAACACTCAAAGAAGAGATCAAACCAATGTTTGGTCCTTCAGGTGTTTCAATTGGACATAAACGTCCGTAGTGTGTATAGTGTACATCTCGTACCTCAAATCCTGCGCGTTCTCTTGATAAACCACCTGGTCCAAGGGCCGATAAACGACGCTTGTGTGTGATTTCTGCCAATGGATTGGTTTGATCCATAAACTGAGACAGCTGGTTGGTTCCAAAGAACGTATTAATCACAGAAGACAAGGTCTTGGCGTTGATTAAGTCGATCGGTGTAAAGACTTCGTTATCACGAACGTTCATTCGCTCACGAATGGTTCTTGCCATACGTGCAAGACCTACACCAAATTGAGAAGATAATTGCTCACCTACGGTTCTAACACGACGGTTAGACAAGTGATCAATATCATCAATCTCTGCTTTAGAGTTAATTAATTCAATCAAGTACTTGATGATGGTAATGATATCTTGTTTGGTTAAAACAAGCTTATCCATTCCTTCGTCATTCCCTAATTTTTTATTCATTCGGTAACGTCCTACCTCTCCAAGATTATAACGTTGGTCGGAGAAGAATAGTTTATCAATAATACCACGCGCCGTTTCTTCATCTGGCGGTTCAGCATTTCTCAATTGACGATAAATGTGTTCAACGGCTTCTTTTTCAGAGTTCGTTGGGTCTTTTTGCAAGGTGTTGTGAATAATTGCATAATCAGACATATGCGCGTCTTCCTTGTGCAATAAAACAGTTTTCACACTTGTTTCGAGAATTTCTTCTACGTGTTGTTTTTCAATTACAGTGTCACGATCAATAATGATTTCGTTACGCTCAATAGAAATTACTTCACCAGTATCTTCGTCCACAAAATCTTCGTGCCATGTATTCAATACACGAGCAGCAAGTTTGCGACCGATCACTTTTTTGAGACCAGCTTTAGAAACTTTGATTTCTTCTGCTAGGTCAAAAATCTCTAAGATGTCCTTGTCACGCTCATAACCTATGGCACGGAAAAGCGTAGTAACAGGTAATTTTTTCTTACGATCAATGTATGCATACATGACATTGTTAATGTCTGTTGCAAATTCAATCCAAGATCCTTTGAAAGGAATAACTCTTGCCGAGTAGAGTTTTGTTCCGTTGGCGTGGAAAGATTGACCAAAGAAAACTCCCGGAGAACGGTGCAATTGCGAAACAACAATTCGCTCAGCTCCGTTAATCACAAAAGTTCCACTTGGGGTCATATATGGGATAGTTCCCAAGAACACATCTTGAACGATGGTTTCAAAGTCTTCGTGTTCTGGGTCGGTACAGTATAATTTTAAACGTGCTTTTAACGGCACAGAATGAGTTAAACCGCGCTCGATACATTCTTGTATGCTGTAGCGTGGTGGGTCGACAAAGTAATCTAAGAATTCTAAAACGAATTGATTACGGGTGTCAGTAATGGGGAAGTTTTCTTTGAAAGTGTTGAAAAGGCCTTCTTCAGCACGTTCAGCAGATTTTGTTTCCAGCTGGAAAAAATCTTGGAATGACTTGATTTGTATATCAAGAAAATCTGGGTACTGTGCGGTCTCTTTTGCTGAGGCAAAATTCACGCGGGTTGTTGTTGTGTTCGGCATTAGTACTTTTTTATTACGGGTTAAAAAGCAAACTCAGAAATGGGGGACTATTTTAAACAGAAAAAGGGTTACGGTCTTTAGCGGGTAGCTAAAGACCATAACCTATTTAAATGGGTTGAGAAGAACTACTTAAGTTCAACCTCAGCGCCAGCTTCTTCTAAAGAAGATTTTAATCCTTCAGCTTCGTCTTTGGCTACACCTTCTTTAACTGGTGCAGGAGCTCCATCAACTAAAGCTTTAGCTTCTTTCAAGCCAAGACCAGTCAATTCTTTAACAAGTTTAACAACAGCAAGCTTAGATGCTCCTGCTGATTTAAGGATTACATCGAATTCAGTTTGCTCTTCAGCAGCGTCTCCACCACCTGCAGCAGGACCAGCAACAGCAACAGCGGCTGCAGCAGGCTCGATACCATACTCATCTTTTAAAATAGTAGCTAATTCATTAACTTCTTTTACAGTTAAGTTAACTAGTTGTTCTGCGAAATCTTTTAAATCTGCCATGATTTAAGTTGTTTAAAATTAAATTAAAATTATTTTTTTTGAGTGCGTACACATTTTTGTATCAGGGCTTAACGCTCTGATAAGGTTTTGATAATCCCGGCTAATTGGCCACCACCAGACTGAAGTCCAGAGATAACGTTTTTGGCTGGTGATTGTAAGAGGGTGATGATATCTCCAATGAGTTCTTCTTTGGACTTGATTGCAACAAGTGCATCAAGTTGATCGTCCCCGATGTAAACTGATTCTTCGATATAAGCCCCTTTTAAAATTGGCTTCTCCGATTTTTTGCGGAAATCTTTAATCAGTTTTGCAGGTGCGTTCCCCGTTTCAGAAAACATTAGGGAAGTATTTCCCTTCAATACTTGTGATAATTCACCGAAGTCTTTATCTGATGCTTCCATTGCTTTTTCGAGCAAGGTGTTTTTTACAACAGATAAACGGATTCCAGCTTTAAAACAAGCACGTCTCAAGACTGTGGTAGTTGCTGCATCTAACCCAGCAATATCTGCAAGATATAGTGTTTTAGCGTCAGCTAACTCAGCCGTGAGGGTTTCAATTACTTTCGATTTTTCTTCTCTTGTCATTTCGAATTCGTTTTAAAAATCTTAAGCGATTTTGGTGTCAATTGAAATACTTGGACTCATGGTAGAAGACATGAAAATGCTTTTCACATAAGTTCCTTTCGTTGTAGAAGGTTTGAGCTTCATGATGGTGTTCAACAATTCGCCAGCATTGTCACGGATTTTATCTGCATCAAATGATGCTTTTCCGATAGATGCATGAACGATACCTGTCTTGTCCACTTTAAAATCAATTTTCCCTCCTTTAACATCACTAACCGCTTTCTTAACGTCCATAGTAACTGTTCCGGTCTTAGGGTTTGGCATTAAACCACGTGGGCCTAATACGCGTCCTAAAGGACCTAATTTACCCATAACGCTGGGCATGGTAACAATTACATCAACGTCGGTCCAACCGTCTTTGATTTTTTGTAAGTATTCATCTAATCCAACAAAGTCCGCTCCTCCTTCTAGTGCTTCAGCTTCCTTGTCTGGTGTAACCAAAGCAAGAACGCGAACGTTCTTTCCTGTACCATGTGGAAGTGTAACAACTCCACGAACCATTTGGTTCGCTTTACGAGGATCAACACCTAATCGAATTGCTAAATCAACTGATGCATCAAATTTAACATTGGTTAAATCTTTAACCAAAGCTGATGCTTCGTCAAGCGAGTAGATCTTATTCGTATCTACTTTTGCGCGTGCTTCTTTTTGCTTTTTTGTAAGTCGTGCCATTTCTTTTTCTATTTAAAAATTAAAAGGGGGACTCACCTTTAACTGTGAAGCCCATAGAGCGTGCCGTACCCGCTACCATCTTCATTGCAGATTCAACTGTAAATGCATTTAAATCTTGCATTTTGTCTTCTGCGATAGTGCGAACTTGGTCCCAAGTAACCGAAGCTACTTTGTTTCTATTGGGTTCTCCAGAGCCTTTTTTAGCTTTGGCTGCTTCCATCAATTGAACGGCCGCTGGAGGTGTTTTAATAACAAATTCAAATGATTTGTCTTTGTATACAGAAATCACGACAGGTAATACTTTACCTGGCTTATCTTGAGTTCTAGCATTAAACTGCTTACAAAACTCCATGATGTTGACTCCTGCAGCACCTAGCGCGGGTCCGACCGGTGGCGATGGATTCGCAGCACCTCCCCTAACTTGTAATTTGACTAGCTTGTCTACTTCTTTTGCCATTGTTTCAATTTACATTTGCGAATTTCCAGAGTGGAAGCCTAGGAAATTCAATTTAT
>JAKMEK010000073.1 GCA_022425945.1 Flavobacteriaceae bacterium
GATTTGTCATAAATATTGAATATGGGTGTTAAGGATTTTAGTGTAGATTTGGTTTATATGTGGGTCGATGGGAATGATCCTGCATGGTTGGCGAAAAAACAGCGATTTATGGATGAGAAAACCAATATAGCTGGTCGTTTCCAAGACAATCAAGAACTTAAATATTCATTGCGCTCTGCTGAAAAACATCTTCCATGGATCCGTAAAATTTTCATTGTTACTGATGGTCAAACACCATCTTTTCTGGATGTAAGCCATCCAAAAATAGAAGTAATTGATCACAGTCAGATTATACCTAAGGAAAACTTACCACTCTTTAATTCCATTTCAATAGAATATAATATTTACAAAATCCCTGGTTTATCAGAACATTTTCTTTTGGCCAATGACGATACCTTTGTCAATGCTGATCTGCCAACATCTTTTTTCTTTCAGGACGGAATTCCCGTAATGAGAATGGTATACAATCCTTTTATGGAGTTTAAGCTTAAGCTCAAAAAGGCCTTGAAACTTCGTGTGAACACCCACAGACTTGCTATTGAAAATGCGTACAAGCTGTTTAAGAAGAAATTCAACGTGTTTTATCCCATCAGTCAGCATCACAATATAGATGCCTATTTAAAAAGTGATTTTAAAGCTGCGGTTGAAGAGGTGTTTAAAGAAGAATTAGCGGCTGTGTTGTCGAATCGTTTTAGGGCTAAAACAGATATACAAAGGGTACTTGTCAATTATTTCGGATTGGTGAACAAACGGGGAATCTTAAAGTATGTCGGTCGCAAAGAATCGGGGAGAATACGCGTACATCGCACAAATTATCAGGAATATATTGCCAAGTACAATCCGCAACTTTTTTGCATTAATGATTCTGAGCATGCTACTGACGAGCACAGAGCACAGGTAGAGCCTTTCTTGAAAAAGTTATTTCCTGTGAAATCAGCTTTTGAAAAATAGAGAAGACTTCGTTGCCGTCACTAACGTTCAAAAGAAGATTTGTCCGGTAAAATTGACTCGAAAGAGTGTTTGATGTTTTCCATCGTTTGCTGATAGTTCCTTATGTGAACGTTATCATTTAAGCAAACTAGTGAATAGGTCTGTTCCCGAACAGCTTTGATTGCCTTTTTTGACTTTATCATTAATGGAAACATTTTAGAGTCCTTGTAGGTGTTGTATGGAATGAAGTTTGAACTACAGATTTGCCAAGTCTTGAATAACTCTGGGGTGTAGTCATCATTACTGCGAAATCGATGATGTGACATTCCTGTTAGTTCTTCTTCACAATTCTTCCATACATCTTCAAAAGTACTTTTTAAAAATGGCTGAGCGTTATGCGGCGTTCGTAGGGTTATAAACTTGTTGTAATACTTCAGTAAATGATTCAATCTGCCCCTACTTCCATAGGAAGGGTCGTACCATTTCCATGCATCTCGTTTAAAGACTTCTTTTTTGTCAAAGTGTTTGTTGATCAGTCTGATATTGTTTTTGAGCATTTTTTCGAATTGCGAGATGCCCGTGTTTTTACGAAATGCTGCAATATCTTTTGGCAGTCCATTCTCAAAAAATCGCGTTGGAGCAATGTGATTGGTGATGTAAAAATCGTCGTTGAAATACACAAATTGCTCAGACAAATCAGGGATTTTATGCATGTAAATCTCAATCAAATTGGAATTGAAAACTGGCAAAAATTCCTCAGGAATGTAATCTTTATGACTCACCATATTAATTTTTGGGTGGTCAGTGTTGAGCCATTCTGGTTGTTGCCCCGATGTTACAAAGTGAATTTTTCTTACCCAAGGGGCAAAGGTGTCTACACCCCGAAACCAGTATTTTAAAAAACCATAGTCTCGAAAACGAGCTTCAGATAGTTCGTTTACGGAATTGTCGATTTTATCCGAATAGGTGTAAAATTCTTCTTTCCATTTTGGGTCATCCATGTCAACCCATGTTATTACGAAATCTATTTCCATGCGCAAACATTTTTTGTTGCCTCAAAAATAGTTAAAACTATGCACTTTTGTGCATTTCACTTCAGCTTCTAAAAGTTTATTTTTTTACTCAAGGCATGGTGTAAAATTAGGATATTGAACAATTGGTGACCAATAATTGACTAATTTTAGATTAAAGGTAAATGCTTTTCTGATCAGTACACTCACTGCTCTTTCTCTTTAATAAATACTTCAACTGCAAATAGTTCAAAAGCGATTCCCTTTTTTTAACTTTGTCAAAAATAGAAGCATGGAGCCCATTCGCATGGTAGACCTAAAAGGTCAGTACACATTTATTGAACCAGAAGTAAAAAAAGCACTTGACGAAGTTCTAACTACTACCTCATTCATTAATGGTCCTGCAGTAAAGGATTTTCAAGCCGATTTAGAAAATTATCTTGATGTAAAGCATGTAATTCCCTGCGCCAACGGAACCGATGCGCTTCAAATCGCTCTAATGGGGCTGAAGTTACAGCCGGGTGATGAGGTGATTACTGCAGATTTTACTTTTGCTGCCACCGTTGAGGTGATTTCCTTGCTTCAGCTTGTACCCGTTCTGGTTGATGTCGATGAAAAGAATTTTAACATAGATCCTGCTGCGATAGAAGCGGCCATTACCCCTAAAACAAAAGCCATCATCCCTGTACATCTGTTTGGTCAAGCGGCCAATATGGATGCCATCAATGCCATCGCTGAAAAGCACAATCTTTTTGTAATCGAAGATAATGCCCAAGGAATTGGTTCGACCTATACCCATGCAAATGGCAAAACAGCCAAAACAGGCACCTTGGGCCATGTGGCTGCAACCTCTTTTTTTCCGTCGAAGAACCTAGGAGCCTATGGTGATGGTGGAGCTATTTTTACCAACGACGATGAGCTGGCTCATTTCATCCGGGGTATTGTAAATCATGGAATGTACGAACGCTATTATCATGACGTCGTTGGGGTGAATTCTCGCTTAGACTCTATCCAAGCCGCCATTTTGAAAATAAAATTACAGTATTTGGACTTTTATAATGAAAGAAGGAAAGAGGCTGCAATCCGATATACCTCCTTACTAAAAGACCATCCTAATATTGTCACCCCCCATCGAGATGCTGACTGCTCATCCCATGTGTTTCATCAGTATACGCTCCGAATCATTAATCATGATAGGGATGGATTGGTTAAATTTTTGAATGATAATGACATTCCCTGTGGTGTCTATTATCCAGTTCCGTTACATCGTCAAAAAGCCTATGCAGATCCGGCGGTCGATGAAAGTCGTTTTCCTGTGACCAATCAGTTGGTTAAAGAGGTGATATCACTACCAATGCACTCTGAGCTCAGTGCTGATCAGGTCGTCTATATTTGCAATAAAGTTCTGGAATACTTGGGCTAATTTACCAAGAAATTAATCGCTTCATCTAGTACTTCAGGCACCCGAAGAATTTTGTAGTGCCCTGTGCACTCAATCTCTAGTAGTTCTGCAACCGACCATTTTTCGGCGACTTCCTTTGATTTCTCAAAGGGCAACACTCTATCGTTTAGGTCATGCAGGAGTAGGGCTTTTTTTATGCTTGCTTTTTGCGCATAATCTTCCACATTTACCTCATCAACTTTAATGTCATTTGTGGCTTCGATTTTTTTGATTAACCGATTTACTACGGTATTGGGTAAGCCAATTTGAGCAGTAATTTCCTCCAAGCGTTCTCTGAACTTATTGGGAACGGTGAAACCAACATAACGATCGATTTTCAATTCAGGATGTGACCCTAAGGCTATAAGAGACGCGACACTTCCGAATGAATGACTTACGACTTGAGTAATGTCGAATTTCCGAATCAAGGTTTCGACCAAATTGGTGAACTCAAATGAACTCGTTTCTCCCTTGCTGCTCGCGCCATGCGCAGGGCCGTCAAAAGCATGAATGGTGTAGTCGTGTTCAATTAATCGAGGAATGAGGTCTGCAAAATTTCCGGCATGTCCTTCCCATCCATGCACAAGTAGAATGTGTTTGCTACCCTTTCCCCATTGGTACAACTGAATATCAAAGTGTAGATAAGAAAAACGCTCCTTCTGGGAATGTTTAAGTTGTATAATCTCATGTGGTCGCATCTTATGTTGCATTGGTGTGGTTAGAAATGCAAATGCTTTACTAACAAAAAAGTCAGGAAAGAGCGAGGCGAGTAGCCAGGTAATTTTTTTCTTCAAAATTGTTCTTAAAAAATTAGTTGCAAACATACATTAGAAAATGGTTATCTTCAACCTAAAAT
>JAKMEK010000084.1 GCA_022425945.1 Flavobacteriaceae bacterium
GTCTCTAAGCACGAAACAGAATCCTATAAAATGGTAGCAGATTCTGCCAAAGAATTTGCAGAAAAGTACCTGGGCCCACATGTCATGGAATGGGATGAAAAACAACATTTCCCCGTTGATGTTATGCGCACTGCTGGTCAATTAGGGTTTTTAGGTGTCATCATTCCAGAGGAATACGGTGGATCGGGTTTAAGTTACCACGATTACATCGCTATCATAGAGCAAATCTCCATTGTAGACCCTTCTATTGGTTTGTCTGTAGCAGCCCATAATTCGCTCTGCACCAATCATATATATCTCTTCGGCACTGAAACACAACGTTGCAAGTGGTTGCCAAAATTGACTTCTGGAGAGCACATAGGCGCTTGGGGTTTAACCGAGCACAACACAGGCTCAGACGCTAAGGGAATGTCAACAACGGCAAAGAAAGAAGGAAACGATTGGATTTTAAACGGTACCAAAAATTTCATTACCCACGGTAAAAGTGGCGATATAGCTGTAGTTGTTGCCCGCAATGGTGAAAAGGGTGATAATCACGGAATGACCGCATTTGTGGTAGAACGCGGAACACCCGGTTTCACAGCAGGTAAAAAAGAGAACAAACTTGGCATGCGTGCCTCAGAAACTGCAGAAATGGTTTTTGATAATTGCCGTATACCAGATGAAAATAGGCTAGGTGAGGTCGGTGAGGGCTTTATTCAATCAATGAAAATATTAGACGGTGGACGTATTTCTATTGGAGCGCTTTCTTTGGGTATCTCCAAAGGTGCATATCAAGCTTCCATAAAGTATTCCAAAGAACGTCACCAATTTGGGAACGCGATCAGTAGTTTCCAGGCGATTTCGTTTAAGTTGGCCGACATGGCAACTGAAATTGAAGCTTCTGAACTGTTGCTTCACAAAGCAGCTAGCGATAAAATGTTGGGCAAAAACGTCACCAAGATAGGCGCAATGGCCAAGATGTATGCTTCTGAAGCCTGTGTCAAGATTGCCAGCGAAGCCGTTCAAATTCATGGTGGATATGGGTTTACCAAAGACTTTCCGGTAGAAAAATTCTATCGTGATGCTAAATTATGCACCATTGGTGAGGGAACGACAGAAATTCAAAAATTAGTCATTTCCCGAGATATTTTAAAGAATTAAACATTCCGTGCAATTAATTGATTTAAAGCAGTTATATTTGCACACATTTTAAAAGAGAGGAGGTTACGTTTTATGTTAATAATACCAATAAAAGAAGGAGAAAACATCGATAGAGCGCTCAAGCGTTTTAAGCGAAAATTCGACAAGACAGGCGGAATGCGCCAGTTACGTGCACGCAAACAATTCTTAAAGCCTTCTGTGAAGAACAGAGCTAAGATTCAGAAAGCACAATACATACAAGGCTTACGCGACGCAGAAATGCAGTAAGCAAATTGTGTTAAATAATTTCAACGTTGTGGTAAAAGTTTTATCTTTCATCACAACGTTTTTTTTATGTCTATTTCCAAATTCATTGATTATCTTGAGAAGGAGAAGAAATACTCTCCTCACACAATCACGGCTTACACAAAAGATTTAAATTTATTCCAAAGCTTTTGTGAAGTTGAATTTGATGAAACGTCTATAGATCAAATTGACTACCCGCTCATCCGTTCTTGGATCGTGTCTTTGGTAGAAAGCGGTAAAAGTAATCGCACCATTAATCGAAAAGTATCTGTGTTACGTTCTTTTTATAATTTTTTGTTACGGGTTGAGGTTCGAGAAACCAATCCCCTTCGAAAGCACACTCCTTTAAAAGAAGAAAAAAAGCTGCAGTTGCCATTTACTGAAAAAGAAATTAGGCAGTTGTTAGATGGTGATCATTTTACTGATGATTACAAGAGCATATTGATCAAAACCATTATCGAAACATTGTATTGTACTGGAATGCGAAGAGCCGAATTGATTGCATTAACCTCAAAAGGAGTTGATTTGAATTCACGCGTACTTAAGGTCATTGGGAAGAGGAATAAAGAGCGCCTGATTCCTATCATTCCCTCCTTAGAAGAGCAATTGAAACACTATCAGTCGGCTGTTCTTGAACATTTCCCACAGAAAGACAATCCTTTCTTTTTTTGCTCGGAAAAAGGCAAAAAACTCTCGGAAAATTTTGTGTATAAATCCGTAAATGAGTACTTTAATAGAGTATCCACTAAGGTGAAAAAGAGTCCTCATATGTTGCGGCATAGTTTTGCTACTCATTTATTGAATCAAGGAGCCGATTTGAATACCGTGAAAGATCTCTTGGGGCATGCTTCTCTGGCAGCCACCCAAGTTTACACAAACAGTAGTATGCAACAGATCAAGGCGGTTTACAAGAATGCTCATCCTAGAGGAGAAAAAAAATAAGTATAACCTTTAAACTTTTGTTGTATGAAAATCAATGTACAAGCTACCAACTTCAACGTCGACCAGAAATTAGTTGAATTTACCCAACGTAAAATTGATAAACTTTACCAGTTTTATGACAAAATACTTAGTGTTGATGTGGTTTTTAAAGTAGAAAACACCACCGACAGGGTTAATAAATTCGCTGAAATTAAAATTGGAATTGTCGGAGAGAACGTGGTGGTGAAAAAAATTTGTAAGTCCTTTGAAGAGTCTATTGACTTAAGTGTTAAGGCAGCAGAACGTATGTTGATCCGTCATAAAGAACTTCTTCGCTCATAAGTGTAAAGTTTTTTAATTTTTTCTTTGAATTGAAATAAATAAATCTCTACATTTGCACCGCTCGAAAGGGCACATAAAAGCCGATGTAGCTCAGCTGGCTAGAGCAGCTGATTTGTAATCAGCAGGTCGTGGGTTCGAGTCCCTCCATCGGCTCTTAGTTCTTTTATTTACCAATTTTGGGGAGATACTCAAGCGGCCAACGAGGGCAGACTGTAAATCTGCTGTTTTTAACTTCGCAGGTTCGAATCCTGCTCTCCCCACACCTTTAAAAACCTTCTTAGGGAGGTTTTTAAAAAATGCGAGAGTAGCTCAGTTGGTAGAGCGTCAGCCTTCCAAGCTGAATGTCGCCGGTTCGAACCCGGTCTCTCGCTCTCTTTAACGCCGACGTAGCTCAGGGGTAGAGCGTTTCCTTGGTAAGG
>JAKMEK010000095.1 GCA_022425945.1 Flavobacteriaceae bacterium
GTATAGACCCCTAATCTATTCTTACACCATGACCTACGTTTGCCCAAAAACCCGTTTTTATTCGGTTTCCACTTGGTGGAAACCACTTTCTGTATTTTCTTTTTTGGAATGGGTTTTTATTTACAAAACCGACGCGCTTAAATTTTCTTTTGATCGAATTTATGAGACAGTCCATTCTACAATACAGCCCCATGTGGGAGGTATTGTTGAACAAAATAAATATATAACGGAAATAAACACACCTAAAGGTGTGCATACACCATAGTTGTGGTGCATTAACAATAACAAATGAGTGACAAGGGTAATTTTAAAGATGAATTCTACTTTATAAATAAGGAGTCATTTCCAAATGATTTCTTGCCTGTCTATAAAAAGGCAGAAATTCATCCAAAGAGAATCTTCCAAAGTGCAGTTATCCTTCCTTTTCATATACCTATTCAAAGTGGCACTTGTGTTACTATGGTTCTCGATGATAATCTCGCATTTACTTTAGTTTTTGGTGATGTAAATACTACTAACAAATTCACAGCAGGAATTGTAAGAAATGAACCATTCGAGATACCTGTTAGCAGAACCGTTGCTGAATTTAATCTAGTTACAAGTTCAGCAAAATTTCATGAGGAAGAAGGAGAAGAAGATTTTGATTTGATGTCTTACCTATTTGATTTTTATGCAAATGAACCCACAAAATGGTTAGAGCCCATTTCTGAAGAAACATATCTTTCATTAGAGAAATAAAAGAACCAAAAAGGGAAAGCTAAGTATTCTGAAACACCCGGCCATACTGCTCCACCCGAAAATCAATAGTGGTATAACGGGGATCCTGCGCTTTGGCTTCTTTATAGGCGAGCATACTCCCAATAGCTCTATTGGCTGTCCCAGAAGGAGCGGTTAAACTATGGGTTATTATCGTTCTCCCCGCCCAATTAAATTGATGTTTACGCGGCACCTGATTGTCTATACACTCCAAGGGGATTTTCGCTTTTTTAAGTAGTTGTCGAAAAAAATACTCTGGGCCATTCTTGCTATTGCCCCCAGTAAAGATTAAGGTATTCACTTTGGGATGTTGTACGAGTATTCCCAGAAGGTCGCGTAATTCGGGTTGCTGCATGCCAAGGTCAGAGGCGTCGATTTTATCGCGGTAAGCTGCGCCAACAATATCGCAGATCCCAATTTTTTCTCGTTTCAAAAAAGCCTTACGTTGTTCTATGGCAAAGTGAGTATTCTCATAGACCAAGTTGAGGTCATACAAACGATCCCATATTTTCCACAACATACCGTTGCTGCTACCATAACAGAAATCCAAATCTTGGGTGTTTAACTCCCCAGTAGTGAAACGTGGTGGTGGTAGCGTCCCCACAATCAATCGAGTACTGTCTTCTAAAATGTAAGGAGGATAAGGATGCGTGTGATGAAACATTTGGTGGTCTGTATAAAAACGATTAAGTTTAGGTCCAACCAAATCTACTACTTATGGGCAAAGGAGACAAAAAAACGCGTCGCGGAAAAATCAACAAAGGAACCTATGGCGTGCGCCGCAAGACCAAACGTAACGAACGGAAAGAAGCAGTAAAGAAAGCCTAGCGAATAAAGACCGGCTGATTTTCGTGTGCTGTATGGGTTTCGCTGTATTGGTAACCATCGCTAGAAAAACCTTTGATATCGTCTAGGTTTTTACAGTTGTGGTCTAAAACATAGCGCACCATCATGCCACGAGCTTTCTTGGCAAAGAAGGATATCATTTTGAGTTTCCCGTCTTTAAAATCCTTGAACTGTGGGGTAATCACCTCAGTTTTTAGGGCTTTGGTATCTACGGCGGCGAAATACTCGTTACTGGCTAAGTTTAAAAAGGTTTCCTCTTTGGTCAATTCTTCATTCAGGCTTTGGGTCACTTTATCCTTCCAAAAGGCAGGCAAGTTTTTCTTTACCCCCACCGGAAACTTGGTGCCCATTTCTAGGCGGTAAGGCTGAATTAAATCGAGGGGTTTTAGGAGGCCATAGAGACCAGAGAGTATGCGCAATTGATCTTGCAGCTGCGGAATTTTTTCAGCCGGAATGCTGTAGGCATCCATGCCCGTGTACACATCCCCATCAAAAGCATAGATCGCAGGACGGGCATTGTCTGCAGTGAAGGGCAGTTGAAAATCTTGGTTGCGTTGCCAGTTGAGCGTAGAGAGGTTTTCTGAAATCCCCATGAGTTTTCCAATGGACTTGACCGACTTCTTCTTCAATAGCTTATTGATGCGTTCCGCTTCGGTTAAAAAACGAGCATCGGTATGTTCTGTGGTGGGAAGTGCACTGTCAAAATTAAGTGACTTTGCAGGAGAAATAATCATTTTCATGGCGCAGCATTTTACCCAAAAATAAGTGGCTTTTTACAATTCCCCAAAGCAAAGGGATAGCAATCTTTGATGCTTCTATTACAACTGCTTATGTTGGGCGTAATTACGCCACTTGACCAAGACGGCTTGCAGGTCAGCTGGAATTTCTGAATCGAACTGCATCCACTCCCCTGTTTTGGGATGTTCAAAACCAAGGGTTTTGGCATGCAAGGCCTGTCGTGGAATTAGCTTGAAACAATTTTCTACAAACTGCTTGTACTTGCTAAACGAAATTCCTTTTAAAATCGAATCCCCGCCATAGCGTTCATCATTGAATAAGGTATGTCCAATGTGCTTCATATGCGCACGGATTTGATGGGTACGTCCAGTTTCCAATTGACATTCGACCAAAGTAACATATCCCAATCGTTCGAGCACCTTGTAGTGGGTCACCGCATGCTTCCCTGTCTCCCCTTCAGGGTAAACAAGCATTTGCAAACGGTTCTTAGGGTGACGACCTATATGGCCTTCTACTGTTCCTGCCTCATCGGCAACATTGCCCCAAACCAAGGCCAAGTATTTTCGCTCAGATGTTTTATCAAAAAATTGTTTGGACAGATGCGTCAAGGCTTCTTCGGTCTTGGCAATCACCAAGAGGCCACTAGTGTCTTTGTCAATGCGATGCACCAATCCGGGACGCTGCTGTTCATTTTGCGGTAAATTGTCAAAATGAAACAACAGGGCATTGATAAGGGTACCGGAATAATTTCCATGCCCAGGATGTACCACCATGCCAGCTGCCTTGTTGACTACTACCACAGTATCGTCCTCATAGACCACCTCTAGCGGTAAGTCTTCTGGCACCAATAGATTTTCGTAGGGAGGATGACCAAACATGACGCGCACCACATTACCCCCTTTGACTTTATAATTCGATTTTACAGCCACGTCGTCAACAAAGATATTCCCATCTTTTGCCGCTTGCTGAATTTTTGTTCGTGTCGCATTTTCGATGCGGTTCATCAAATATTTATCGACCCGTAAAGGCTCTTGCCCCTTGTCGGCTGTAAAAGAAAAGTGCTCGTGTAATACGGTTGTTTCTTGGAATTCTTCTTCTAGTGAATTATCATTTTCCATTTCCTAAGACTAAGTCTATTTTAGATGTTTTGGGTAAGATCACCCCAGGTGCTATTTTTTTTCCTTCATACCGTATTTCCAAGACCATGTCTTTTCCGATATTGTCACGATAGGTGATTTCTCCAAGTTCGAAGCCAACAGCTGTCAAGCGTGTTTCAGCATTCCGTTTGGTGATTTGAATCACATCAGGAACTTTTAATTTTCGAAATCCCGAGGGATTCAAGGTAAAGTATATTTTTCGTCCGCGTTTCACCTCAGATCCTGCTTTGGGAAGCTGTTCTATGACGGCATAAGGCGGATAATTTGGGTTGAATTTGGCAGAATCTAAGACTTCATAGCGCAATTCATAACGCTCAAAAATAGAAGGAATTTCTTCCAATGACAAGGTCTCAACGTCTGGCACAGTAACGTGTTGGTTGTTCTGTGTTGCCGCGCTCAATCCGTAATACACTCCTATCAAAACAAGACAGCTAACTACAAAAGCATAGCACAATTGTCTAAGGAATGATTTACTAAAAAGAAAACGTAAGAAATTCATGGCATTTAATTCTTGGGTAAAGATAAGAAACCCATTGCGAATGATGCGAGGAAACTGTTGTCCATTCCAAAACGATTAGTAATTTTACGTTATGAGAAAAATTATTGGCGTCGCAAGTGGTGGATTTACATCAGAACGAGAAATTTCGAAAAAGAGTGGTCAGGTAGTATTCAACTGCCTCTTGGATGGGCCCTATGAATGCTATCAAATTGATTTAGCCAAAGACCAATGGACCGTTGAAGATGCTGCAGGAAACACCTATTCACTTCAAAAGGGCAACTTTGGTTTTACCATCAATGGACAAGAAAAGCAATTCGACTGTATTGTCAATATGATCCATGGCGCTCCAGGAGAAAACGGACAGTTTGCGGGCTATCTCGAAATGCTCGACATTGCCCACACCAGTTGTCCAAGCGAAGTAGCCGCCTTGACCTACAACAAGCGAGATTGCCTTGCAGTTGCAGCAGCCATGGGAATTCCTACTGCAAATCGCTACACCCTCAATCAAGGAGAAACCATTTCGCTCGATGCCATCGAAGAGAAGGTAGGCTTTCCTTGTTTTGTCAAAGCCAATCGAGCCGGAAGTAGCTTTGGAGTGTATAAAGTTTATGATAAAAATGAGCTCCAACCCGCCATTGAAAAAGCCTTTAAAGAAGACCACCAACTCCTCATAGAAACTGCTTTGCAGGGAAAAGAAATTACGGTAGGTGTTTTGGAATGGGAAAATGAAGTAAAGGTTTTGCCCATCACAGAAATCATCAGCGAAAATGATTTTTTCGACTATCAGGCCAAATACGAAGGTAAGTCAACAGAAATCACCCCCGCGCAATTACCTACCGAATGGGAAGCAAGCGCAAAAAAAATGGCAAAGCAACTCTATAGCCAAATGGGACTCAAGGGCATTAGTCGTTCAGAATTCATTTTCCAAGACGGTGTTCCGCATTTACTCGAAATAAATACCATCCCAGGAATGACCTTGCAAAGCATCATTCCACAACAAGCAGAGGCCGCCGGAATACCCCTACTCCAACTCCTCTCTGGGGTAATTGAAACCAGCTTAGCAAAAAAAGCGTAATTTTATTCTATGAGACGTGCAATTTTTCCCGGTTCTTTTGACCCCATCACCATGGGGCATGTAGACATCATCAAACGCTCCTTGCCTTTGTTTGACGAATTAGTCATTGCCATAGGTGTGAATTCCACCAAGAAGTACATGTTTTCACTCGAACAACGAAAAGCCTTTATCGAAGCTAGCTTTGCTGATGAGCCTAAAATAAAAGTAGACACCTATTCAGGTTTAACCGTTGATTACTGCCAGTCGATCGATGCTAACTTTATCTTAAGGGGACTGCGAAACCCGGCTGATTTTGAATTCGAAAAAACCATCACTCAGGTAAACAGACGTTTATCTAGTATTGAAACGGTTTTTCTACTGACGTCCTCAGAAACTTCTTTTATCAGCAGTAGTATAGTTCGCGAAGTTATTCAATTTGGAGGAGACTACAGTTCAATGGTCCCCAGTGCAGTAAAGCTATAAATCGGCTTTCTCCCAGAGTAATTTAATGTTTGCATAGGCATTCTCAAACAATGCTGGCACCTCTTCTTTTGCTTTCCACATTGCCTTTTGAATTCCTTCATTTGCTTGTGGAACCAAATCACCAGAAAAGCTGGTTTCCATCGCATACCAATACGTTTTCTTTAATCGATATTTCCCATTGCGATTAAACACATGAAAGGTGGCTATCAAAGGCTTAAGGACTGCTAAATTCATTACACCCGTTTCTTCTTCCACCTCACGAATGGCTGCAGCACGAACAGCTTCCCCCTTTTCGATTCGGCCTTTGGGTAAATCCCATTTATCATTTCGATAAATGAATAAGTATTTTTTGGAGTCAGTGTGTTGAACAATACCCCCTGCTGCTTCAATGATTTTGAACAAAGCTAAAAACAGTTCCCATAAGCGCTCTTCTTTGGGGTGATAGAGATATAACATCTTTACTTTTTTGGATTTCAAGGCAGCAACTATATTTTTTTTGGAAGTGAATTTCACAAAAAAGAGGGGCGCCTCTTCGGTTTGTGTCTCAAATGATATCGTTAATATAATTGGTTTCTGATTGAAAAATACTTTATACATTTGTATATGATTTATAGTAAACAAACGGCAGCAGCTACGGCGCAATTTCTCTTACAAATTAATGCAATAAAATTGAATCCTGAAAACCCTTTTATTTGGGCAAGTGGATGGAAATCTCCAATATATTGTGATAACCGCCTAGCGCTTTCATATCCTGAAGTACGGGAATTTTTAGCAACTAACTTAGCTGAACAGGTAGAAAAATTATACGGTACAGCCGTTACCATCGCTGGGGTAGCTACGGGTGCCATTGGCATTGGAATGTTAGTCGCCCAAAAACTCGATGTTCCTTTTGTTTATGTGCGTCCTGAACCAAAAAAACACGGTCGAAAAAATCAAATGGAAGGCCATGCACCAGAAGGAAAGCCCATCGTTGTGATAGAAGACTTGATCAGTACAGGTAAAAGTAGCCTCAACGCTGTCAAGGCACTAAAAGAAGAAGGTTTAGAGGTTTTGGGAATGTTGGCTTTGTTTTCCTATTGCTTTGCGGTTGCGGAAGAAAACTTTAAATCTAATGATGTTGTTTTACACACCCTGAGTGACTATGATCACCTCTTGCTTCATGCAAAAGAAGAGGATGCAATTAGTGAAGCACAATTAAAAACACTTTCTGGCTGGCGCGTAGATCCGGCGAACTGGACCCCTTAATACACCCATTCAATTTCTTTCAGCTGGTGCTTCGAGTGTATCCCATTTGTATCGATTAACACCAAGTATCCTTCTTGGTTTACCCCTACTACGCTTGCATTGAATTCTTTACCATGCTTACGGAAAAGACGGGATTCATTGCGACCAAAAAGCCTTGCATTGTATTTTTCGAGTACCACTGCATAGCTTTCATTTTGGTTCAGCAGTCGTTCAATTTCTTGCAAGAGGGTATCGAGTACCTCTTTTACCTTAAACTGAACACCCGAACACAGTCGCATAGAACTGGCACGAGGAAAAGTCGAAAAATCTTCTTGGTTGACATTTAGACCAATGCCGACAATAGATCCCTGCAATTGAGTTCCGCGATAAAGATTTTCAATTAAAACACCGCACAATTTTCTGTTCTCTGACAAAATGTCGTTTGGCCACTTAATAGTGACAGTAGGAATGGCAAAGTAATTTAGGGTATTTCTAATCGCCAAAGCAACCAAACAATTGAGGTGAAATGAAGAGCCTAAAGCGAGCTTATCATGCGCTACAAAAAAAGAAAATGTGAGGTTTTTGTTTGGCTCAACCACCCATTGGGCTGCTCGTTGTCCTTTCCCTTGTGTCTGATGAAGCGCCCACAAAACATCCCCATGCTGCAGCAGCCCTTGTTGGTAGCTTTCTTTGAGGGCTACATTGGTTGAACCAATGGCATCAATTTTGTTTATTTGGAAATATGACATAAGTTGCTGTATTGTCGCCAATAAAGTAATAAATTTGCAGAAACAAACTAGATTAATGACAAAACCTTCAAATGCCGCAGACAACCTAATCGCACAAATCATTTTGGGCATTGAGGAAGTAA
The DNA here is from genome assembly GCA_022425945.1 of Flavobacteriaceae bacterium. Classification (GTDB taxonomy): domain Bacteria; phylum Bacteroidota; class Bacteroidia; order Flavobacteriales; family Flavobacteriaceae; genus Arcticimaribacter. The sequence continues at coordinate 7,629 of JAKMEK010000095.1, forward strand.
AAGGAATAGACATCAAATTATTGGATTTGCGACCACTCGACAACACCGTCTGCGACTATTTTGTCGTTTGCTCCGGTACCTCGAATACTCATGTGGCCGCCCTTACACAATCCATACAAAAGGTAGTCAGTAAAGCCTTGAAAGAAAAGCCCTTTCACACAGAAGGATTGGACAATGCCGAATGGGTGTTGATGGATTATATAAATGTAGTGGTTCATGTTTTCCAAAAACCTATCCGTGAGTTTTATAATATCGAAGAATTATGGGGGGACGCAGAAACCACCCAAATCGCCTCAAACTATTAGAAGATGACTGAAAAAAATAAACAAAATAAACCACGTTTCAATCCTTATTGGCTTTATGGAATGGTCATCGTTCTCCTTTTAAGCGTCAGCTTTTTTGGTGACGGTGGAGCTCAGTCTACTGGAAAAACAAATACCTCTGAATTTGAGCGTTACCTCAACAACGGAGACATTGAAAAGGTAGTGATTCAGAATGAGAAAATGGCCCGCATTTATTTGAAACGCGAAGCCCTAGACAAATCTGAACACCAAGCATTAAAAGAAGAAAACTTTTTAGGACAAACCAATATTCAAGGACCACATTACGCCTTTGAATTTGGGGATTTAAAATTATTTCAAGAGAAACTGGAACGCGCCAGAGCAAACAATGTGGAATTCAACTATGAATTCGTAACCATTGAAAACAAGTTTTTCGATGTCATCTTAAGCTTCCTGCCCATTATCGTCATTGTATTGGTGTGGATTTTTATCATGCGTCGCATGTCTGGAAATGCTGGAGGTGGTGCTGGTGGACAGATCTTCAATATTGGAAAGTCAAAAGCCAAGCTATTTGACGAAAAAACTGATATTAAGGTCACCTTTAAAGATGTTGCTGGACTAGAAGGAGCCAAAGAAGAGGTACAAGAAATTGTCGACTTTCTTAAGAATCCTGAAAAATATACTATTCTCGGAGGGAAAATCCCAAAGGGTGCCTTATTGGTTGGCCAGCCTGGAACAGGAAAAACTTTATTGGCAAAAGCTGTAGCCGGAGAAGCAAAAGTACCTTTCTTCTCTCTATCTGGATCAGATTTTGTAGAGATGTTTGTGGGGGTTGGTGCATCTCGTGTACGAGACCTTTTCAAACAAGCCAAAGACAAATCTCCCGCGATTATTTTTATCGATGAAATAGATGCCATCGGTCGTGCACGTGGAAAAAGCAATATGACCGGCTCCAACGATGAACGCGAAAACACCCTCAATCAATTATTGACGGAAATGGATGGCTTTGGCACAAACACTAACGTAATTGTTTTGGCGGCAACCAACCGTGCAGATGTGTTGGACAAAGCCCTAATGCGTGCCGGACGATTTGACCGTCAAATCTATGTGGACCTACCCGATGTTAGAGAACGTAAAGAAATCTTTAAAGTACACTTAAAGCCGCTGAAGACAACCAAAACCTTGGATGTAGATTTCCTTTCAAAACAAACGCCAGGTTTTTCAGGCGCTGATATAGCGAATGTATGTAATGAAGCAGCATTGATTGCAGCACGGAAAAACAAAAAATCGGTTGGAAAACAAGATTTCCTCGATGCTGTTGATCGCATCATTGGAGGGCTTGAAAAGAAAAACAAAATCATCACCCAAGAGGAAAAGAAAACCATCGCTTTCCACGAAGCTGGACATGCCATGGTGAGTTGGTTACTCGAGTTTGCCGCTCCCTTGGTAAAGGTGACCATCGTGCCAAGAGGACAATCGTTAGGAGCAGCCTGGTACCTTCCAGAAGAACGCATGATTGTACGCACCGAACAAATGTTGGATGAAATGTGTGCTACCCTTGGTGGACGTGCAGCTGAAAAAATAATGTTTGACAAAATATCGACCGGAGCCCTTAGTGATCTTGAGAAAGTTACTCGTCAGGCCAAAGCAATGGTTACCGTCTATGGACTGAATGAAGAAATTGGAAATGTAACTTATTACGATTCTAGTGGTCAAAGTGATTACAACTTCTCCAAACCTTATTCTGAGGAAACTGCACAAGTCATTGATAAAGAAATTTCTAAAATCATTGAATTGCAGTACGATCGTGCCTGTAAATTAGTGGAAGAAAATAAGGATAAGTTGACTTCACTCGCCAATCGTTTGTTGGAAAAAGAAGTCATTTTCAAAGATGACTTAGTAAACATTTTAGGGGAACGCCCTTTCGGTGCACCAAAAGAGGAAGAAGAAGCTAAGTCAGACACAACAACTAAAGAAGCTTAACCATAAGTGGGGTTTTTCGAACAATTTTTTGGGGCTAAAAAACCGAGTTCATCTGACGGAAAAAGTCCGTATCTCCCAAAAGAGAGTGATCCAAAAGAAATTCTATTCGCCAAAAAGTTCATTGAACGAGGAGGGAAATTCATTTACTGTGAAGATGCAACAACAACTGCCTCATTTTTCAATCAAATCATTGAGGAGAATGGTTGGTTTAACGATGAAATAGAAAGCAGTAGTTCTGTACTATCTTCTTTCTTCAATTTAGTTCCGTCCGAAAAGGAGTCAAAAGCACTCGTTTTGCACTGTGAGTACCTGATCGCAAACAAGGGGGCCATTTTAATTTGCAACCGACAAATTCAAGAACGCAAACTGAGTGAATTACCGGAAAACCTTATCATCATTGCAAAGACGAACGACTTCAAAAATGATGTCAGTGAAGCCATGACTTCCATCAACCAAAAGTACAAAAACAACCTCCCGACCAATATCACCACATTGAATGCATTTGACCCAACAAAAGAAAACGATTTTCTTTCCTATGGGGGAAATGCAAAACATCTATATTTGTTGGTTCAGGAAGTAAACTAATGAACGAATTCACCACACGTGTTATATCGGGAAGTCTCTATGTTGCATTGCTCACTGCAACCATGTTCTTTTCTCCCCTCGCATTTTACGCTCTAATTGGTATTTTTTCGGTCTTGGCTTTGTGGGAGTTTCAACGTCTAATTGATTTCAACTCTTCCTTTTGGCCTTTCGTTCTCCTATCACTTTTTTCTTTGAGTTATTTAGGATTCCTCGCTGAAAACATCATCAAAATCATGATTGGGTTGGCCATTGGCGTCAATTTGTTTTTAACCTACCTTTGTCTACGTCAGAAAAAACCAAACTATTCGCGCGTACTCAAAACCAGCTTTACGCTTTTTTACCTAATTACATCGAGTGTATTCATCCCCTTATTGATGGATCTTTCTTTATCTGAACAACCCTTTTACTTGCTGCTATTTTACCTCTCCATTTGGGTCAATAACTCTTTTGCGTATTTGGTTGGCTCTCGCTTTGGAAAAACAAAACTATTCGCGGCAATCTCTCCCAAAAAATCATGGGAAGGCTACTGGGGCGGAACAGTTGCCACCCTCCTATTGCTTTATTTGGTCGAAGATACACTTCAATTATTTGGCGCTTTATGGTGGGCAATAGGATTACTTATTCCATTATTTGCTACTTTAGGGGACTTTATACAATCGTATTTCAAACGAAGAGCAAATGTCAAAGATAGCGGTAGTTTACTCCCCGGTCATGGTGGCTTTTACGATCGCATGGACAGTGTTATCTACACTGCTCCCTTTTATTACTTATTATTAAAATTCATCTAATATGTTTCATAAAGAAGGTTATTTCATCATTATCACCACATTCCTAATTTGCGCTGCAATTGCCTTAGGTGCTGAGTACTTCATTGGTCATAAACTTGGGAAATTAAGCCTACAAATAGGCGCCTTGGTTGCCTTGGTTTTGGTACTACAATTTTTCAGAAACCCCAACAGAAATACTGTCTTAAACGACAACCACCTTTTGGCTCCAGTCGATGGAAAAGTGGTCATCATAGAAGAAGTTTACGAAAAAGAATATTTCAAAGATCAGCGTTTGCAAGTATCCATCTTCATGTCCCCTATCAATGTACATGTAACGCGTTATCCCATGAGTGGTAAAGTGAATTTCAGCAAATATCATCCGGGCAAATACTTGGTTGCCTGGCATCCAAAATCATCAGAATTAAACGAACGCACAACCATTGTGGTCGAAAACGAACAATTTGGGGAAATACTTTACCGCCAAATCGCAGGTGCAGTGGCCAGACGCATTGTAAACTATGCTAAGGTTGGAGATACTGCCGTACAAGGAGAAGATGCAGGTTTCATCAAATTTGGATCGCGTGTAGATTTGTTTCTACCTGTAGGAACACCCGTGAACCTAGTTCTAGATCAAGTGGTCCGTGGAGGAGAAACCATTATTTCAGAAAAATAACCTTAGAGAGCTGCCAAGCTTTTTTCAATAACACTTATTTTCTCTAGCGCATCTGCTTCTTTTTTGCGCTCCATCTCCAATACTTTTGCGGGTGCGTTACTGACAAAACGCTCGTTATCTAATTTTTTACGCACCGATTGTAAGAATCCTTTGGCGTACTTCAGTTCTTCCTCAAGTTTTGCTTTCTCGGCTTCGGCATCTACAGCTCCTTCCAAGGGAATGAAACACTCAAACGTATCTACCCTAAAAGCCGCTCCAGAAGTAGAGGGGGTCTCTTTTACCCAAATGATTTCTTCAACTCCAGCCATTTTCTGGATTAAGGCGTGATAACTTATCTGTGAAGCCTCTGCCACAACATATAACTTAAGGGTCTCCTTGTAAGATATGTTTCGCTCTTTTCTGAAATTACGAACACCACTGACGACCTTCGTTGCTAATTCAAATGCTTCCAAGCAATTTTGATCTACAGCTTTTGGCGTTGGCCATGCAGCAATAATCAATGCATCTTCTCCGGTTCGCTCATTCATATGCTGCCATAATTCTTCTGTCAAGAAAGGCATGAAGGGATGCAGTAACTTCAGGTTTAGTTCAAACAGCGCTTTGATACGTTCCAGAGAGGGCGCGTCAATTTGCGCACCGTAAGCTGGCTTAATGGCCTCCAACAACCAAGAACAGAAATCATCCCATAATAATTTATAGGCAGCCATTAACGCATCAGAAATTCTGTATTTTTCAAAATGATCTTCAATGCTAGCAAGCGTCGCATAAAACTTTTGCTCGTACCAATCCAGTGCCGCAGCATTGTTTGCATCGGCTGCACAATTTTTATCCACCTCCCAACCGTCGATTAGGCGGTAAGCATTCCAGATTTTATTAGCAAAGTTCTTCCCTTGTTGGCATAAATTTTCATCGAACAACAAATCATTCCCAGCAGCAGAACTCAACATGAGACCAACCCGAACTGCGTCGGCACCATAGTCTTCAATCAGCTTTAACGCATCAGGAGAATTCCCTAACTGCTTCGACATTTTACGTCCCTGAGGATCGCGAACAAGTCCGGTCAAATAAACATTGCTAAAGGGCTGTTCTTTTCTGTACTCATAGCCAGAAATAATCATTCGAGCTACCCAGAAAAACAATATGTCTGGACCAGTGACGAGGTCCTGAGTAGGATAATAATAATTTATCTCCTCATTGTCTGGGTTTCGAATTCCATCAAAAACCGAAATTGGCCATAACCAAGAAGAAAACCATGTATCCAAAACATCAGCATCTTGGCGAAGGTCTGATAGCGCAAGAGAGGCATTTCCTGTTTTAGTCTTCGCTAAGCTAAGTGCCTCTTCTGGCGTTTCAGCAACAACGAAGTCTTCTTTACCATCTCCATAGAAATAGGCAGGTATTTGTTGTCCCCACCACAATTGACGAGATATATTCCAATCGCGGATGTTTTCCATCCAGTGGCGATAAGTATTGTTGAATTTAGACGGAACAAGGTTCACCTCATCTGAATGCAAGACTGCGTCGATGGCAGGCTTAGCCAAATCTTCCATTTTTAAGAACCATTGATCTGACAGGCGTGGTTCAATCACAGCTTTAGTACGTTCTGAAGTTCCCACATTGTGATTGTAGTTTTCCTTTTTGACCAAAACATTCAATGACTCTAGTTCTTTTGCAATTGCTTTACGAACAACAAAACGATCTTTCCCTTCATAATGCAAACCAAAACTGTTTAGAGTGGCGTCTGCATTAAAAATATCGATGAGTTCTAAATTATGCTTTTCCCCTAATGCCTTATCGTTAATGTCATGCGCAGGCGTAACTTTTAGACAACCGGTACCAAATTCACGATCAACGTATTCATCCTCGATAATAGGGATGGAACGATTGGCAATAGGAACTATCACACGTTTTCCTTTTAAATGTTGGTAACGTTCATCCTCTGGATGAATGCAGACTGCAGTATCCCCTAAAAGGGTTTCTGGCCTGGTGGTCGCAATAATCACCTGCTCATCACTTCCTTCTACTTGATAAGCGATGTGGAACAAAAAGCCAGGTTTCTCGACAAAGATCACCTCTTCATCAGACAAGGTGGTTTGTGCCTCAGGATCCCAGTTTACCATGCGGTAACCGCGATAAATAAGCCCTTTATTGTACAGGTCGACAAAAACCTTGATGACCGACTCATACATGTCTGGATCGAGGGTAAATTTAGTTCTGTCCCAATCACATGAACAGCCCAGTTTTTTAAGTTGCTGTAAAATCACACCCCCAAATTCATCTGTCCAATCCCAAGCATGCTTTAAAAATTCTTCACGCGTAAGGTCATTCTTATCTATCCCCTGCTTCTTTAAGCGAGCAACCACTTTTGCCTCGGTTGCAATGGATGCATGGTCAGTACCGGGTACCCAACAAGCATTTAATCCTTTCATTCTTGCTCGACGGATGAGAATATCTTGTAAAGAATTATTCAACATATGCCCCATGTGAAGCACACCCGTTACATTTGGCGGTGGAATAACAATGGAATAGGATTCACGTGCATCGGGAGTAGAAGCAAAATAATTTTGCTCCATCCAGTATGCATACCACTTTTCTTCTACTTGAGAAGCGTCAAATTTTGAAGGGATAGCCATTAATGGTCTGATTTTTGTTATAAATAACAAAAATAATCCTACTTCAGTGAAAACGAAAGAAAACAGAAGACTTTCTAAGCAAGAAGTATGAACGACCTAAAAAATTGTATATTAGAACTCCAAATAAAACAGCAGACATGAAAACAATTGTTACTTTTTTTGCTTTGTTTATGGCCCTAAACCTAAACGCTCAAACCCCAGAAAATGGCCCTGTCATTAACTTTACTTCCATTACGGTAGACTATGGCGAAATCGAAAGAGGCAGTGATGGCATTCGTGTTTTCGAATTCACCAACACTGGTGATGAACCACTCATTATTTCAAAAGTTTACTCGTCCTGCGGATGCACCATCCCTAAAAAACCTGAAGCACCCATTGCACCAGGGGAAAAAGGAGAAATTCAAGTGAAATACGACACCAATCGCATGGGTCCCATCCGTAAAACAATCACAGTAAATTCAAACGCCAAGGGCACGCCCATAGTCTCGTTAAAAATCAAGGGGACTGTGATATAGTGTCAAAAAATGATTGAAGCGTAAAGTTAAATTTTATCTTTTTTTCTTTCCGTTCAACGATAAGCCTTATCCGTTCTCCGGGTTCCTTTTGCAGTACCCCCAAGACATGCTCAAGAGGCATATCGTATACTTTCCTTCCGTTTATCTGAAGCAGAACATCTCCCACAAGGATGCCGGCTTTGTGCGCAGGGGAATTTGGACGCACATAAGATACAGCCATAGAAGGGTGCAATACAAGTTGAAACCGATCGTGTAGTACAATTTCTATGCCTCGGTTTTGCTCATTTTCATTGCGCTGAATACTCGCTAACTTTTGTTTCACTACACGCATACCATCGTATTCGATTTCCAAACCCGACAAATTGTAATAAAAAGGCTTTTTAGTTTGTTGTGTTGGCATAAAACTAATTTTAGCATTCGGGTAATCAATCAACACCTTAAAGCGAGAAAGTAATTCTGCTCCTATACTCCCAATACGATTTTCGGCAATGGGTGAAGCTTGAATAGAATCGACTTGTGGGTAGGCGACTTTTACATCTTTCAATTCCTTAGAGCCCAACAAAAAACGAGAGAGTTTTCCACGTTGACCAAATACATCTCCATTGATTCCTGTTCCTAAAAAGTCATCAAAAACAGGTGGAATTTGAACAACATCTCTCGCGCTTGGAAAAAGCCACACAGCATCACTCAAGCCGGTATCCAACATTAACTCACCTTGGATCGTTCCCTTATTCATTTGAGGGACATCCAATTGTATGTGAGGTTTTCTCCGATGAAATAGCAATGGGAAATGCAGAATCTTGTCTGACTTCCATCTTCTAGCCAAAGAAGTTGGATTAATCCGCAAGAACTTTCGTTGATAATCAATCAAAACAGTGTAATCCGAAAACAAATCATGACCAATAATTCCATCAATTTGGGTTCCCATTCGCCGACTCAACTCGAATTCATTTTCTGGAAGCACCAAGGCATCATGCTCAACAAAACTAAGGTCGCCAATTTGTAAATGAGTAAGTGAGACTCTATAGGCCTCAAGCGCAGGTTGATTTCCCAGCCCTCTGAGCATATAAGGTTGGTCTGTCGCTAAACCCAATTGTTTTGCTTTGTGATTATCAAAAATTAACGTAAAACTAACCCCAGTATCGACTAGAAAATTCAACTCAACCCCATTGATCACAACAGGAACAATGATCAGATTTGATTTTAGATGAAAGGGGATTTTTGCCTCTGTTTTATTGTGGGCAAAGCTGAATTTTGATTGTGCCCCAAGGGGAGCGCATAGCATGAATAAAATCGCAAAAAAGATTGATTTTTGAAGCATAAATAAATCTTAGGACACCCACCCACTAATTTGCACAATTAACGAGCATTTTGTTAAATCTAAACAAATTTCATTCCATAAAACCAAGTAGGTACTTTTTTTATGATATTTGCAGCAGATTTAGTACAACTATGCCTGAAATTTCACAAAAAGGAAACGATCTTCCGGAGTCACCCATTCGAAAACTGGTTCAGTTTGCGGATGCTGCAAAGGCAAATGGCATACATGTACACCATCTAAACATTGGACAACCAGACATCCACGCCCCAGTTGAGGCTATGGAGGTTGTCAAAAATAGTTCGCTTGAATTACTACCCTATGGCTCTTCAGAAGGTTCGCTGGATTACAGAGAAGCCTTAGCCAAATATTATTCTACGCACAACATAAGCATTCGTCCAGAAGAAATCATTGTTACTACGGGTGCGAGTGAGGCCTTGGCATTTACCCTAAACAGCATTTGTGATGCTGGTGATGAAATCATCATCCCAGAACCATTTTATGCCAATTACAACGGTTTTGCTGCTGCAGCAAGCGTAAATGTCATTCCGGTAGTCTCCCTCTTTGACGATCAATTTAAACTTCCTTCATTGGAAGAGATTGAAGCGAAGATAACCGCAAAAACACGAGCAATCCTCTTATGTAATCCAAGTAATCCAACGGGCTACTTATACACAGAAGAAGAAATAACTGCGCTGGGTAAACTTAGTTTGAAACATGACTTATTTTTTATTGTGGATGAAGTTTATCGAGAATTTATTCACGACGAAAGTCTTTCGCATTTTTCAGTACTTCAGCTAGCCGATTTAAAAGAAAACGCCATCATGATCGACTCTGTGTCCAAACGCTACAGCATGTGTGGTGCACGTGTAGGCGCTATGGTTAGTCGTAACAAAAGATTATTGGCCACCGCGCTTAAATTTGCTCACCTTCGACTATCACCAGCAACTTATGCGCTAATGGCTAGTGAAGCTGCACTAAAGGCACCCTCCAGTTATCTAGCTGGTGTAATCAAAGAATATACGGCACGAAAAAACACCTTAATTAAAGCCTTAAGCAATATAGAAGGAGTACGTGTATCCAATCCTACTGGTGCTTTTTACTGTATGGTTGAACTCCCTGTCAAAGATGCCGAGCACTTTTCAAAATGGCTATTGACTGATTTTTCGTATGAAAAGGAAACGGTGATGTTTGCCCCAGCAGCAGGTTTTTATTCTACCCCAGGCTATGGTCTAAAAGAAGTTCGAATTGGTTTTGTGCTCAATGAAGACAAGTTAATTCGTACAGCTGAGATTTTAGAAAAAGCACTACAAGCTTATCCAAATCCCTAAGGATTGGTTAACTTGCTTTCAAGTAAATTTTCATGGAGATTCAATCCTCTTTCTCGTTAAAAGATTACAACAGCTTTGGCATTGACCAAACCGCTGAGGCCTTTGTCTCAGTCCACAGTGAAGCAGAGCTAAAAGAAGCATTGACCCTAAAGGATTATCCTAAAAAATTTATTCTCGGCGGCGGAAGTAATTTACTACTCACACGTCCTCTTGAAGGATTGTGTATTCACATCAACACCAAGGGAATTCAAGTCATCGAGGAAGATGAAGAAACAGTGATTGTAGAAGCCATGGCCGGAGAAAACTGGCACAATTTCGTCCAATGGAGCATTGAACGAGGCTACGGAGGAATGGAGAACTTATCCCTGATCCCCGGAAATGTCGGAACTGCATCCATTCAAAACATCGGCGCCTACGGGGTAGAACTCAAAGATGTTTTTATCAGTTGCAGCGCCATTGCGCTAAACGATTTACACGAAAAAGAGTTTAACCTTGAGGCAGCAGCTTTTGGTTACCGAAACTCCGTTTTTAAAACCACTGCCCGAGGAAAGTATGTCATCACACGGTTACGTGTGCGACTCACCAAGACCAAGCATCAACTTAATATTGCTTATGGAGCCATTAAAGAAGCATTGGGCAAATTACCTCCAAATCCCAAAAATATAGGGGCAGCGGTCATTGCTATTCGACAAAGCAAACTCCCAAACCCCAAGGAGATCGGAAACAGTGGAAGCTTTTTCAAAAATCCTGTAATCGCAAAAAAACACTACTGTCAACTTCAAGAAAAGCACCCCACTATTCCCTCATACCCTGTAAACAGTGAACAAGTTAAGGTTCCTGCCGGCTGGTTAATCGACACCCTTGGCTTCAAAGGTTACCGTAAAGGAGATGCTGGAGTTCACAAGCATCAAGCCCTCGTTTTGGTCAATTACGGAGAGGCAAAAGGAGAAGAGCTTTTGGCTTTAGCCAATGAAATTCAGCAAAAAGTGAAAGAAGCGTTTGACATTTCACTCGAAACAGAGGTCAACATTATTTAGGTCTAGTTTTTGTTTTTCGAATCAATCTGAATGGTAACAGGCCCATCATTCACCAATGCCACTTTCATATCTGCCCCAAAAACACCGCGTTCTACTTTTCTACCCAAGAGTTTTTCGGCTTGTTCACAGAAAGCCTCATACATAGGAATGGCATGGTTATGGTTCGCCGCTTTAATGTAGGAGGGGCGATTTCCTTTTTTCGTTGAAGCCATTAGGGTAAACTGACTAACGATCAAGACTTCTCCATTGACATCGAGCAAGGAGGAGTTCATCACCCCATTGACATCGTTAAAAATACGAAGCTGCAACATCTTATTGACCAGCCAATCGATGTCTTCTTGGGTATCGGCTGCTTCCACACCCAGTAAAACCATCAGCCCTTGATTGATTTTTCCTACAATGGTTTGATCCACTGTAACCGATGCTTCGCTAACACGTTGAATGACCACTCGCATACTAATTTCTATAAGGGGTGTCTTGTTCCAATAATTGCAAATAACTAGCATAACGAGAAGCAGCGATGCTGCCTTTTTCAACCCCCTCTTTTACAGCACAACGCGGCTCGTCTACATGCAAGCAGTTGTTGAATTTACAATCGGATTTCACCGCATGAAATTCAGTAAAATAGCTCCCTAATTCTTCGGGCTGCATATCAACCACACCAAAACCTTTTATTCCGGGCGTATCAATGATGCGCGCTGCGTTGGGTAAATCGAACATTTCAGCATAGGTGGTGGTGTGCTGTCCTTGTTGGTGTTGCTCAGAAATTTCGGCCGTACGCAAACGTAAATCTGGTGACAAGACATTGAGTAAGGTCGACTTTCCAACCCCACTATGTCCAGAAAACATGGAAGATTTTTCGCGCATCACTGCATCGATCATCGACACATCGTCAGGATTGAAACATGAAATTGAGTAGCAGTCAAAGTCCAAGCTAGTGTATACACTTTTCATGAATTCTATCTCTGCAATTTCTTCTTCGCTATAGGTGTCCATTTTATTGAATAATAAAACAACAGGGATTTGATAGGCTTGTGCAGTAATTAGAAATCGATCAATAAAGGCAAAGAAAGTAGGGGGATTGTTGAGCGTAATGAGTAAAAATGCCTGATCAATATTTGCTGCAATGATTTGAGTTTGCTTGGATAAGTTCACCGACTTTCTGACAATGTAATTGTGCCTTGGCTCAATTTCTTCAATGATCCCTTTTGTTTCCTCCCCTTCAGTAAAGAGACTAAACACAACACGATCGCCTACAGCGACAGGATTGGTGTGTTTGATTCCTTTGAGGCGAAACTTCCCTTTGATACGGCATTGATAAAAAACACCTTCGGCACTTTTGACCAAGTACCAACTTCCGGTAGAACGATAAACGATTCCCTTTTGCAATGCAAACGTTTTAACTGGGTTAAAGATAAGTTAGATTTGCCAAAAATAGTAGGATTCTTTCTTCATTTACTATCTTTGCACAAAACAAATTGAATGTCCAAAAAAACGATTTTAATGATCTTAGACGGTTGGGGAAAAGCACCCAATCCCGAGGTCTCAGCAGTTGACCAAGCCAAAACTCCTTTCATAGATAGCCTCTATCAAAACTTCTCTCACAATGATTTGTTTACCGACGGAATGCATGTTGGACTTCCTGAAGGACAAATGGGAAATAGTGAGGTTGGCCACATGAATTTGGGTGCTGGTAGAATTGTTTATCAAGATTTAGCAAAAATAAACCTAGCCATTGAGCAGAACACCCTGAAAGACGAAGTCGTTCTTAAAGAAGCTATGGCCTATGCCAAAGCCAATGATAAGACCATCCACCTACTTGGACTATTATCAAACGGTGGGGTTCACTCCCACCTCAACCACATCAAAAGCTTACTCAGTATTCTGAGCGAGAATGAATGTGCTAAAGTTGCGCTTCACGGATTTACAGACGGACGAGATGTTGACCCGCAGTCGGGCGCAGATTTTGTCGCTGATTTAGAGGCACATATGGGAAAAACCACCGGAAAAGTTGGAAGCCTTATTGGTCGCTATTTTGCCATGGATAGAGATCAACGTTGGGATAGAGTGCAGAAAGCTTTTGCGCTTTTGGTCAATGGAGAAGGAAAAGATACAAGCGATTTTGTCGGTGCACTCAAAGCTTCTTATCAAAATGGGGTAACCGATGAATTTATAGAACCACTCATCAATAATGATGGAGACACTAAAATTGAGCAAGGAGATGTTGTTTTATTTTTCAACTTCAGAACCGACAGAGGAAGAGAACTAACACAAATGCTCTCCCAAAAAGCATTTCCAGAGCAAGGAACTAGTCCACTCGATTTGCACTATGTCACCATGACCAACTACGACAGTAATTACAAGAACGTGAATGTAATCTTTAACAAAGAAAACATTACCGACACCTTGGGAGAAACCATTTCCAATGCAGGTAAAATTCAAATCCGAATTGCTGAAACAGAAAAATATCCACACGTAACCTTCTTTTTCAATGGTGGACGTGAAGAACCTTTTAAAGGGGAAGAACGCATTCTCTGCCCATCTCCTAAAGTAGCCACCTATGATCTTCAACCAGAAATGAGTGCCTACGAAATTCGAGATGCCATCATTCCGGAAATTCAAAAAGAAACAGCTGACTTCATCTGCTTGAACTTTGCGAACCCAGATATGGTTGGGCATACCGGAGATTTGAATGCTGCTATCAAGGCTTGTGAGGTTGTAGACGAATGCACTGAATCCATCGTTGAAGCTGCCTTGGCAAAAGATTACTCCATCCTCGTTATTGCAGATCATGGAAATTGTGAAACCATGCTCAACGAAGACGGAAGCCCAAATACTGCTCACACAACCAATCCCGTTCCAGTAATCTTGGTTGAAAATGAAAAAAGAACAATTCAGTCAGGTGTATTGGGTGCGATTGCTCCTACCCTCCTTGATCTGATGGGAATTGCTCAACCAACTGCGATGACACAAAAATCATTACTTTAGCATATGCGCGTTTTATATTTAACATTTTGCCTTCTGATCATTGCCTGTGCAGACCAACCCAAAAAAAAGGTTGTTGCACCCATTGAAAAAGAAAAAACAGCAATTCCAGACCACTTAATAGGTAAGGATTTTGATGGTGAAGAAATCTTAATCGGAAAAGTAAGTCTCTCACAGTTGAGCGAATTTAGCGCTGCTTGGTACACGAATGAATACAATAGCTACAAGGTGAATCAATCTATTTTGGCCGAAATTAAAAGCGTTTTGAACAGCCGAAAAGTCAGCTTAATTATGGGAACCTGGTGTGAAGACAGTCAACGAGAAGTTCCTGGAATGATCAAAATTCTAACCGAGGCAGGCTACTCCACCGCAGACATGGAGATTATTGCTGTTGATGAGGACAAAACAACACCAGAAAAATTAGAAAAAACCTATAATCTATTCAATGTTCCTACGCTTATTTTCTCCGAAAATGGCACCGAACTTAATCGAATTGTTGAGTTTCCTATCCGTAGCTTAGAGCATGATATCCTGGCTATTTTAAAAGGAGAAGACTATAAAAATGCATACGCAGAATGAGCGCTATAATCTTAAAAAATGCAGAAGAAATTGAATTAATGCGCGAAAGCGCATTAATTGTTTCCAAAACATTGGGCATGTTGGCCAGCGAAATCAAACCCGGAATTTCCACACTTGACTTGGATGCAAAAGCGGAAAGTTTTATTCGAGATCACGGAGCTGAACCAGGTTTTCTTGGACTATACGATTTTCCCAACACCCTGTGCATGAGTCCCAATGCTCAGGTCGTACATGGGATTCCCAACAGTGAACCTCTGCAAGATGGCGATATTATTTCCATCGATTGTGGCGCATTAAAAAACGGCTTTTACGGAGATCATGCCTATACTTTTGCTGTTGGAGAAATTGAACCAGCCACTGAAAAATTATTGCGCATTACCAAAGAATCTCTTTATGTTGGGATTAATGCCTTTCGTGCTGGAAACAGAATTGGAGACATGGGTTTTGCCATACAACAGTACTGTGAAAAGGAGGGTTATGGTGTAGTGCGCGAATTGGTAGGCCATGGTTTAGGAACCACCATGCACGAAGGACCTGAAGTTCCCAATTACGGAAGGCGTGGACGCGGAAAGAAATTTGTTGATGGAATGGTTTTGGCCATTGAACCCATGATTAACGGTGGAACTCATCGCATTAAACAACTGAAAGACGGCTGGACAATCTTAACTGCCGACGGAAAACCATCAGCACATTTTGAACACAATGTAGCTCTAGTGGACGGAAAACCAGAATTGTTATCTACCTTCCATTACATCTATGAAGCACTCGGTATTCAGAGTGATGAAGAAATATCGTTTCGAAAACAACCACTAACGGCATGAAATGGTTGCTGAACCTTTTTCCACGCCCTTGGCTAATCTCGTTAAGCATTTGGCTTCGTCCATTGATAAAGCTTTATTACAGTGGAAATCGTTTCGAAGACCCAATCGACGGAAGTAGCTATCGGAAATTTCTGCCCTATGGCTATGATAAGTTAAGAGAAAACGCACTGTGCCCTGGGACATTATCCCTTGAACGTCACCGGTTACTCTGGCTCTACCTATCAAGGGAAACCTCTTTTTTAAAGGACAACATTAGGGTATTGCACATTGCTCCAGAACAGGTGTTTTACACCAAATTTAAGGGGCTTGACCATTGGGATTACACCACAACAGACCTTCATTCTCCTTTGGCCGATGTAAAAGCGGACATTTGTGCTCTCCCCTTTGAAAGCGATAATTACGATTTGATTTTATGCAATCATGTTTTGGAACATATTCCGGATGATCACACTGCCATGAAAGAATTGTATCGTGTCTTAAAAAAGGGCGGTACGTTGATTGCGCAAGTTCCATTGGATGAAAATAGATCGGTTACTTTTGAAGACGATAGCATTACAGATCAAAAGGAGCGAACTAAAATATTTGGTCAATATGATCACGTTCGTGTGTATGGTACGGATTATTTCAATCGCATAGAAAGCGTTGGATTTTCGGCTGAGGGAGTCAACTATTTACCCAAGCTTAGTTCTGAGGAACGCAGTCGCTATGCCTTACCAAAAGAAGAAAGAATCCCCGTCGCTAAAAAATAGACTTACTGTTTACGTATTAGTTCATCAACTAAAGCGGAAACGGTTCTTTCTAATTGTTTGATACGCTTCTCCTGTTCAATCGTAAACAAATACAATTCCTCAATTTTTTCTAGCTGGCGTTCAGATGCGCGATTCAGTTCAATTCCACCTTGGTCTTGAATCATTTCTGCACTTGGAATATTGGGTAAATGATGGTTGCTTTGAATGAACTGCTCAATTTCCGTTAAAACAGGAAAGCGGTACTCAGGATTATCTTTACTTTTTCCCGTATAAAAATATTCAAACACATAGTCAGGGGTTAGCGTAGCTGAGGCAATGATACTTTTTGAGGCAACTATCGTTCCAGATACGACCAGAGTTCCTTCTGTTGGCGTACTGTCTCCAATGCCAATATTTCCGTTTTTTAAAACTACAAGAGCATCGGATTTATTGGAAGAACTTGATCCATTTCCAAGAACAAACAAACGATCGGCAGCATTCCAAGAAGAAGTACTTAAAGGAGAAATAATGGTGTTATAACTTCCAAAAGCCGTTGCAGCATAACTTTGCGCTTCGGTAGCATTCCCCATGGCAATACTTCGATCGCCAAAGCCTGTGTTCGATAGCCCATTCCAAAAGAACGTTCACCAATATTGATTTCATTCCAAGAGTTCCCTGATGCATAGCCCGCACGAAAAGCGGCCTTACTTTTATCAAAAAAGAAGCGAGCGTCATCTAAGGCACCCGTTTGATTATCTAGCGTATCAGATCCGAATACAAAATCATGAGAAGAGGTACCAACTGAGGACCGAACTACATTACCATCAACTTCGAATAAATTAACCACAGCTAAGGCGGATAAATCGAGTGTTTGCGTATTTCCGTTACTGATGGCTAGCGTTAAGGTATTACTAGCATTTAGGCTGGATACCTGAATTGTTTGACTATCTGTATTGGTTGAAGTCGAGGATAAAGAAGACAAGTCCAATGTTTCCGTATTACCATTGCTGATAGCTATCGTTAAGGTTTTGCTTCCGTTTAAAGAAGAAACTGTAAGTGTTTGACTATCCGTATTTGAAGAAATCGCTAAAACTCCCGGTGGACCTTGAATACCAGGAATTCCTTGCTCTCTAATTGGGCCTTGAATACCTTGAACTCCTGAAGGGCCCTCTATGCCGGGTATACCCCGATCTCCTCTATCTCCCTTAGGACCAACAAGCGTGGAAGTATTAACACCTAGTTGTGCTAAAGCTAAAGTGAGGATCGGCTGAACGTCAACTTGATTCCCGTTAGTGATGCCAATCATTGTTTCTGATACAGTCAAGGTTTGACTATCAGAAGTGGAAAGCGAACTCAAATCAAGCGTTTCTTCAGTGCCATTTGACCGCACATATCGAATGTGTTGATTAAAAACAGGTGATCTCTCGAAAAAATAATTTGTCCCAGCGATTAAAATCCATCTTTGCAAAACAGCATTATATATGTACAAATCGTTTTCTTCCTCCTGATAATAGACCATTCCGTTAGTTGGATTTTCTAGAGTAGATGTTCCCCCGCTACTTTGCGATAAAATGCGTTCATTGGAAATATTTTCCCACAACATTTCAATCTTCTTAGTTGTTGAAGATAACTGTGAACGAACATATTGTATTTTTTGCGTGTCCGAATTAAAGATTATCATACCAGCTGGCACGTCATCACCAAAAAAAGTATTGCGCTGCTGGGTTGATAGGCGCGGAATAAGTAAGCCTTTTTCTCCGCTCTCTAATTCAAGTAAAGCATAGGGTGAAATGGATTCAATGTTATCTCCTATTTTAATTTGTGCTTGTAAGGTATCTACAACCAACCACAAGGCTGCCGTGAATAAAAAGACGTATTTCATAGGTCAAGATTTTAGATTTTGGGAAATATAAAATCAACATATTGTATACATAAATAAACAAAATTTATTAGAAATGCAAACGGATTCTACCAACGAGAGGAAAACACTTCTTCTAGTTGACCACCATCTGAACTCAGAATCCAGTAGGCAGCTAAACGATTGTTTGATTCAATTAAAGCTTTACTTTCATCGAAAGGCATTACCATGAGTGCAGTAGCATACGCATCAGCCATCATGCAATTTGGGGCTTTAACCGAAACACTTAAGACCTTAGAACGGACAGGTATACCGCTCAATGGATTGATGGAGTGGACGTATTTGTCGCCCGTTAATTCATCCAGGCGAAACTTGCGGTAATTACCCGAGGTCGCCAAGGCTTGATTGCTTAGAGCGACAATGGATTGTAAAGAACGCTCTCCTGTTTCATTTGGCTTATCTATCCCAATTTTCCAGGCTTTACCACTTTTAGGACTATTCCCTTTGGCAACAACTTCGCCGCCAATTTCCACCAAATGATTTTGGCTACCTAATTGAATTAAATAATCCGCTATTACATCAACTGCATAGCCTTTTGCCAAGGCATTAAAGTCGATATAAATCTCTGGCTTTTCTTTACGTATTCGATGATCGGGAGTCAGGTGAATTTTATCCCAGCCCGTAATTTGCATTAAGCTATCGCGTTGTAGCTTGCTGATATTGGTCAATGCCTTATCTGGCCCAAAGCCATAAGCATTTACCCAAGCGCCAATGGTGGGGTCAAAATACCCTTTAGTTGCTTTCCATACTTTGTCGGCTTGTACGTAGACCCTTTGAAAATGCTTATCAACAATGACGAGAGAATCACCTTGATTAATTTGTGAAATGGCCGATGCAGGGAGGTAGGTAGATAGTGATGCATTGATTACATAAAAGAGGGAATCTATCCCTTGTTGAACAGTATCATACGAATGATCTATTGGTGCATATTGCACCCCATAGGACGTCCCTAAAGCATAGCCCTGATGAACAAGGGTGTCTGCTTGTTTCTCACAACCTATCCAGCACAATACTAAAGTGAGGAGAATGTGTTTATCCATGAAGCGTTATTTCTTGTAATCCTTGATAATTCACAGCGCAGGGTGCATCTAACACTAAAGGCAATTCGTAATCATCGCCATGAGCTAGTCCAACACCTGCATAATAAGTACGCGCCTCAAATTTTTCTGCATGGGAACGTATTTTTTCCATAAAAACTCCATCGTAATCAACAGGGTTATTGGGGTAACTGATAGCACGAACAATAATAAAGTGCAATTTCTTCTCTCTTAAACAAACAAACTGCGGGTCCTTTTTTAATTCAGAATTCACGGTCATAAACTCAAACCCATCTTCTTCTAGCTGTTTACCAACAACTTCCATCGCCAGATTGTGTAATTCTTGTTCGTTTAGCATGAATATTCTTTTAAAAAAAAAGGGGCAACATACGTAGCCCCATTTTCAACAATTTATCCTCCAAAGTCGTCGAAACGAACATTTTCTGGTGGAATTCCGAAGTCATCGGCCATTTTTTCAACCGCTTGATTCATTAACGGTGGACCACAGAAGTATACTTCAATATCTTCTGGAGCTTCATGGGCTGACAAATAGTTGTCAATCACCACTTGATGAACGAATCCTTTGAATCCGTCTCCCTCACCATCTAATCCTTCTTTTACTTTCCAGTTGTCTTCTTCAGAAGGCTCTGAAAGTGCAACGTAGAATTTAAAGTTTGGATAATCTTTTTCTAAAGCTCTGAAGTGTTCTAAGTAAAACAATTCACGCTTTGAACGACCACCATACCAGAAGGTAACCTTACGTCCAGTTTTGATGGTTCTAAATAATTCGTATAAATGAGAACGCATCGGTGCCATTCCTGCACCACCTCCTACGTATAACATTTCTGAATCAGACTCGTTTATGAAAAACTCACCAAAAGGACCAGAGATGGTAACTTTATCCCCTGGCTTTTTTGCAAAAATATAAGAAGATGCAATTCCTGGGTTTACTTCCATCCAACCGTTCTTAGCGCGATCCCATGGTGGGGTAGCAATACGAACATTGAGCATTACTTCTCTTCCTTCTGCAGGATAAGAAGCCATGGAGTAAGCACGTTCTACAGATTCTGGATTTTTCATTTTCAATGGCCAAAGACCAAACTTATCCCATTCCAGTTTAAATTTATCGGGTTCACCTGGATGTTCCTCTGGGTGTGCAGAGATATCCATGTCTTGATAATTAATTTCACAAGCTGGGATCTCAATTTGAATGTATCCCCCTGCTTTATAATCCATTTCTTCAGGAAGCTCGACCACAAATTCTTTGATGAAAGAGGCGACATTCCAGTTACGCACTACCGTAGCTTCCCATTTTTTGATCCCAAAAACTTCTTCTGGAACTTGGATAACCATGTTTTCTTTCACCTTTACTTGACAACCTAAACGCCATCCTTCAGCTATTTCTTTTCTAGAAAAGTGGGGCTTCTCTGTAGGAAGAATTTCTCCTCCACCTTCCATAACCTGACACTTACACTGAATACAAGTTCCTCCACCACCACAGGCAGAAGGTAAAAATATCTTGTTATCTCCGAGAGTGTTTAACAATGTACTCCCAGAGGAAACCTCTACATTGTTACCACCATTGATGAACAAAGAAACTGGCCCAGAAGGCATCAATTTGGCTTTAGCTCCCAACAACATTCCTACCAACAAAAAGATGATGCCCAAGAAGACAATCACACACGCTAAAATAATTGTATAATCCATTTCTTTATTTATAATTTAATTCCCATAAAACTCATAAAACCAATCGCCATTAAGCCCGTAATGATGAAGGTAATTCCCAAACCACGAAGTGGCGCAGGTACATTGGAGTAGGTGATTTTTTCACGAATGGCTGCAATAGCAATAATGGCTAAAAACCAACCAATTCCCGAACCAAATCCATAAACTGCTGATTCACCAACTCCGCCAAAATCTTTTTGCTGCATAAACAACGAACCTCCTAAAATGGCACAGTTTACAGCAATCAAGGGTAAGAAAATACCTAGCGCACCATAGAGGGCGGGAGCAAATTTCTCCACAATCATTTCAACCAGCTGAACCATAGAAGCAATTACCGCAATGAACATAATGAAGCTTAAAAAACTCAAGTCTAACTCAGCATATTCTCCACCTAACCAAGCAAGAGCACCTGGCTTTAACAAATAGGTATCTAGTAAAAAGTTAATTGGCACTGTAATCGATAATACAAAGATTACTGCAGCACCTAAACCAACAGCTGTTTTCACCGTTTTGGAAACCGCTAAATAGGAACACATCCCTAAGAAGTAGGCGAAAATCATATTTTCGATGAAAATACTCTTGACAAATAAATTTACATATGTTTCCATTGCTTAGTTTTTTTCGATGAGTTTACGGTTACGTGATCGTTGGATCCAAATAAAAATTCCAACAGTAATCAATGCCATGGGCGACAACAACATTAGTCCATTGTTTTCATACCCCATTGCATAAGCAGCATCAGGAATTACTTGGTAACCCAATAATTTCCCTGAGCCGAGAAGTTCTCTAAAAAAAGCAACGATAATAAGGATAAATCCATATCCAGCTGCATTTCCAATTCCATCGAGGAACGACTTCCACACGCCATTTCCTAGGGCAAAAGCCTCTAGGCGTCCCATAACAATACAGTTGGTGATGATCAATCCAATAAAGATGGATAATTCCTTGTATACGTCATAAGCAAATGCTTTTAGGATTTGATCCACCAACACTACCATGGCCGCTACAACAACCAATTGTACAATGATTCGAATACGGTTGGGGATTAAATTACGCAACAATGAGATGATGACATTTGATGCAGCCATTACTGCCATTACCGAAATACTCATTACAATGGCTGGTTTAAGTTGCACCGTGATGGCCAAAGCAGAACAAATTCCGAGAACTTGTACTGTAATTGGGTTATTGTCGTCCATTGGATCTGACAATAGGGCACGATTCTTTTTTGAGAAGAGTGCTTCTTTTTCTTTGTTCACAAAAAACAAAGTCGGTTTTTGTGTAGGGTTATTTTCCTTTGACATGCGTTTAATTTTGGTAAGCAATAGTGGTTTCTTCCGTAGCTTCTTCTAGCGCTTGTTCTGCTTCAGTTGCATCGATTGCTGGTTCTACAGTCGTTGCGTTCTGTTTGAAATAGGGGGTGTAATGCGCTAAACGTTCGCTAATCATATCGGTTACACCGTCTCCAGTAATGGTTGCACCAGAAATGGCGTCTACTTCATGATCTTCTTTGTCGGCCCCCTGTGGGTCATTGTTTGTCTTGGAAACATTGATTCCTACAAGTACACCTTCTGCATCGTAAATTTTTTCACCTTTAAAACGGTCTTGAAACCATTGCTGTGTAATCTCAGCACCCAAACCAGCTGTTTCACCTTTGTGATCGAACACTGCTCCTTTGATGGTAGTCATATCGTCCTCCAGGGCAATATATCCCCAAATGGCATCCCAAAGTCCAGCTCCACGGAGCGGAACAATATAGTATTTTGCATCTTCCACTTCTGCTATGTAAAGGGGGAAACGCTGCTGCTCAATTGGCTTTTTGGTTTCGGTAGCTAATTTAATTTTAAACGCATTGACCGAGGTATCGGTACTTCCGTCTTTCACTAAAGACAATTGCTCTTTGATGTATTCGTTGTAGAGTCCTTCTGCTTGGTCTCTATCGGTTTCAATTCCAATCGTCGATAAGATGTTTTGCATCTGTTCTTTGCGGACATTTTCGTCTTGCTTACTCTTCAATGATGTTGCAGTATAGGCTAAAGATGAAGCCACTACAATGACCATTATGGTTGCAAAAAGAAAAGTATACCCATTGCTATCTCTATTCATGATTAGGCAGTTTTAAGTTGTGCCGCAGCCCAACGTTTTTTTCTTCGATTAATGTTTCCTTCAACCACGTAGTGATCGATGGTTGGTGCAAATACATTCATGAGTAGAATGGCTAACATTACTCCTTCTGGGTAGGCTGGGTTGAAGACGCGTATTAGAATACAAAAGATTCCAACTAAGATTCCATAAATCCATTTCCCTTTGTTGGTTTGTGCTGCAGACACAGGGTCGGTCGCCATAAAAACAATACCAAAGGCAAAACCTCCAACAACGAGGTGATTCATCCAATCAAAACTCATTAAAGCATTTGCTCCCCATAGGTTGAACAAGAAGCCCATGATCGCTGCTCCACCAATTCCACCAACAATAATACGCCAGCTACCAACGCCAGTAAAAATAAGGATCAATGCACCTACAGCCACCCAAAGGGTAGATGTTTCGGCAATTGAACCAGGAATGGCACCTTGGAACATTTCGAAGAAGCTATAATTCACATTGTTCCCCGCTGCCAAGCTCCCAAGAATGGTTTCTCCAGATATAGCATCAACATTGGATGCTTCCGAAACCCATACTTTGTTCCCCGACATATAAGTTGGGTAAGCAAAAAATGCAAAGGCACGTGCTGTTAAAGCAGGATTGAGAATGTTCATCCCCGTTCCTCCGAAAGCTTCTTTGGCGATCAATACTGCAAAAGCAACAGAAATTGCTACCATCCAAAGCGGAATATCTACTGGCATAATCATTGGGATCAAAAGTCCTGTTACCAAATAGCCTTCGTTTACTTCATGCCCTCTGTAAATGGCGAAGATAAATTCTATGGTTAGTCCTACAATATAAGAGACTGCTATCATTGGAACAATCTTCCATGCCCCGTGAATGAAAGCATCTAAAAAAGTAAACGCCTCTCCAGTTTGGATGAAGTACTGGTAGCCTGTATTGTAAATTCCGTAAATCAATGCGGGCAACAATGCAATGATTACGGTTACCATTGTACGCTTTAAATCAACCGCATCGCGAACGTGAGCTCCCTTGTTAGTGGTGTGATTTGGTACAAATAAAAAAGTATCGAATGCATTAATTGCCGGAGCAAAGCGCTCGTATTTCTCCCCTTTTCCGAAGGGCTTTTTTATGTTATCGAGTGATTTTCTTAAAAAATTCATACTAGTTGTTTATCCTTCTTCTTTTATCATTAATTCAACTCCTCTTCTGATAATCTCTTGTGCTTCCAGTTTAGAAGTACTTGAATAGTCAATCAATGCAAAGTCTTGGGGCACGACTTCGTAAATCCCCAATACCTCCATGCGCTCAACATCCTCAATCATGCAAGATTTTATTAGTTGCATAGGATAGATATCCATTGGAAATACTTTTTCCATTTCTCCCGTAACCACAAGGGCACGTTCTTCACCATTTAAGTTGGTGTCAACCTTCGCTTTACGTTTTCCGAAAATCCATGAAAGTGATGTTTTGGACATACTTGGGATCTTGTTGTCTACAAAAGGTAACCATCCGAACATGCGGTAGTGATTTCCTTCAGGGATAACCGAAAACAGGTTGTTGTAGTAACTCAAGTAACCACCTAAAGAAGTCGCTGTTCCTGTTAAAACATCTCCATTGATAAGTCGGTTAGGTTGGGCATCATCAAGGTTTGATTGCTGCAGCAAAGACGCAACAGATGCACCAATAGTAGTTTTGTAGTACTGTGGGTTTTTTACAGATGAACCTACAACAGCAACGGTACGCTGTGCAGAAAATTCACCTGTTAAAAACAAAGCACCTATGTTGGCAACGTCTTCTGGATTAACCACCCATACACGCTCTCCAGCATTGACTGGATTTAAGTGATGAATCTGAACACCTACATTTCCTGCAGGATGCTGTCCTTTGATTCCAACTACATTGGCGTTGTTTACTTTCTCAAAGAAACCTTTAAAGTTCCCATCAGCAGTAAGTGTCACCTCCGCGAGTTTGGCTAAAACATCAATTCCTTTTTGGAATTCTGCCTTATTGTTTTTTAACAAAAAATCGTAATCTACATCCAACGGTGCCGTGGTAAATGAAGATACAAAAATTGCTTTTGGGGTATCTTCTGGCTGTGCAATCGTACCATAGGGACGTTGGCTAATGAACGGCCAAGCACCTGCTTTAAGTAGCACTTCTTTCAATTGTTCTTGCTCAAGTGATTCAAGCGAAGGAATCTCGTGTTTTACCGAACCCTGTGCTTCGTCTTGGGTAATTACAATTTCTAATATTTTTCTTTTTGCACCTCGAACAATCGCGGTAACCTCACCACCAACAGGCGATACAAAATGGATACGTGGATTTTGCTTCGAAAAGAACAAAGGACTTCCTTTTTGTACCTTTTCACCTTCTTTCACAAGAAGCTTGGGGGTAGTGTAGAAAAAGTCGTCTGGCTTAAGTGCGAATGTTTTGGATTGGTGAGTATCAACCAATATCTTATTGGCTTCACCTTCAAGGCTTAAATTAAAACCTTTCCTTATTCGTATGTCTTTGGACATCTGTATAAATTCTAAAATTCATGCAAATTTAGCAATTAATCCTTGCTATACAAAACCCTACCAAAACGAATTTAACTTATTTATAAACATTCTTAATAATCTGTTTAAGCTTTGAAGAGCTTGACCATGTCAATGGATGGGTGAATAAACTTTTCCGTATCTTAGTGGGATGAAATTTCGAATTTTAACCTACTTAATGTTAGTCACTGCTTTATGGCTCCAAGGGCAAGTTGCAAAAGAACAAAATAAGGTTGATTTCATCAAATCAATCCAGTTCAAAGGGACAGAATACGCAGGTCAATTTCCACTGGTAAGGTTAAACGAAACGTTTACGCTTAGCTTTGATGACCTTTTGGCCCTTGACAACGACTATTACTACCGAATAAAACACTTCAACCGCGATTGGACACCAAGTGAATTATTTACCAATCAATACTTGACGGGATACGACAACCTCCGCATTGACACCTACCAGAGTTCTTTTAGCACACTTCAACGCTACACACACTATAGCCTTAGCCTCCCCAACGAGAGAACTCAATTTAAAGTGTCCGGAAACTATATGTTGGAAGTGTACAACTCAGGTGATGAATTGGTCTTTTCGCGAAAGTTCTTGGTATATGAGGACAGGGTTCAAGTTCAGGCGGGTACCTATCCTGCAAGAGATCTATCCAATTTTGCCAGCCACCAAAACATTCAGTTTACCGTAACACCGTTAAATTTCAGCATACGCAATCCTCAGGAAGATTTGAATGTATTGTTGCTCCAAAACGACCAATGGGATACTGCTTTTTTTTCTCCCCCACCCCAATTTAACACAGGAAATAGCTATGTTTATCGATACGACAGCCAAACGCAATTCGAAGGAGGAAATGAATTTCTATACTTTGACTCTAAAGACATTCGTGTTGCCACCCCCAACATTAGTTATGTAAATCGTGAAGAAGTGTATCAGCATTACTTGTATTTAGACGTGCCAAGAGAAAGGGAAGCCTACACCTATTTTCCCGACATCAATGGCGATTTCTCCATCAATACCTTGCAAGGCTCTAACCCAGATATTGAAGCCGACTATAGCGTTGTTTATTTTAGCCTTGCCAAACAATATGAACTGAATGATGAGGAAATTTTCATTTATGGGAAATTCAATAATTATGCGCTAACCGATGAGAATAAAATGATTTACAATCCTAGTCTAGAAGTCTATGAGGGTATTTTGTTTTTAAAACAAGGCTTTTACAACTACAAATATGTAAGTCGTCTGGATGGTATATTGGACAAAAACAAGCTTTCCGGAAACCATGCTTCTACCGAAAACAATTACCTTATCCTTGTGTATCATCGCGCCATTGGAGCGCTTTATGACGCTTTGGTTGGCTGGGGAAATGTGCAATCTTTTGAACTACAGAATTAGCTGTTGAACAACAAAAACTGATTTCTTAACCGATGTCGGTTGTATTCATTTTTATATTAACTTGCTATAAATTAAGCAACTATCATGTTTCAACAGGTGACCAAAGGGATAAAAATCTCTGTACTGACAAAGTTTGAAGGGACATTCATGAAAAACAACGTTCCCAATTACGCTTTCCGCTACACTGTTCGCATTGAAAACCAAGGTAAAGATGTTGTTCAGCTAACCAATCGTCATTGGAAAATAATGGAGTCTAACCGAAGACCACATTACGTAGACGGCGCGGGTGTTATTGGAAAAAAACCCATCCTTAAGTCTGGTGATTCCCACACTTATCAATCCAACTGTTTACTTACCTCTCCCATCGGGGCAATGAGCGGCTACTACACCATGATAAATTTTTCTTCAGCACAAGAGTTTGATGTCGAAATTCCCACTTTTAAATTAGCCACAACCTTTGCGCTTAATTAAAGTATTTTTTTCTTTATTTGATAAAAATATACGTCATGCACAATAGTTTTCCCAAAAGTCCGAAAGCCATCAACGAACCCATCAAAGGTTTTGCTCCAGGTAGTCCGGAACGCAAAGAGGTATTAGACACCTACAAAAGCTTGTACAAGCAAACCATTCATGTTCCTTTAAGCATAAATGGTGAAAAAATAAATGCTGCAAAAAATGCAGAAATGCATCCACCACATGACCACCAACATTTGTTGGGCACCTATAGTTTAGCCGATGAAAAACATATTGATCTAGCCATTGATAGCGCACTAAATGCCCGTAAAAAATGGAGCCAACTTTCGTTTGAACATCGCTCAACCATTTTTCTAAAGGCAGCTGATTTATTGGCTGGTCCATATCGAGCAAAAATTAATGCCGTTACCATGTTAGCGCAATCAAAAACCATCCATCAAGCAGAAATTGATGCGGCCTGTGAGTTTATTGATTTTTTGCGTTTCAATGTTCAATTTGCAGAAGAAATTTATGCAGAACAACCCAATTCTGGAGACGGGATATGGAATCGATTGAGTTATCGTCCCTTAGAGGGTTTTGTGTATGCAGTGAGCCCTTTTAACTTTACAGCCATTGCAGGAAACCTATCGGCGGCCCCAGCCCTAATGGGGAATACAATTGTTTGGAAACCAAGTGATCATCAAGTTTATTCTGCACAAGTCATCATGGAAGTATTTGAAGAAGCTGGCCTACCCCCCGGTGTAATCAACATGGTCATGGGCGACCCAGCAATGATTACTGAAAAGGTATTGTCTTCTTCAGATTTTGCGGGAATTCACTTTACGGGCTCAACCTTTGTATTTAAAAATATTTGGCAAAAAATAGGTGAGAACATTCATCATTACAAAACCTATCCACGAATTGTTGGAGAGACAGGAGGAAAAGATTTCATTATAGCACATCCAAGTGCAGATGTAAACGAAGTTGCCACCGGAATTGTGCGCGGTGCATTTGAGTTCCAAGGACAAAAATGCTCGGCTGCCTCAAGGGTTTACCTGCCCAAATCGAGTTCGAAAGCTATATTAGATGAAGTGGTAAGAAGCCTGAATGAAATTACCATGGGATCGCCAGAGGACTTTAATAATTTTGTCACTGCGGTGATTCATCAGGGTTCTTTTGATCGATTAAAAGAGGCCATTGATCGTGCTAAAAAATCTCCGGAAGTAACGCTAATACATGGCGGAAATTGCGATGACAGCAAAGGATATTTTGTAGAACCAACTGTTCTTCTGACCGCCAATCCTAAGTACGAAACAATGGAACGAGAACTTTTTGGTCCAGTCGTCACTGTTTACCTTTACGAAGACGAAGACTATGCCGCTACCTTAGAATTGGTAGATCAAACTTCGGACTATGCCTTAACGGGTGCTATTTTCTCCAAAGATCGTTATGCAGCAGAACAAGCGCTTGTTGCGCTAGAAAATAGCGCAGGGAATTTCTACATCAACGATAAACCAACCGGAGCCGTTGTGGGACAACAACCTTTCGGAGGAGCGAGAGCTTCAGGTACAAATGATAAAGCAGGGTCCAAACTTAACCTTTTGCGTTGGGTGTCTCCGCGTCTAATCAAAGAACCTTTACTAACGCCAAAAAACTACCGATATCCCTTTTTAGGGTAATAAACCTAAAATAAAGAGAAGGGGACAGTGCTGAAGCGCCTGGTGGAGTG
Source organism: Flavobacteriaceae bacterium (assembly GCA_022425945.1). Taxonomy (GTDB): domain Bacteria; phylum Bacteroidota; class Bacteroidia; order Flavobacteriales; family Flavobacteriaceae; genus Arcticimaribacter. The sequence goes on from JAKMEK010000095.1 coordinate 36,766, forward strand.
GAGATTAACCTCTACTTCAAGGGCAAATAAACCACCTTTTTGGTGGCAAAAAAAGCTTCGGTATAGTGTTCAGAAAGATCAAATTCTTGAGCTTGTGGAAAGTTTTTCAACTCTTCCGTTAAATCACCTCCTTTGAGATACAAGATCCCATTGTTTAACTTGTGGGTGCCTTTGTTTTTTATGTTCTTGGACACCCAAGGCACAAAATCCTCCATTTTTGTGACTGCTCTACTGACCACAAAATCGACAGGTTGTTTAAATTCTTGCGCTCTTTGATGACGTGCTTCGAGGTTTTTTAAGCCCAAAGCTTCGGCTACAGCCTGGACAACTTTAATTTTTTTTCCAATGGAATCGATAAGAAAAAAGTCAACTTTTGGAAACAAAATGGCTAAAGGAATTCCTGGAAAACCACCACCAGTTCCTACATCAAGAACGCGCGATCCTGTTTTAAATGATTGAATCTTAGCGATTCCCAAAGAATGAAGCACATGCTTTTCATACAAGGCATCAATGTCTTTACGTGAGATAACATTAATTTGAGCATTCCATTCTTTGTAGAGATCTTCTAGTTGAAGGAATTGCTTTTTTTGATGAACAGAAAGTGTGGGGAAATAGTGGTTTAAACGATCCAAAAGTTGTAGTTTTATTAAAAATCTAAACAAAGATACATCTTCCTTGCTATGGAAAATAATTCTACACACAAACCCTTGCGTTTTTCGCGCAATGACCCAAAAAAGTTTTTTCAAACCCTAAACAAAAGGGTCAATGAGCACTTTCAAAAACACAAAGCATCCAAAACTGGGAACTGGCAATTATATGTCAAAACCTTAATTATGTTTGCTCTTCTGGTCACCCCCTACTTCCTGATCCTTTTGACTGATTTCAACCCTTGGATTAAACTTTCCCTCGCTGTTTTGATGGGTGTCGGAATGGCTGGCGTTGGAATGAATGTTATGCACGACGGAAACCATAATTCATTTTCTCGCCATGCTTGGATCAATAAATTGATGGGGTCAAGCATTTATCTTCTCGCAGGAAATGTACACAACTGGAAAGTTCAACACAACATACTCCATCATACCTTCACCAATATTCACGGGCATGATGAAGATCTAGACGCCGGTCGAGTCATTCGCTTTTCTCAACATAGCGACTGGCAGTGGTACCATCGTTTCCAGCACTATTACTCTGTGTTCATTTATGGCTTACTGACCATAAACTGGGTAATTAGTTCTGATTTTAGACAAATTACGCGCTATTTAAAGAAGAAATTGACCTATCGAAAAGAACTGCACCCAAAACGTCAGTGGTTAATTCTAATCGGCACAAAAATTATGTATTCAGGGATTTGGATTATACTACCAATGTTGGTTATGAACATGCCTTGGTGGCAAATTTTGATTGGGTTTTTCGTAATGCATTACACTGCCGGTTTAATTTTGAGCCTTACTTTTCAGCTCGCACACGTTATTGAAGATGCGCAAATGCCTTTACCTGATGAAAAAACGGGAACCATGAAAAATACATGGGCCATTCATCAATTACTGACAACGGTAAATTTCTCCACAAGAAATCGCTTCATCAACTGGTTTACTGGTGGGCTCAACCATCAAATTGAACACCACATTTTTCCGCACATTAGTCATATACATTACACAGATATTGCTAAAATTGTGAAAAAAACGGCAAAAGAGTTTAATTTACCCTATAACGAGTATAAAACTACGCGAAGTGCATTATTTTCGCACTTCAAACATTTAAAAAATATGGGGGTTCAACCCGCATAATTAACGACTAGTTTTATGGACGCACTTTCAGCACGAATTAACAGTTTACCCGTATCGGCTACGCTAGCCATGGCCGCAAAAGCCAGAGAATTAAAAAATGAAGGCATTGATGTAATTGGTTTAAGTTTGGGAGAACCCGACTTTAACACACCAGAATTCATCAAAGATGCAGCCATACAGGCCGTAAATGACAATTATAACTCCTACTCACCTGTTGACGGATATGCCGATTTGAAACAGGCCATTTGCAATAAATTCAAACGGGATAACGGAATTGAGTACGGTCTTGATCAGATTGTCGTTTCAACTGGAGCAAAACAGTCGATTGCAAATGTGTGCATGGTATTGCTCGATCCGGGAGATGAAGTGTTACTTCCTGCTCCTTATTGGGTTAGCTATTCAGCCATCGCTACATTGGCAGAAGCAACTTCAACCATCATCCCTTCCAGCATTGACACCGACTTCAAAATCACTCCAGAACAACTGGAAGCGGCCATTACGCCCAAAACGAAGCTCATCATGTTCAACTCGCCTAACAATCCGAGTGGAACCATCTATACAGAAGCTGAATACCGTGCATTAGGGAAGGTGCTCGAAAAGCATCCCGATATCTATATTTTATCGGATGAAATCTATGAACACATTAACTACGGTACCAAGCACTTTAGCATTGCTGCCATTCCGGAACTTTATGACCGAACCATCACGGTGAATGGTGTTGCTAAAGCATTTGCGATGACGGGTTGGCGAATTGGATACATTGGCGCCCCGGCTTGGATTGCAAAAGCTTGTAATAAAATGCAAGGACAAATCACTTCTGGCGCAAACTGTATTGCTCAACGTGCTACCATTACTGCACTAGATGCCCCGGTAAGCAACATTCAATACATGATCGATGAATTTCAAGTTCGCCGTGAATTAATTATTGAACTGTTATCGGCTATCCCAGGTTTTCGTTTAAATCAGCCAGCTGGAGCATTTTATGTTTTTCCAGATGTGTCGCACTATTTTGGAAAAACACTTGGTGGAAAAACAATCAACGATGCTAGTGATTTTGCCTTATATCTTTTGGAGGAAGCTCACGTAGCTACTGTAACAGGTGATGCTTTTGGAAATGGAAACTGTATCCGAATTTCTTATGCTGCCTCACAAGACAGTATCAAAGAAGCCATTGCAAGAATAGCGAAAGCCTTGGTCTAAACCTTTGAACAACTCATAAAAAAACCGCTCTAAAGCGGTTTTTTTTATTTACGCATAGATCAAAAATATAAGCGTACTTTAGCAGAATTATTCAACTACATGACATTTAAAGACCTAGCCCTAGAGGCCCCCATACTTAAAGCACTTGAAAAACAAGGCTATACACAACCCACTCCCATCCAAGAACAAGCCATCCCAATTCTATTAAAAGGAGATGACTTATTGGGAGTTGCCCAAACGGGAACAGGAAAAACAGCTGCCTTTGGCATCCCCATTCTAAATCACCTATCCAAAGATCCTACTGCAGGAAAAGGAAAACGAAAAATAAAAGCTTTGGTCGTTACGCCAACCCGAGAATTGGCCATTCAAATTGCTGAAAACTTTACTGATTACAGTCAATTTACCAATCTGAAAAATACGGTCATTTTTGGTGGCGTAAAACAAGCTCAACAAGTAAATAGCCTGCGCAGTGGTGTAGACATCTTGATTGCGACACCGGGACGACTATTGGATTTAATGAGTCAAGGATACATTAGTTTTAAAGACCTAAAGTATGTTGTCTTGGATGAAGCCGACCAAATGCTGGATATGGGCTTTATTCATGATGTTAAAAAAATCATCGCCAAATTACCCCCAAAACGACAATCACTTTTTTTCTCGGCCACTATGCCAAAAACCATTGTTGAGCTATCTCAAAAGATGTTGGGCGATTTTCAGCGTGTCACCATAAAACCGGAGCAAGCAACTGCTGAAAGAGTAGAACAAGGGGTTTATTTTGTCAATAAAGGCAACAAACCTAAGTTACTTGTTCATTTGTTGGAACAACGCAGTAATGATTCTGTATTGGTCTTTTCACGCACCAAGCACGGAGCAAATAAAATTGTAAAAAAACTAGATCAGGCGGGTATCCGCTCGGCTGCCATTCATGGAAATAAATCACAGAACATGCGTCAGAAGGCATTGGGTGATTTTAAAGATGGTAAACTCAAAGTACTGATTGCCACAGATATTGCCGCAAGAGGAATTGACGTCGATGAATTGTCATTGGTCATTAATTTCGATCTACCCAATGTATCTGAAACTTATGTTCATCGTATTGGTCGAACAGGGCGTGCCAGTGCAAGCGGAATTGCGCTTTCCTTCTGTATGGCAGAAGAACGCCCTTATTTGAAAGACATTGAAAAACTAATCAAACAACAGGTCCCGCGTCTAGGTGATCATCCGTTTATGGAAGATCATGATGCCATTGAAGAAGCCAGTGTTAAGAAGGCCGGAAAACCTAGACCAAATAATCGCAATCGACCGAGTAATAAAAACAGAAACAATAGAAACCGATATAGGAACTAGCGTTTCAATAAAATTACTTCCCGTTCTAAAAAAGAAAAAAACTGCATTAAAGCGGTTTTTTTTGCTGTTGTATTAAGTCATCAATCTGTTCGAACAGCTTTGACTTCCTCATGAAAACGGGCAATGGTTGCTTGGTGCCATGGAATAACCATGAGCATTCCGACACCTAGGCATAAAATCCCTAGTAAATACCAGGGAATGAAACGTATTGAAAGCCCCAAATACTTTAGTTTGTAACCGTCCATAAGCTGCCAACTTTCTTGTAGACAGTCGGTAAACGATAACTCAGGTCGATCGGCCATCACAAAGAAGGTGAGGCCAAAACCAAGTGCTACAATTATCCCTGGAATGATAAATAAAACCATTCCTACAATGATCAGAATAGTATAACAGAGGTAAGCTAAAAAGCTTTTAAAAAAAATTGGTGACTGAAACCCTTGAAAAAGTTGATAGAAATGTGGTTCCTCATTCCTAATTATTGAAAAAGAAAATAGGGCTATACCCACGGAAAAAGGTCCAGCTAAAATTAAAGGGATCGCACCAGCTAATCCATCAAAAACATTGGAAGGAGCCCCAATAATGACTGCATAAATAAAAGCCACCAAAACAGCTACACCCCAGTGAGGTGAAAGTACTTTGCGTGTGTCACGCATAAGATCAAGGTTGGAAAAAGTCATGTTGAATCGATTTAGATTAACTCAAATGTATAAAAAAACCGACTTAAGTCGGTTTTTTTTATTTTATGCTTTCACAATCTGTTCTTGATGATTGATGGATTCTTGATGAATCGCCTTGAACATGCGCAAGATAAATTCTTCAGACAAACCACGGCTTTCTCCTTCCAAAACCATTTTTCCTAGAATTTCATTCCAACGTTTGTTTTGCAATACAGCAACATTGTTCTCTTTTTTAAGCTCTCCAATTTCTTCGGCAACTTTCATTCGTTTCCCTAAAGTATCCAAAATGGCTTGATCAGCGATATCTATTTGAGCGCGAAGATTTTGAAGTGCCGTTTGATAAGAAGCTTCATCAGTCGTAGCTTCACGTATTTTCAAATCATGCATGATTTGCACCAAATTTGATGGCGTCACTTGTTGAGCAGCATCACTCCAAGCATTATCTGGATCCCAGTGACTTTCAATCATTAGTCCATCAAAATTTAAATCCAAAGCCATTTGACAAGTATCAAAAATCATTTCACGGTTTCCAGTAATGTGTGAGGGGTCACAAATCAACGGTAAATCTGGGAATCTATTTTGCACCTCAACAGCAATTTGCCATTCTGGATTGTTTCTGTATTTCGACTTTCCATAAGCCGAAAATCCACGGTGAATTAGACCTAAGTTTTTAATGTTTGCTGTATACAAACGTTCTACTCCACCTAACCATAGGGCTACATCTGGATTAACAGGATTTTTCACCAAAACGATCTTGTCTGTACCTTCCAAAGCATCCGCAATTTCCTGAACAATAAATGGACTTACCGTAGAACGGGCACCAATCCACAAGATATCGATGTCATGCTCTAACGCTAACTTGACATGATCTTTATTGGCTACTTCAGTCGCCGTTAACATTCCTGTTTCTTCCTTCACGCGTTGTAACCACTTTAATCCAATGGCTCCTACACCTTCGAACATACCTGGGCGTGTTCTGGGTTTCCAAATTCCAGCACGATATACCGTCACATCAGTATCTTTCAATTCGTGAGCAATTTTCATAACTTGTTCTTCTGTTTCGGCGCTACAAGGACCACCAATAACTAAGGGATGCGATAGACCGAAGTTGTTCAACCATTCGCGCATTGCGGGAGTATTCTCCATAACTAATTGTTGTGTTTAATCCCGTTAAGGATTGTTGTTAATTGATTTGTATGTTTCATTTGTTGGTGCAAATCTTCAATGTCATCATTTTCTAATTTGCGTTTAAAATTCTCTAAATTCTCAATGTATGAAGATAAAATGTTCAATACATTGTCTTTGTTCTGCTCAAAAATAGGAGCCCACATGTTTGGGGAACTTTTGGCCAGACGAACGGTTGATTCAAATCCACTTCCAGCTAAATCAAAAATATTTTGTTCATCTTCTTCTTGCTCAAGGACTGTTTTTCCGAGCATAAAAGAGCTAATGTGGGAAAGGTGCGAAACATAGGCCATGTGCTTGTCATGCTCATCGGCTTCCATGAAACGGAGGTACATACCCATCTGACGAAAACTGGTTTTTGCCCAGCTCAGTAAATCATCTCTTGTTTTTTTGGCTTCACACAAAATTTGTGGCTTTCCGTCAAATAGACCTAAGTGTGCAGCCTGTGGACCTGAAAATTCAGTTCCAGCAATGGGGTGCGCCGCCAAATACTGATCGCGTTTGGAGTGCTCTTCAACCGCCTTACAGAGCGTTGCCTTGGTTGAACCTACATCCCACAATAATGCCTCCTCCTTTAATTGATCTAAAAGATGCGGTAGCATGGCCAAACTCTCTTTCACAGGGATACTCAGAATAACACGATCGGCTTGGTTGATGTCCGCTATATTTCCTTTCTTGTCGATGATACCAAGTGCAAGTGCTTCGTCCAAATGTGCCTCATTGGTGTCTACTCCAATAACTTCAATAGCTGCATCACACTTTTTCAACTCCATGGCCATGGAGCCTCCAATTAATCCGATACCGATAACGTATAGTTTCATGCGTTGATTCGATTAATGGCTGTTTGTATTTGATCTTCCGTCACACAAAGTGAAAAGCGAATATAACCTTCTCCCTGACTCCCGAAAATTGTTCCAGGGGTTATGAAGATGTCTTTTTCGTATAAAACCTTATCAATAAAGGCTTCAGATGAGAGCGCGCTGTCGTTTAGTTTGGCCCAAACAAACATCCCTACACTATTCTTATCTGGAGTGGCTTGCATTAAACCTGCCAATTCCTCTACCAATGCGCGTCTTCTTTTGTAGACTGCATTGAGTTCGTCGAACCAGTCATTGGGCGCATTGAGCGCAGCAATAGCTCCTTGCTGAATCCCATAGAACATGCCCGAATCCATATTACTTTTAACCTTCAAAACCGATTGAATATTCGCTTGATTTCCTGCCAAAATCCCTACACGCCAACCTGCCATGTTAAATGACTTACTAAGGGAATTCAACTCCATACAAACATCTGATGCGCCGGGTAGAGACAAAATACTTTGCGGATGATCATTGAGAATAAAGCTATAAGGGTTATCGTTTATTAGCAGTACCTCATTTTCTTTAGCCCATTTGATTAAACGGGTAAAGCTTGCTGTTTGCGCATTGGCACCTGTTGGCATATGCGGATAATTCAACCACATTAGCTTGATCTTAGCGGTATCCATGGACTCAAGCTTTGCAAAATCGGGTTGCCAATCATTGTTGGCTGCTAGGTCATAAAAAACTGGACTTGCTTCAACCATTTGTGTAACCGAGTTGTAGGTGGGATACCCTGGATTAGGAATAAGCACCTCATCGCCTTTATTCAAAAAGGCAAGAGAAATGTGCATGATGCCTTCTTTGGAGCCCATTAGAGGAAGAATATCCGAGGCAGGGTCTAGCGCTACATCATAGTTTCGTTTGTAAAAAGCTGCCATTGCTTCACGTAAGGCCGGTAGACCTTGATAGCTTTGGTACATATGCGCCTTTGGATGCGATAGTCCTTGCTGTAACGCTTCAACCACAGATGGATGAGGAGGTAAATCTGGGCTTCCAATTCCCATATTCAATACAGGTTTTCCTGCCTGAACTAGCCCAGCTACTTCTCTTAATTTCTTAGAGAAATAATATTCTTTTACACTTTCAAGACGGGTTGCAGTGGTCATTTTCATTTTTTGGCATTGGTGTATTCACCTAAGATTTTGAATTCTAAGGCCATAATTGATAATATTTTACGTGCTTTCTCATAGTATTGAAACTGATCAAAGGTAACGTCTACAAAAAACGCATATTTCCCTGGGGTTTCTATGACTGGCAGGGATTGAATCTTGGTGAGGTTTAACAAACAATCGCTCATTACATTGAGCACTGCGGCTAAACTTCCACGTTGGTGATCCAAAATAATTTTTAACGAAGCCTTGTTAATTTTTTCTTTCTCGACTGTGCCATTGCTTTTTTGGACAATCACAAAGCGCGTTACATTATCTTGAATGGTTTGTATGGAATGTGCTAGAATAGTCAAATCATAGATTGATGCAGCTTGTTTTGGTGCAATTGCGCCAATTCCCTTTCTATTTTCAGTAGCTATTGACCGAGCAACGTCTGCTGTGTCGGCAGCCTCTACGAGACGGATTTGTGGATAAGCACGGAAAAACTCCTTGCATTGCAGTAAAGCCATTGGATGTGAATGCACTTCGGTTAAATCTTCAATGGTTTCCCCTTCCAATGCCATCAGGTTGTGATGAATGGTGAGGTTGTATTCTCCCACGATCGACAAATCATTTTGATCAATTAAAGCATAGTTAGGGATAATGGATCCAGCAATTGAGTTTTCGAGAGCCATGACAGCGTGCGATGCATCAGCAGAGATAACAGCTGTCACCAGAGTGTCAAAACTCAAGCACTCGAGTAATTCAACTTCCCGATGATAGTAATCCATTGCCACAGCATGGTGAAATGAACCTTTAATTCCTTGTATCGCTATTTTTGTTTCCATAGTATGCCCCAAAAAAAAAGTCCCGAACAAATGTCAGGACTTTAACTATCGTTGCGTTGATATATTACAAAGTCCTTTCTACCTCATTGAAGAAGTAAAAAAAAGTGTTGCGATATATAAACGAGTTGTTCATTTTTGTTCAAATAGGTTACAAACATAAGCCTCACTTGGAAATAAACAAACATTTCTGTTGTTTTTTTTTTCATGGATTGGAACTTATATGTTATTTTCTCTTAAAAAAGGGCTAATTTAATGGTCTATTGAAGATCAACTTATGAAATCATCTCTATTTTCCCTGTTGCTGCTAACGGTTTTACTTAGCTGCAATGAAAATGAACAGAAGACAACAGCGCAATTAAACGATTTTAATTACCTAGAGGCAAACATTACAACACTTACTACTGGATACGAGACTGGTGAATTTAGTATTGTTGACGTCACTCAGGCCTATCTAGATCGGATAGAAGCCATTGATAAAAATGGGCCAAATCTGCAATCAATCATAGAAATCAACCCAGATGCATTAACTATTGCTAGAGAATTGGATGCAGAATTCGCAAAAGGTAAAAAGCGTGGACCCTTACACGGTATTCCCATTGTACTAAAAGACAATATTGACACCCACGACAAGATGTCAACTACCGCAGGTTCTCGAGCATTAAAAAACTCAAAACCACTTCAAGACAGTGAAGTAGCAAAAAAACTAAGAGCCGCTGGAGCAATTATATTAGCGAAAGCCAATTTGAGTGAATGGGCCAACTTTCGAGGACAGAACTCTTCTAGCGGTTGGAGTGGTATAAATGGTCAAACGAAAAATCCTTATGTATTGACCCGTAATCCTTGTGGATCTAGTGCAGGCTCTGGAGCAGCTGTTTCAGCCAATCTTACCGTTTTAGCGATTGGCACAGAAACCAACGGATCCATTGTATGCCCGTCGAATGCCAACGGAATTGTAGGAATTAAACCTACGGTTGGACTCATCAGTCGCTCCGGAATCATCCCTATTTCGTTTACCCAAGATACCGCTGGACCCATGGCTCGCACACTTACTGATGCTGTGTTAACCCTCGGCGCTTTGACTGGTGTAGATGATAAAGACAGTAAAACATTAGCCAGTAAAGAACATGCATTGACAGATTACTCACCTTTTCTAAAGCTTGAAGGTGTTCAAGGAAAACGCATTGCATTGTACACTGCCCCCCTAGGAGAAAATGCAGAGGTAGATAGCCTTGTCCGCAAGTCGGTTAGAACATTAAAAAACTTGGGCGCGGAAATCATTGAAATTGATGCCATTACCCCTCGAGGAACAGGACAACATTCCTTTCAAGTAATGCTGCACGAATACAAAGATGGACTAAATACCTACTTTGCTTCGCTTGGAGAAAATGCTCCCATTAAAAATTTAGATGAGCTAATTGCTTTCAACGAACAAGATTCCATTGAATTAAAGTACTATAATCAAGCCTATCTAAAAATGGCCAACGAAAAGGAAGGATTGGAAAGCGAGGCTTATCAAACAGCATTAGAAAATTTGATCCGCATGAGTCAACAAGAAGGGATTGATCGCATCATGAACGAGCACAATCTGGATGCTATCATTGCGCCAACAGGGAGTCCAGCTTGGAGTACCGATTGGCTCAATGGCGACAACTATCACCTAGGAAGTTCCTCTCCAGCTGCTTGGTCGGGCTACCCAAATATCACCGTTCCAATGGGGAATATACACGGCTTACCAGTGGGTCTTTCCTTTTTCGGAAGAGCCTGGAGCGAACCAATACTAATTGAAATCGCCTTTGGCTTTGAACAAAACACAAACGCCAGAATCACCCCAACTTTTAGAGCAAACGACGAGGAATAATGAAGGATTTAGTTACACAACTATTGGCCATTGACAACTTTGATGTCGTCTTGGTTTTGAGCATTTTAATTGGGTTTGGATTGGTGGAAACGGTCTCCGGTTTCCTCACAAATTCTAAACGAAAAAAAGGAGATTGGGTACAAGAAATACTTAGCTTCTTGCTATTGTCAACAGGCATTAAACCCGCCATTGTCTTCAGTGTTTATTTGATTGGAAGTCGTTTTTTCCCCGAACAACACTACCTCTTTAACGAAATTTCTTTTGGCTGGGGTTTACTCATCTACCTCCTCATTGATGATGTGCTACAGTATTGGTACCACAGAACTGCGCATGAAACACCCTTCCTGTGGAAACTCCATCGATCACATCACCAGGCTGAAGAAATGGGTTATTTTGTTTCCTATAGAAATGCTTTCTTGTACTATGTGCTGATGCCCAATATCTGGTGGGTAGGCCTAGTAGTTTATTCCGGTGGAGGAAAAGCAGTTGCCCTAGGTTTGGTATTAAAACAATTGGTTATCATCGGCTCGCATAGTCGACTGCGATGGGACAAACCATTTTATACATATCCCATTTTACGTCCGCTAATTAAAGTCATCGAACGCATCATCATCACTCCTTCCTTTCATCATTCGCACCACGGCACATCACTGCTCGATGAAGCCAGTGATCCCAATGGCAATTTTGGCAACATGTTCAGCTTCTGGGATCAACTTTTTGGGACCGCAACTTTTCAGCGAAGTTACCCAAAGCAGTACGGACTTCAGAAAAAAACAAACGATCCTTGGACTTCGGCTTATTTTTACCCCTTTGTTACTTCCCCAGACAAACAAAGTGATTGGCACAAAGACCACCAAATAAAAAAAACCGCAACCAAGGAGGCAGCAACTTTGACCTTAACCAAAGGAGAAAACTATTTGTGGTGTGCCTGTGGGCGGAGTGCCACTCAGCCCTTTTGCGATGGCTCCCATCACGGCTCTAAAATCAAGCCGCAGAAATTCACTGCAAAACGAACAGGAGAAGTTCGTTTGTGCAATTGCAAGAAAACAGCAAAGGGACCCTTTTGCGACGACACTCACCTAAATCTATAATATGTCAAAAAAAGCCATCATCGTTGGAGCGAGCTCCGGAATTGGAAAAGCCTTAGCCATCGTACTTGCACAACAAGGATACACGGTAGGAATAACCGGTCGAAGAGGAGAAATGCTCAACGAAATAAAAGCCCTCTACCCTGAGCAAATAATCACCATGGTAGCCGATGCTACCCACCCAAAAGCGGATGAGGAACTCGATGCATTGGTTCATCAACTAGGAGGACTTGACCTATTGATCATCTCGGCAGGAGTTGCCTTTATCAACAAAACATTGGACTTCGCACTAGAGGACCACACCAATCAACTCAACGTGGTGGCCTTTACAAAATTGGCCAATTGGGGGATGCACTTTTTTGAACGTCAAGGCCATGGACATATGGCGAATATATCCTCAGTAGCGAGTCGAAGAGGAGGAAGACATGCGCCGGCCTATCACGCCTCCAAAGCCTATCAATCTAATTATTTTGAAGGAATGCGTCAACGCTTCCACAAAAGAAAACTTCCCATTGCAACAACCGACATTCGCCCGGGTTTTGTGGATACGGCCATGGCAAAAGGAAATGGGCTTTTTTGGGTAGCTACCAAAGAAAAAGCAGCAAAACAAATCTATCGTGCACTTCAACGTAAAAAAGCGGTCGTCTACATTACCAAACGATGGCGTATCATTGGGTTTATCTTTTCCAATATGCCAAAATGGATGCATAAAAGACTGTAAAACTTTATCTTTAACAAAAAAACTAGTGCTTACACTCCAACACATTCATAAAAACTATGCAAACCTTCAGGCACTAAAAGATGTGTCTTTTTCACTTCAGCCTGGAGAAGTGGTAGGTTTACTCGGTCCCAACGGTGCTGGGAAATCTACCCTAATGAAAATCTTGACCGGTTACTTGAAAGAATGGGAAGGAGAGATTCGCTATGGAGAACAAAATTTACGTACTGCCACAAAAGCCATTCAGCAGGTCACGGGTTATTTACCCGAAAATAACCCGCTTTACCCAGAGCTTTATGTGCAAGAATATTTGCAGTTTATTTCCGAACTGTACAAAATACCTCAGCCACCCTTTATTGATGTTCTCGATAAAGTAGGGTTAACCGAGATGAAAAACAGGAAAATAAACACCCTTTCCAAAGGCTATCAACAACGTGTGGGCTTGGCAGCTGCCCTACTCCACAATCCAGAGATTTTGATTCTGGATGAACCCACCACAGGACTCGATCCTAACCAATTGATTGAGATTCGGAAATTGATCCGTCAATTAGGAGAAGAAAAGATCGTCTTGCTGTCTACCCATATCTTATCAGAGGTAGAAAGCATTTGCGATCGCGTCATCATCATTCGAAAAGGAGAAGTAGTGGCCGATGAAGCCCTTGAAAGCTTGCGAAAAGGACAACAACAAATTGTACAAGTGGAGTTTGATTACCGCATTGAAACAGAAGCCTTGGCCAAGATTCCCGGAGTCAATAAGGCCGTCAATACCTTTGATTTTAACTACGAATTGTATTGCAGTAAAGAAGAAGACGTGCGACCCAAGGTCTTTGACTTTGCCCATGATAATCAATTGAAAATTCTTTCCCTTCAACAGAAAAATGAGAATCTTGCTGCCCTATTCAACTCTCTAACCAGTTGACATTAAAATGATCTGTACGCCCCGCTTGTCCATACTGCCGCTTGAACCGTCTGACCAGGCGGCTATACATGCAAAAAACTGTTTCCCAGAAGTCGCCAAATTCAATACCATTGGCATCCCCAAAAGCATTGAAGACACCCAGAAGCTATTAGCCCCTTTGTTTGAAAAACAGCAGCCAGAAAAAGGACAGCAACTAGGTTGGGTCATTCGTTTAAAAACTGATAACGCCTTCATTGGTGAACTAGGTATGCGACTGAGCACTCCCAAATACAACAAAGGGGAGATTCATTACAGCCTGCTTCCCTCCCATTGGAACAAAGGCTATGCTACCGAAGCAGTAAAAGCATTACTTCATTATGGTATGGAAACGCTAAACCTTCACCGCATAGAAGCTGGTGTTCATACCCAGAACATTCGCTCCATTCGATTACTCGAAAATGTTGGCATGCAACGCGAAGGAAAGCATCGAAGAATCTTGCCCATAGGCGGAAAATGGGAAGATAATTATAGCTATGCTATTTTGCGGGAAAACGGGATTCAATAAAATTAATTAACTTGTAGGTTCCTAAATACTTACTGATGAAAAACCTGTTGGGGTTAATGTTACTCCTTTCACAAGTTTCTTTAGCGCAAAATCATTTTTATGGTGTTTTATTAGATGCACATACACAGGAAAAAATTCCTTTTGGACATTTTAATTATGATGCTAACAAAGGCTTTATTTCGAACGATAAAGGAGATTTTGGAGAGGCATCACTTCCTATGGGATGGGTGCAGATGGCAAATGGCGACTTAAATTCATCAACTACAAAACCGGTTTTAAACGAAAAAATAGCAATAAAAAATTCTACCTCAACACCACCTATTTTGCTACTCAACACCTCAATGAAACT
>JAKMEK010000067.1 GCA_022425945.1 Flavobacteriaceae bacterium
CATAGAAAGTTATAGGAAGGAATACGGCGCCTAATTCTTCTTAATCTTCTCCGGTATGCCCAAAGCCACCCTCACCACGATCCGATTCATCAAATGAGCTCACTAAATTAAAGTTGACCTGCTCAACGGGTAGAAAAACCATTTGGGCAAGACGCATACCAGGCTCAATTAAACAATTCTCCTTACCTCTATTCCAACACGAGATAAACACCTGCCCTTGATAATCGGAATCAATCAATCCGACCAAATTACCCAAAACAAGGCCTTTCTTGTGACCAAGGCCCGAGCGGGGTAATAATACCGCTGCCAAGGAGGGATCTCTAATATAGACTGCAATGCCGCTGGGTATAAGCTCTGTCTGCCCCGGCTCAATGGTTAACGTTTCTTCAATACATGCGAGTAAATCTATTCCTGCAGATCCCGTGGTTTGGTAATCGGGCATCTCGAAAGTATCGCCAATCCTGCTATCAATAATCTTTAGGTCAATAATTTTTCTTCGTGGGCTATCTTGCATAACACTAGTTTAATTCTTTTTGAGAATATGTGTTACCAAACAGCTCCTAAATTTGTCCATTAAAACTTGCTAACTGCCTGTGCTATTGGTATAAAAGCCGTCCTGAATTAAAAATAAGTCGGTACCTACGAGGTGAAATAAAAATGGCTAGAGTGTGTCAAGTAACAGGCAAGAAGACAACGAGCGGGAATAATGTCTCACACGCCAACAATAAGTCGAGAAGAAAGTTTCTGCCGAACCTTCATACGCATAGAATCTGGGTTGAAAGCCAAAACAGGTTTGTAAAACTTCGATTGTCTAAAAAAGGATTAAGAACCATAGATAAACTTGGAATCGATCATGTGCTTGAAAACCTCAAGCAATATGGAGAAAGCGCCTAATGAGAGAGAAAATTAAATTGGTTTCGTCTGCTAAAACTGGTCATTACTACACGACCACAAAGAATAAAAAAGAACACCCAGACAAAATGGAAACAAAAAAGTTTGATCCTAAGATTAGGAAACATGTTCTCTATAAAGAGTCCAAAATTAAATAGCACTCTTATTATCATAGCCCAAAACAATGCCTGAGTTGCCTGAAGTAGAGGTCACTAAAAAGGCATTGCAGTCTGCTTTGAAAAACACCTCAATCAAAGAGGTGAATATCAGAAATAAAAACCTTCGATGGCCTGTTGAAGAGAAAAAAATTAGAAAATTAATTTATACAGATATCAGAAAGATATATCGGAGAGGCAAATATATTCTAATTTCTTGCAATGAGGGGGCAGCTATTCTCCATCTTGGAATGTCTGGTAGTCTTGGGGTGTTTGATGAACGTACTGAATACCACAAACACGATCACGTTGAGTTCATACTTGAAAACAATAAAGCCATCCGTTTGAATGATCCCAGACGTTTTGGTTGCCTTGTTTGGACAAACGAATGCCCTCAAGAGCATAAGCTGATAAAAAATCTTGGTGTTGAGCCGTTGGATGATCCCAAACTCGGAGAGCACCTATATAGCCTGAGTAGAAACCGAAATACTGCAGTAAAAAACTATATTATGAACTCTAGTGTTGTTGTGGGCGTTGGAAACATTTATGCGAGCGAATCCCTGTTTAGAAGCGGGATCAGCCCAGTAAGATCATCGAAAAGAATTGGTCGTGAAAGATATAGAAAATTAGCTGTAGAGATCAAGAAAGTGTTGAATGAAGCAATTGAAATGGGCGGAACAACATTGAGAAACTTCACCTACTACAATGAAGTAAGGAAGGTTGGGTATTTTAAACAAAAGCTCTTTGTTTATGGAAAGCCTGGAGAAAATTGCAAAGAGTGTGGCACAGAAATCAAAGCGCGAGTCATCGGGGGAAGAAACAGTTTTTTCTGTGCGCGCTGTCAGACCTAAAGATTTTTAAATTGGGCGTCCCTTTGGAGGGTTATTTTTTATAAGCTTGGCTTAAAGCTTGATGAACTGTTGGGTGGACAAAGTCCGATACGTCTCCGCCTTCTTGTGCAATTTGCCTAATCAATGAAGATGACAAAAAAGCATTTTGATCGCCGCTGCTAAGAAAAACAGTTTCAATATCATCGGCAAGCTTTTTATTCATGCTGGCCAGCTCAAACTCATATTGACCATCCGCTGGTGAACGAAGGCCTCTTACTATGACTCTTGCATCAATTTTTTTTGCAAAATCAATCGTTAATCCATCATAGGGTTGAACTTCGATATTGCTGAATGCATTCAAAACTTCATTCACCATTTCCAATCTTTTTTCGTGGTCGAATAAAGGCTCTTTTTCTTC
>JAKMEK010000005.1 GCA_022425945.1 Flavobacteriaceae bacterium
TAATTCGTGGAATTTAAACAAATGAGTAACAAAATATTTAAGCGACGAACTGTTCATAGATCAACTTATCGTTCATAATGAATAAATTACCATTGGACTTAACAAAATAAGCCTTCACACTGCCAATGCCTTACCTTTAGAGTATTACAAATCCAACCTTCTTGTTCAACAAACCCTGCATAGCTTTGGTTATTGGAGGCATAACCCTTATCATTGTAACAGCATTAAGTAAAAACATTTTAGAATACTTGGGAGATTTTAATACCCCTAGTATTTGTCTTACTATCATAAAATCATGCGCAACCTAATCTTTTTCATTTTTACTATAATTCTTTTCTTTGCTTGCTCAAATGAGTCAGGTGAGGTTATGACAACACCTACCGCATCGCCTGAAGAAATTACAACTGATATTTGGTGGAATGATGAGGTGTTTTATGAAATATTTGTACGAAGTTTTTTAGATTCAGATGGGGATGGAATTGGGGATATAAATGGAATAATTAGTAAGCTTGACTATTTAAATGATGGGGATCCTGAAACGGATACAGATTTGGGTATTACCGCACTGTGGCTTATGCCTATCTTCCCTTCGCCTAGCTACCATGGATATGATGTAACCGATTATCGCGATATCAATCCAGATTATGGGACCCTTGAAGACTTCAAAAATCTAGTACGTCAAGCTCATGCCAGAGACATAAAAATCGTCATTGATTTTGTGGCTAATCACACCTCTGAACTTCATCCGTGGTTTCTTGATTCTTCCCAAAATAAAAGTAAAAGAGATTGGTATGTTTGGAAATCTGCACATCCAAATTTTAATGGTCCGTGGGGCCAAAATGTATGGCACCTCAGAAACAGTTCCTACTACTATGGTATATTTTGGCATGGAATGCCTGATCTAAATTTCAAGAACGATGAGGTAACCAATGAAATAAAAGATGTGGTTCGCTATTGGCATCAGGATATAGGTGTTGATGGATTCAGAATTGATGCTGTAAAACATTGGATAGAAGAAGGAAGTCAACAAGAAAATTCTGAAGCTACATTAGCTTGGTGGAGAGATTTTTATCAATATCAAAAATCGATGAGCCCATCCATAATGACCGTAGGAGAAGCATGGACTTCTACACAAAACATTTTGCCTTATAGTAATAATCGACTTGACTACTGTTTTGAGTTTGACCTAGCTACCAGCATCATAAATTCGATCAATAGAGAAACGGCAGATGAAATTCGATCAAAAATCAATCAAGTAAGTTCTAGTTACAGCCAATTTCAGTATGGTACATTTCTGACCAACCATGATCAAAATAGAGTCTTCAATCAACTAAATAAGAACATTCCTAAGGCAAAGCTTGCAGCCAGTATTCTTCTATCACTGCCAGGCATACCTTACCTATATTACGGGGAAGAAATCGGCATGGAAGGCATCAAACCTGACGAAGACATAAGAAGGCCAATGCAATGGGACAGCACCCAAAATGCTGGTTTTAGCACTACCTCTCCATGGCATAATCTTAATCAAAATTATATTGATTTTAATGTAGCTGAACAACAAGAAAACAGTAATTCGCTATGGCGGCACTATCAAAAATGGATCAATTATAGAAAAACAACCACTGCGCTAACTACTGGAGATTACCAAGGCGTTAGTGCAAGTACAAATAGCGTTTTTCCGTTTATGCGAATCAATGACGAAAGCCAAGAAAGCACTCTAGTCATCCATAACTTATCGTCTGCTGTTCAAGACCAACTTACAATAAATGTTGCTACAAGCAATCTCGATGCAGGGACCTATCAATTGACAAATAGTGAAAATCAAGCAAATGTGGGGACACTAACCATTGGAACAAGTGGTGGGTTTGTGCAGGAATTGGATGCATTAAACATAGGACCACAAGAATCATTACTTCTTGTGCTAGTAAAACAATAGACCCTCTTATCGTGCACAATTATTTGGTGAGATCAATCATGATTTTGACTCGCTATTCTCCGCATCCTCGGGTATCCACTTTATCTTAATAATACTCTGAAAATCTTTTATTACTTTTTGGGCATTATCGGTTTGGAAACGCCATTGGGTGTGTTCGAATGATCTAACTAGCTCTGCCTCGTCCAACATTTGAATATAGAAATTCTGAGCCATCTCTAACTTTTCAATCATGCTTTTTAGGTCTTGGCCTGCATCTACCTCAACCATGGTGGTTTTTTTAACAATAGTTGCCTCGTATTGGAAGATGAATTTATCGTCTACGCGAAAACGTATCACAACTGGGATATCATTTTTGAAATCTTGTATGGTCCAAAACATATTCGGGAAATAGGCGCGAATACTACCTGACAATGGTTCATTCTCTATAACAATACGAAGGTAAGTAGAAGGCTTATAGCCCGCATACTCGTGCTCACCGTAATAACCAGTCCCCACAATCGAAATACTATTGACTGGTTTTCTAGCAAAACGATTTTTCTCTCTACTAATGGTCCATTGACGCGTAACAGAATCCAAGTGCATTTTAACCGCAATAGTGGGTTCAGTAGATTTAATGGTATAGTTCCCAAATGATCTTTTTTCAGGAATCTGTGCGAATGTTTTAACAAAAGTCAAACACACAAGAAAAAACAGCAACCTTCCGTTCATAAACTTGGCAATAGATATAGTTTAGCGCACCTAAAGATATCAAATAAAGAACAGCCTCAGCAATTGAAACTTGCTTTTAACGAAAAATCCTGATGCATACAGAATGAGCAGGGAAATTTTTAGAGAGAAAAAACCTATTGATAATTATTAGCTTAAAAATAAAAACCCCTGAATTAACAGAGGTTTCTGATGGATTAAAGTGATCGAGACAGGATTCGAACCTGTGACCGTCTGCTTAGAAGGCAGATGCTCTATCCAGCTGAGCTACTCGACCCAAAATGTCGGGGTGGCAGGATTCGAACCTGCGACCTCCTGCTCCCAAAGCAGGCGCGATGACCGGGCTACGCTACACCCCGAAAAAAAAGCACGGATGCTTTTTTAAAAGTTGCGGAGAGACAGGGACTCGAACCCTGGCGACGCTTACACGTCGACAGATTAGCAATCTGCTCCATTACCACTCTGGCACCTCTCCTGGTCTAATCGTGATTAGGTTTGCAAATGTACTCCGAAGATGCTAATTATACAATGATTTACTAAGATTTTCTAAGCTTTTTTACTCAGGATATTCCACACGCAAGTGATAGATATTAATCAACTTATTGATCAACACTTTTTTAACCGTTTCAATTTCAGCAAAAGTAATGTTTGAATTCACGAATTGGTCCTCTTCCATTTGCTGATTAATAATCTTAGCAACAAAACCCTCCAAAAGCTCAATCGAAGGGGCTTTTAGACTCTTTGAGGCCGCTTCAACGGCATCAGACATCATGACTATGGCCGTTTCCTTTGAGAAGGGCTTAGGTCCGTTGTAAGAAAAATCGTTTAAATCAACTTCATCCGATAACTCTTGCTGCTTCTTATAAAAATAATACACCTTAGAGGTTCCGTGATGGGTTCGAATAAAATCAATCACACGATCGGGTAATTTGTATTGCTTGGCGAGCTTGATACCATCCAATACATGCTGAATGATCATCTGGGCGCTATCTTTTGGAGATAGCTCGTCATGAGGGGATACTAGTGCTCGCTGATTTTCACTAAAAAAAGTTGGGTTGTTGATTTTACCGATGTCATGGTATAAGGCTCCAACACGAGTTAGGAGTACATTGGCATCAATGGCTAAAGCTGCAGCCTCAGCGAGGTTAGCTACCTGAAGTGAATGATGAAAAGTTCCTGGTGCCTTATTCGATAGCTCTTTAAAAACTATTGAATTGGTATCTGACAATTCTAACAAAGACGCGTCTGAGACCAATTTAAATACTTTTTCATAGAGATAAATTAGCGGTTGAACAAATAGCGTAAGCAAGCCATTGACCACAAAAAGACCAAATACGATGATATCTAGGGACTGAATATCTCCAACTCGAATGGTAAAGAAAGCCAAGTAAACCATCAAATACACTAGGGTAATTTGGAATACAGAAATAAATAAATTAGCGCGTTTATACAGTTCAGAAACACTTAAAATAGTAACAATCCCAGCACTTGTCTGCAAGACCACATATTCGAAGCTATTGGGCACAATAAAACCAACGATGAGTACTGCTAATAAATGAACAACTAATCCCAAGCGAGCATCAAAGAAAGTTTTCGTAATTAAAGGAAAAATACAAATGGGCAAAGCATATAAATAATCTTGATTCACTTCGAGCACCAGTATAGTCATGCCGACCATCATTAGAATATTAAAAAAAATGAAGGTCATTTTGGTATTATTCTCAAAAATTGATTGGCGGTATTTACGGATAAAAAAGAGGAGAAGTAAAAGCAATAACGAAACAATCAAGCTATACCCAAAAACAATCCACCCAAAGTTTTTATTCTGTAGATCTTCAGAAGAAAACTGTTGCTTTAAAGACCACAATTTCTCCCATTTAATCTCATCAATTATCTCATTGGTTGTAATGATAAACTCTCCTTGGGCAACAATATCACGTGTCGGTGATATGGTGAGGTATAAATCAGCGATAGACTGTTCTGTATAGGTTTTATTATAACTTAAATTGGGCTCTAAAATTTCAAAAAGTAAATTATAATATTGCTTGCTGTAGTTTGAAAAGTTTGATTCGATAGCATTATCCAAATAGCCACTCAATGCAGTCAAATTTAACAAGGCATCAAAAGGAAGGTCTCGCTCAGATCGATCCAAAACCAATGCAGCCCTTCTTCCACCCTCATGGGTGTAATTAATTGGAAGAACACCTTTGGCATAAATCTCTTCCAATAACTGCTGACCATACTCAAAGTAACGCTTGTAGCGTTGTGATTGTTTACTGAACGGGAAGTAGTTTTCAAAGTTCACTTCATAGGCCGCAACTACATCATCATATCGTGAAGCCTCTACATCAAAATAGGTGATGGCTTCTAGTTTAAGGCGTCTCTTTTCTGTGTTAATTTCATCCTCAGATTTGATGATGGCAAAATCGAAAGGTGCGTATAAAGTTTCATGGCCCCAGCTTTGCCCCTTTGAAAAGTCAAAGGCAAACTGACTCTTTACAGGAAAAAAATATACAATGAGGGCACAACTAAACAGATAAAGGAAGGCCTTGTATATAAGGGATTGTGAATTGTATAAAAACTCAATTAGTCGTTTCATGAAATGAAAATGAGTGGAATATATTTTAAATTTCCTCTAAGGTAAGAAATGTTATTGTTGCAAGGGAAATTTCTATACTCTTGTCTGCTAGTTGCTTGATTTTCGTTACTTTTGGTATGCAGTTATTCTTAAAACATAAAGCAAGTTGAAATACGGTATTTGTCATTTAGGTGTTATTCCACTTCGGAAAGAAAATGACCACAAAAGTGAATTAATCTCACAACTGCTCTATGGGGATTCATTTAAAATAATTGACCAACGCAAAGACTGGTTCAAAGTGCGTTTGGATTGGGACAAATATGAAGGTTGGATTACCCAAAACCAAGCCGTGTTAATAGAGGAAAAAGCACATAAGCTAATTCAAGAACAAGCTTTCCTTGCTTCAAAACATTTGATTGATTTTGTGCATTTGGCCAATCAACAAATATTCCCCATTCCTTTGGGAAGCGATTTACGTTCACTTTCATTGTTAGAGCACAGCATAGAGTACACTCCTGAAGCACTTTCTTCCAAGCGAGAAGATATTATACAAACCGCTTATCAGTTTTTACATGCACCCTATCTATGGGGTGGAAAAACACCTATGGGAATCGACTGTTCAGGCTTAACACAAATGGTCTATAAAATTCACGGCATACCGCTTAAAAGAGATGCCTACCAGCAAGCACAACAGGGAAATAGTCTAAGTTTTATTGAAGAAAGCCAGCCAGGAGATCTGGCCTTTTTTGACAACAAAGAGGGAGACATCATCCACGTTGGTATTTTATTGCAAAATCATTTCATTCTTCATGCACATGGAAAAGTACGCATTGATCGAATTGATCAGACTGGTATTTTCAATTCAGAACTACAAACCCATTCGCATAAACTGCGATTAATTAAATCTATCCTATAAAAAAAGCCTCCCAATGGGAGGCTTTTTTTGTGTAATGGACTACTAGTTATTGATGCTTTTCTTCTAAAGCTTTCATGGCTTTAAAACCTTCATTGTCACCAATTGTACCATAGATGTTTTTCAACGTTTTCACTGCATCAAGATTAGAATCATCAAGAGCAATTAAATCTTTAAGAATAGGCACACATTCAATGTAGATAGCTTCTCTTTGCTCCTTTAATTTATCATACTTAATATTGTCAGCACGTGAATTGGTCAATGAATTCATTTGTTCAACAATAGCCGCTTCATCTTTAAGTATAACAGCCACTAGGTTGAGGTATGCATTAGACATGCTCTCATCCAACGAAATCGCTTTTTCATAGAATTCTCTAGACTTTACGCTATCGCCTAAATCAGAGCTTACTACACCTAGGTTAAAATACAAAACAGCATTGTTTGGATCTTCCGCTAATGCTTCAATAATCAAATCTTGGTAACGCTCTTTTTCATCTAACTCAATATAAATATTAGCTTCAGTCAAAATCAAACCAACATCTCCAGGATTGGCTTTACGGGCATCTTGTACAGCAGCGATTGCATTTTCTTTTTGCCCCAAAGTGTTGTAAATCAATGCAATGTTTTTTACGATTTCTGGATATTTTGAAGGCGTATCTTCTTCACGTTGATTGGTATATGCTTTTGATTTTTGGTAAATCGCATATTCTGCGCTCGAAACTTCTCTTTCTTCACCAGTTGCAACTTCAGTAACAAAATACTTGGTTACAATTCCACTGTAGTTAATTTCTTTTAACTTTAAGTAATACTCAAGGGCAAGCGGATAATCATCTGCATTTACTGCATTGGTAGCAGCGTAATACAGGTAATCAATGTTTGCGTCATTGTCTATCGTATAGGCTAAAAAGAGATTCTTTGAAGACGCTAAAAATGCTTTTTCTTCGGACTGCTTAATGGCAGTATTTACAAGATCTGAAGTTAATAGTGCTAATTCAGATGCTGCAAGTCCTTTGGCAGTAGCATTTGTGTTTACCAAAATTAAATTATCATAAGACAGTTGGTATTCTTCCTGCAAACGAGCAATTTGTCCTTTGAGCAAGTGGTACTGATCTTTAATCTTTGCATCATCAGTGCCTTCAATTACAGCTTGATTCGCTTGCAAAGAAGCAGATGCCTCAGTCAATTTTGAAGCTTTAAATAACTTTTGCGCTTGTTTAAGTTCTTTTTTTTGTGCGAAGCCAGCGCTTAACACCAATCCCAAGAAAAGGGTAAATAATTGTTTCATTGTTTACTTATTAATAATAGATTTATTCAATATTCGTGCCATCAGTGGCATTTTCTTCACCCTCTAGGGTTTGATCTTCAATGGATTCCTCCTCTTTCATTACTTTCGCAACAGCTGCAATAGAATCGTCGCCTTTTAGATTGATCAATTTGACCCCCTGTGTAGCGCGTCCCATTACACGTAAAGAGTCTACGCTCATTCGAATTGCGATTCCAGATTTATTGATAATCATTAAATCATTCTCGTCAGAAACGTTTTTGATGGAAACGAGTTCCCCTGTTTTCTCTGTAATGGAAATGGTTTTAACTCCTTTCCCCCCGCGATTGGTTGCACGATAGTCTTCTAAACTCGATCGCTTTCCATATCCATTGGCAGAAACGACAAGTATATCTGTCGATAGATCATCAACAGAAACCATTCCAACAACAGCGTCATTGGGACCATTAAGTGTTATTCCTCTTACCCCCGAAGCATTTCTTCCCATGGGGCGTGTTTTGCTCTCTTCAAAGCGGATGGCTTTACCAGATTTTACAGCAATGAGTATTTCACTTTCTCCATTGGTGAGTTTAGCCTCTAGTAACTCATCACCGTCTTTAACAGTGATTGCATTGATCCCGTTTGCACGAGGTCTAGAATACTGCTCCAAGGAAGTCTTTTTGATCTGTCCTTGCTTTGTTGCCATGATTACACAATGGCTATTTATGTACTCTTCATCCTTCAGGTCTTGCGTATTGATGAAAGCCTTTACCTTATCATCTTGTTCAATGTTGATCAAGTTTTGGATTGCACGTCCCTTAGAAGTTTTTGAACCCTCAGGAATTTCGTAAACTCGCATCCAGAAACATTTTCCTTTTTGGGTGAAGAACAGCATATATTGATGGTTTGTCCCCACAAAAAGATGTTCTAGGAAATCTTCATTCCTTGTCGTACTGGCTTTTTGACCAACCCCTCCTCTATTCTGTGTTTTATATTCCGCCAAAGGTGTTCGCTTGATGTAGCCGGCGTGAGAAATGGTCACAACCACTTTTTCATCAGGAATCATATCCTCAATGCTGAAATTCCCACCAGCGTATTCAATTTTCGAGCGACGTTCATCACCATATTTGGTTTTGATTTGATCCAACTCTTCTTTGATGATCTCCATACGGCGATCTTTCTTTTCTAGGATGTCTTTTAAATCTGCAATGGTTTTGAGAAGTTCGTCATATTCAGCTCTAAGTTTGTCTTGCTCTAAGCCCGTCAGTTGACGCAAGCGCATTTCAACAATTGCTTTGGCTTGAATTTCTGAAAGCTCAAATTGCTCAATTAATTTTGCGCGCGCCTCATCGGCATTTGACGAAGATCTAATCAAAGCAATTACTTTATCGATATTGTCCGAGGCAATAATTAGTCCCTCGAGAATGTGAGCACGCTCTTGGGCTTTACGCAATTCGAATTCTGTTCTTCTTACGACGACTTCGTGGCGATGCTCAACAAAATAATGAATCAACTCTTTTAGGTTGAGTAATTTTGGTCGACCATTGACCAAAGCAATATTATTTACACTAAACGAAGATTGTAGTGCTGTATATTTATATAACTTGTTGAGAACAATGTTAGGTATGGCATCTCGTTTGAGAATATAAACGATACGCATCCCATTTCTGTCAGACTCATCACGGATATTCGAAATCCCTTCTATTTTTTTGTCATTGATTAACTCAGCAGTTTTACGAATCATTTCAGCTTTGTTCACCTGATAGGGGATCTCATCGACAATGATACACTCACGCCCATTAACTTCCTCAATATTGGTTTTTGCGCGTAATACAATGCGTCCACGACCAGTATGAAAAGCATCCTTAACACCCTCATAACCATAAATGGTACCCCCAGTAGGGAAATCAGGTGCTTTGATGGACTGCATGAGTTCATCAATGGTTATGTCGTTATTATCGATATAATTAACAATACCGTCTATCACCTCAGTGAGGTTGTGGGGGGGCATATTGGTAGCCATACCAACAGCAATCCCAGATGCGCCGTTAATCAATAAAGTTGGAACTTTCGTAGGTAGCACGGTTGGCTCTTTGAGGGTATCATCAAAATTTAACTGATGATCAACAGTATCTTTTTCGATATCAGCGAGTAAATCTTCTGATATTTTACGCATTCTTGCCTCGGTGTATCGCATTGCAGCCGGACTATCACCATCAACAGATCCAAAGTTACCTTGTCCGTCAACTAACAAGTAGCGTAGACTCCACTCCTGCGCCATCCGAACCATGGTGTCATAAACAGATGTATCCCCATGTGGGTGATATTTACCCAATACTTCTCCAACGATACGAGCAGACTTCTTGTAGGCAGTTGTTGCACGAATTCCTAATTCATGCATGCCATAGAGCACGCGACGGTGCACAGGCTTTAAACCATCCCGAACATCAGGTAAGGCACGTGACACAATGACAGACATTGAATAATCAATGTATGCCGATTTCATCTCGTCTTCAATGTTGATCGGAATTAACTTTTCTCCTTCAGCCATAATATTAATTTGGTCTTAGTGTATTTCATGCTAAAATAAATATTTCTGTACCACTCTCACTGCATTCGGGAAGATTTTCTAACCGATTTATTAACATAATTATCGGAAAAAAGATTGATGAGATTTCACTACCTAATCTTTGATAATTAAAGTTTTTTTTGTCTATTAGCTAGGAGTTTCAAATGGTTTGGAACGATGTTTGGAATGATGTAGATGAAAAAAAACGGATAACTATGGATGACAACTTTTCTCCACGCGTAAAGGATGTTATTTCTTTTAGCAAAGAAGAAGCCCTTCGTTTAGGGCATGATTATATTGGAACCGAGCATCTAATGCTAGGAATATTGCGCGATGGCGGAGGAAAGGCAATCTCTATCCTTACGGCCATTGATGTTGACTTGGATAACCTTCGCAAAAAAGTTGAAATCCTGAATCCTGCCTTGCTAGACAACGCTCGATTAGAAAACACCAAACGTAATCTCCACCTCACTCGTCAGGCAGAACGTGCATTAAAAACAACCTTTTTGGAAGCCAAATTGTTTCAAAGTGATTTGATCGACACCATACACCTGTTGTTGTGTATACTTAGAAACGAAAACGACCCAACAACCAAATTACTTGAAAAACTAAATGTAAACTATGATCTTGTCAAGGAAGAGTTTAAGTCTATGTTGACAAACGATAGCGATTATCTCGATATTTCTGGCTCAGCATTTCCTGAAGAAGGAGAAGACAGCGGAGAGGACAATAAACAAAATCCCTTTGTTCCTGCTGCTGAACCTACTAAATCAAAAAAATCAAAAACACCAGTTCTCGACAACTTCGGAAAAGACATCACGGCACTAGCATCACTCGATAAACTAGACCCTGTCGTTGGTCGTGAGAAAGAAATTGAGCGTGTTTCACAAATTTTAAGCCGAAGAAAAAAGAATAACCCATTGCTTATTGGAGAACCTGGAGTAGGTAAATCTGCCATTGCAGAAGGCTTGGCTCTTCGAATCGTCGAAAAGAAAGTTTCACGTGTTTTGTACGGCAAACGTGTCATCTCGCTTGATTTAGCAAGCCTTGTGGCGGGTACCAAATACCGCGGACAATTTGAAGAACGCATGAAAGCTGTCATGAACGAATTAGAAAAGAATGATGACATCATCCTCTTTATCGATGAAATACACACCATTGTTGGTGCCGGTGGTGCTACCGGAAGCCTTGATGCTTCAAATATGTTCAAGCCCGCACTAGCAAGAGGAGAAATTCAATGCATTGGTGCTACTACCCTAGATGAATACCGTCAAAACATTGAAAAAGATGGTGCACTAGAAAGACGATTTCAAAAGGTCCTTATTGAGCAAACTTCTGAAGAGGAAACCCTAGAAATCTTGCAAAACATTAAAGTAAAATACGAAAACCATCATAATGTAACCTTTACAGATGAGGCACTCGTGGCTTGTGTAGAACTCACTAGTCGTTATGTGTCTGACCGCTTTTTACCAGACAAAGCAATCGATGCATTAGATGAAGCTGGCTCACGTGTACACATCAAAAACATGAATGTACCGCAAGAAGTCATTGAGCTTGAAGAAGAACTTGACCGGGTTCGAATCCACAAAAATAACGTGGTTAAAAAGCAAAAATATGAAGAGGCAGCAAAATTACGTGATGATGAAAAACGTGTTGAACGAAACTTAATTACTGCGCAAGAAAAATGGGAAGAAGAATCTAAACTCAATCGTGTAGAAGTAACCGAAACCCACATTGCAGATGTGGTGGCTATGATGACAGGAATCCCCGTGCAAAAGATCGTTTCTACCGAGAAAAACAAATTGTCAAATCTGACCAATATCATTGGGGAAAATCTAATTGGTCAAAAAGAAGCCGTCGAAAAAGTTGTCAAATCAATTCAACGAAATAGAGCAGGCTTAAAAGCACCTGACAAACCTATTGGATCATTTATTTTCCTAGGACAAACAGGTGTTGGAAAAACACAACTGGCAAAAATACTTGCGCGAGAAATGTTTGACTCCGAAGAAAACCTGATTCGTATCGACATGAGTGAATACATGGAGAAGTTTGCCATCTCTCGTTTGATCGGAGCACCTCCAGGATATGTAGGCTATGAAGAGGGTGGTCAATTGAGCGAAAAAGTTCGAAGAAAACCCTACTCAGTCATCCTCCTAGATGAGGTTGAAAAAGCTCATCCAGACGTTTTCAACATGCTTTTACAGGTACTCGATGATGGCTTTTTAACAGACAGTTTAGGACGAAAAATTAACTTTCAAAATACGATCATCATCATGACCTCCAATATTGGAGCGCGTCAAATAAAGGATTTCGGAACCGGAGTTGGATTCAGTACATCCGCCCAAAAAGCACAATCCAATGATCTTGAAAAGGGCGTGATCGAAAATGCTTTGAAGAAAACATTTGCTCCCGAATTCCTCAACCGTATAGATGATATTGTTATTTTCAATGCACTTGAGAAAGATGATATCATGAAAATTGTCGATATCGAACTCAACAAATTAAGCAAACGAATTGCAAAACTAGGCTACAGTCTAAAACTCAGTAAAAAAGCTCTAAGCTTTTTGGGAGACAAGGGATACGACAAAAAGTATGGAGCACGTCCGCTATCAAGGGCAATTCAACGCTATTTAGAAGACCTAATCGCTGAAGAAATTGTTTCTAACCGGATAAAAGAAGGTGATTCCCTCAAAATTGATTGGAATGGAGAGGATGAAAAACTTTCACTTTCACTAAAAACAACCTAAAAGATTAACTCTCTAAGTATTCCTTAGAGAGTTTTTTTTTTAAAACACTTTATCAACTAAAGCATTTAAACTATTTTTGCACTATAATTTTAGGTAACTATGTCAATGTCAACATCACTTAATGTATTTTTCAATTTCCAAACGGAAACCCCATGGGGGGTATAGCAACAAATTAAGCGTAAACATTAACAAGAATCACCAACCCTAAATTCCTTTAAAGGAAAATAATCTTAAAACATGAAGGTTTTAAAATTTGGCGGAACCTCCGTCGCAACCCCCACAAGTATTTCAAATGTATTAGCCATTGTTCAAGAACAAGAACAATGTACTGTTGTTGTCTCTGCCCTAGGTGGTGTAACAGATCTTCTGGTCAAGGCACTCGAAAAAGCAGCAGCACAAGACAAATCCTACACCTTGCTTTTTAAGGAAATCGAAGAGCGTCATCTAGAACTCATTAAAGCATTTATTCCTATAAAAAACCAAAGTAGCTTGATCGGTTTTGTCAAAGTTGAAATAAATCGCCTCGAAACTCTTTTAGATGGAGTGGCAATGCTGCAAGAAATCACTCCAAAAACAATGGATAGAGTGACCAGTTTTGGAGAAAGCCTCTCGGTTAAGATCATTGAAGCCATATTTCTTGAAAACAAGTTAGACACACGTTTATTGGATGGTCGTGATTTAATTCAAACGACACAACAGAGCGGACGTTTAGCCATTGATTGGAAAAAAACCAAGGAGAACACTGCTAAACTTTACGAAAACACAAGCACTAAGGTCACCCTCGTTCCGGGCTTTGTAGCTCGAAATGAAAAAGGAGAGGACACTACCCTTGGACGTGGTGGATCAGATTTCACCGCTTCAATTCTAGCAAACGTGCTCGATGCTTCTTCACTAGAAATTTGGACAGATGTAAGTGGAATGTATTCAGCTCACCCAAAAATTGTGGCTCAAGCCAACCCAATTGAAAAACTGAGTTACCTAGAAGCAATGGAACTCTCTCATTTCGGGGCTAAAGTAATCTATCCCCCTACCCTCCAACCCTTAGTAGAAAAGAATATCCCTGCATGGATAAAAAATACTTTTGCAAAAGAAGAACAAGGCACCTTAATTACTTCAGAAACAGATGCTCCATCTGCGGCAGTTGTCAAAGGTATTAGTCATATTGACAATGTGTCTTTAGTTACCCTCGAAGGGAGTGGTATGGTAGGTATTCCAGGATTCTCAAAGCGGCTTTTTGAGGTATTATCCATAGAGAAGATCAATGTTATTATGATTGTTCAAGCCTCTTCAGAGCACTCTATCTGCATTGGACTTAGGACAGATGATGCACAGCGCGCTAAAGAAATTATCGATGAAGAATTCGCTTTCGAAATCTCACTTAGAAAAGTAGACCCTGCAACGGTAGAAAACAACATGGTCAATGTGGCTATGGTAGGAGATAACATGCGAAATCACCAAGGAATTAGTGGTAAGATGTTTAGTACCCTAGGGGCAAACAATGTAAACATTCGTGCTATCGCACAGGGTGCGTCGGAAAGAAACATCTCTCTCATTATTGCAGAGAATGATATTCACAAAGCCCTAAACTGCTTGCATGAAGCCTTCTTTGAAGCTAACATCAAAGAACTTAACCTCTTCATTATTGGAGTGGGAAATGTTGGCAGCAAATTGATGGAACAAATTGAACAGCAAAAAACCTATCTACACAATATACTACAACTCCGTATACGAGTTATTGCTATCGCAAATTCAAGAAAAATGCTTTTGAGTCAAGACGGCATAGATCTATCGCAATGGCAAAAAGAACTTGACCAAGCTTCAACAAGCAATGTAGATGTGTTTTTTGACCATGCCAAAACGCTTAACTTGCGCAACAGCATCTTCATTGACAATACAGCAAACGCTTCTATTGCGACTGAATACAAACGTTATTTGGAAAATAATATAGGAGTGGTCACCTGTAACAAAATTGCCTGTGCCGATCAATTTGCTAATTATTTAGACCTTAAAAAAACAGCCAGTAAATACAATAGTCCCTTCTTATTTGAAACTAATGTAGGAGCTGGATTACCTATCATCGACACCCTAAGCAACCTTATCGCCTCTGGGGACAGAATTCATAAAATTCAGGCAGTGCTTTCGGGGAGTCTTAACTTTGTATTCAACAATTTCTTAACCAAAGATTCTTTTAAAGACGTTGTCATTCAGGCCCAAGAGGAAGGTTTCACCGAACCAGACCCTAAAATTGATTTGAGTGGTGTTGATGTTGCGCGTAAAATATTGATCCTCGCTAGAGAGAGTGGGATTAAGCTTGAACTCGAAGACATCGAAAATACACCATTTTTACCTAAAGCATGTTTAGACACTCCAGATAACGAAAGCTTTTTCGCCTCTTTAGAAGAGCACAAAGAACATTTCAATTCTATACTTGTCAGTGCACAAGAAAATAATGCACGTCTGAAATACGTTGCGCAATTGGAAAACAGAACGGCAAGTGTTGGCTTGCAAGAAATTCCACAAGGACACGATTTTTACAACCTTGAAGGAAGTGATAACATCATACTCTTTTACACCGATCGTTACAGTAGTCAGCCCCTAATTATAAAAGGTGCAGGTGCAGGTGCCGCAGTAACTGCTTCTGGTATTTTTGGAGACATCATACGAATAGGAAAACGCTAATGAAAGAAATTAAACTCTTTGCTCCGGCCACTGTGGCCAATGTATCCTGTGGCTTCGATGTTTTGGGCTTTTGTCTAGATCCTATCGGAGATGAAATGATCATCCGAAAAACAGATCAGCCAGGAGTACGTATTACTAAAATAGAAGGGCAAGACCTACCCTTATCTACCAAAAAAAATGTTGCAGGGGTTGCTGCTGAAGCACTACTTGCATCATTGGCTACTTCCTTTGGATTTGAAATAGAGATTTATAAAAAAATCAAAGCTGGAAGTGGCATTGGTAGTAGTGCTGCTAGTTCTGCAGGTGCTGTTTTTGGCATCAATGAGCTCTTGGGTAGACCCTATTCAAGGAATGAATTGATACAGTTTGCCATGAAAGGAGAAGTGCTTGCAAGCGGTGTTGGTCATGCAGACAATGTCGCCCCTGCCCTGCTCGGTGGCTTTACCTTAGTTCGTTGCAATAAGCAGGTAGATGTAGTAGCCCTCCCTTCACCTTCAGAACTATATGCAACCATTATACATCCAAAAATAGAACTCCGTACCGCGGATGCACGTTCTGTTCTCAAAAAAAACATTCCCTTAAACAAAGCCATTGAACAATGGGGAAATCTTGCTGCTTTAGTAAGTGGTCTCTATACCGATAACTATGAATTGATTTCTCGTTCATTGGTTGATGTTATCATTGAACCTGAACGCTCTCCGCTAATTCCTTTTTTCAGTGAACTAAAAGGAGCTGCATTGGATGCAGGCGCCCTAGGAAGCGGCATCTCAGGATCTGGACCATCCATTTACGCACTATCGCGGGGAGAAGAAACTGCCAAAAAAGTACGTCAAGCCATGGAGAAAGTATTCCTACCAATGAACATTGACTTTGACACTTATGTGTCTAAAATCAATACAGAAGGGATAAAAATTATTGAATAAATGCACTATTACAGTCTAACAAATCCCTCAGAAAAAACAAATTTTGCAACTGCCGTTGTCAATGGAATTGCACCAGACAGAGGCTTATATTTTCCTGAATCAATCCCAAAATTACCTGAAGATTTCGTTGCATCAATCGAAGAATTAGACATACAAGAGATGGCAACAATTGCCATGCTTCCCTATGTTGAAGGAGACATTCCTCGCGATGAATTAGAGCGTATCATTCGAAATACCTTAGATTTTGATTTCCCAGTTGTCCCAATCAGTGACCATATTGGAAGCCTTGAGCTATTTCACGGACCAACACTTGCATTTAAAGATGTTGGTGCACGATTCATGGCACAATCGCTTGGGTATTTTAATGCACAGAAGAGTAGTCAAAATGTTACTGTTTTAGTTGCAACATCAGGAGACACAGGAGGTGCTGTGGCCAATGGCTTTTTGGGTGTTGAAGGAATTGACGTTGTCATTCTTTACCCCAAAGGAAAGGTGAGTAAAGTACAAGAATTACAGCTTACGACTTTGGGTCAAAACATTACTGCCTTAGAAATCGATGGTGTTTTTGACGATTGTCAAGACATGGTAAAAACGGCCTTTTTGGATAAGGAGATCACTTCAAAAAGAAAACTAACTTCGGCCAACTCCATCAATGTTGCCCGTTGGTTACCTCAAATGCTCTACTACTTCATCGCATACCGTGCACTAGCATCGCGAAAGCAACCCATTGTATTCTCTGTCCCTAGCGGAAATTTCGGAAATATTTGTGCCGGTATGATGGCGCAACAGATGGGATTACCCATTGACCACTTTATTGCCTGTACAAACGTAAATGATGCTGTACCAACTTATCTTGAAACTGGTAAATACAATGCAGTAAACACAACACCAACTATTTCTAATGCCATGGATGTAGGTGATCCAAGCAACTTTGTCCGCATACAAAAGATTTATGGAAATCAGTTCGATAAGCTTAGTGCTCATCTTTCAGGCTATCGTTTTACTGATGAAGCCACAAGGGCAGCCATGAAAGAAATTCACAACAATTCAGGATACATTGCCGATCCTCACGGTGCGGTGGGTTACCTAGGATTAAAAGAGTACTTGAATGATCATCCGGGTAAATATGGTGTGTTCTTAGAAACGGCTCATCCAGTAAAATTCCTTGACACTGTTGAGGAAACCTTGGCGACTAAGGTAGCACTGCCCTCGCGTATACAAACCCTTTTCAACAAAGAACAAAAAAGTATTCCAATCACTAATTACAGCGATCTAAAAGCGTATTTATTGGCTTAATTGGATAAGGAAGGAAGTACGAATTGATTCAAGGGACTTTCCTCTTGCATCATCGCTTCTATGGCCTCCCATTTACGGGGAGCTCCCTCTGAGAGATTAATCGGTCCGTTGGCGGCAATTAAAATGTCATCTTCAATTCGGATTCCAATGCCCCACCATTTTGGATCACAGGGACTGTTGTTTGGGATATATATACCTGGTTCAACCGTAATGATCGCATTTTCGGGAAGTGGACCATAATTACTTAAATCGTGAACATCTAGCCCAATATGATGTGCCGCTCCATGTGGGTAATAGGCGCGAAATTCTTCTTCCTTTTCGATAATTCCGAGAGCCAAAAGTCCTTGAGCAACCACTTCTTGGGTTGCCTTGGTGATTTTAGCCGTCGTTCCTCCAACAACTGCCTTGGCAATTCCTGCTTCTTGCGCATTGTATACAATTTCATAAAGTTGTCGTTGAGCGGTTGTAAAAGTCCCTTTGACAGGAAGTGTTCTTGTAACATCAGCCGTATAGCCTTCATATTCTGCACCTAAATCCATTAACATTAAATCTGTATCGGCTGGTTGATCGCTATTCTCTATGTAATGGAGTACACAAGCATTATTTCCGGCACCTACAATGGATGGATAACCTTCATAAGCTGCTCCATATTTCTTGAAGACGTATTCATGTATGCCCTGCACCTCGCGTTCTGACATTTTAGGATGAAGTGCTTTCATGACTTCAACCTGTCCTATGGCTGAAATTTCGATCGCTCGCCTCAATTGTTTCAATTCGAAGGGGGTTTTCACTTCACGTAAGTCCCCCATAATACGTTCGAGCTTTTCCACATCGAAACGATATTTTTCTAGCACAAAAGCTGTTTTTGACTTCAAATCAGCGGGCACCTCCAAAGCAGCTAAAGCAGCAAAATCTTTGATAATAGGATCATCCAACAAAGTAGTATCGCGCTCTGTTTGCCATTTCACATAACGTTTTAATCGGTCAAAAGTTTCCGGAGTTACCGTGCTAATGGACTGTTGAATGCTGTACTTTGTTGGATTAAAATCCGAAGGGAAGTTAATTGCCTTTTTGAATGTTTTCTTTAATTGATATAAATCATAGGGGTCTCCCGCTAAATCGCGCTCATCATTTTGAAAATCAACAATCAATACCTGATCGAAAGTGGAGAAATCTGGGGGTGACAATACAAAACTATCACGAAGAGCAACACGTTCAAAACCCATTGCTTGCGCTCCCTCTACTCCAAGGCGATAACCATTCCACTGCTCTGCACGGGCATCTCGTTCTTGAATGTATATTTTCTCTGAATAGACTCCGTTCTGATCCGATTGCGGAGTTGAAAAGATCAGTATTACCGATTGTGGTTCTCGCCATCCAGTCAAGTAAAAAAAGTTAGGGTCCTGATGATAAATAAAATCTACATCATTTGCTCTGTTACGCGTTGGATTAGCAAAAACAACAGCTACACTGTTGGGTGGAAGTTCAGCACCCAAGGCCGCACGACGGCTTTTATGGAACGCCAAGGCTTCAGCTGAGGGTATTTTTGCTTGCCCGAAAAGAAAGCCGCTAAAAACAATTAATCCAATTGAGAGAAGAAGTGAAGATTTGTGCATAAGTATTGTTTTTAATCCAAAAAAGGTAGAATAATTCTTCTATTTTAGCTCAAATTTACTGTTTTTAACAAAGCGAATGAAAAAAACTAAACTGAATCCAATTCATCATGATTTAGGCGCCAAAATGGTTTCTTTTGGTGGATTTGAAATGCCTGTAAGTTACTCCAGCATTAAAGAAGAACACCACTGTGTACGTGAAAAAGTAGGGGTTTTTGATGTTTCGCATATGGGTGAATTTTTTGTGGAAGGTCCTCAAGCGCTATCCCTTTTACAACACGCTTGTAGTAATGACATTTCCAAACTTGTCCCAGGTAAAGCGCAATACAATTACTTCCCAAACCGTCAAGGTGGAATAGTGGACGATCTTATTGTGTACCAACTTTCCAGCCAAAAGTATTTATTGGTAGTAAATGCCTCCAATATCGATAAAGATTGGGACTGGCTAAGGGAAGTAAATCAAGAATTCAACGCTGAGCTAACCAACGCTTCTGACAGCTATGCTCTCTTGGCCATTCAAGGGCCAAAAGCAATTGAAGCAATCCAATCATTGACCACATATGATCTCAATAGTTTAGCATTTTATGCACACTGCACGACCGAATTTGCTGGGGTAAAAGAGGTAATCGTAGCTACCACAGGATACACTGGTTCTGGAGGAGTAGAAATTTATTGCAAAAACGAAGATGTTGAGGCCGTGTGGAAGGCTGTTTTTGAGGCTGGAGAAGCCTTTGGCATTCAACCCATTGGATTGGCTGCCCGTGACACCCTTCGCCTAGAAATGGGGTACTGTTTATATGGTAATGAAATCAATGACACAAGTTCTCCAATAGAAGCGGGCTTAGGATGGGTAACCCGTCCAGCAACAAATTTTATCAATGCTGATGTCATTGGTCAACAGAAAAGTGAAGGGGTTGCACAAGCATTGGTCGGTTTTGAATTAACCGATCGAGGAATCCCACGAACAGGACACGAAATTGTTGATGAAAAAGGTCGCATTATCGGAAAGGTGACCTCTGGCACACAATCTCCTTCCCTAAACAAAGCCATAGGGCTGGGCTATATTCCCAAGACATATGCCAAAGAAGGGAGCGTTTTTGGTATTCAGATTCGCAACAAAGTTATTGCGGCCAAAGTTGTTTCTTTACCTTTTTACACCCCCTAAAAAAATCGCGTGAAACGTATCTTAATCTTAGGAGGAAGCGGATTTATTGGGTATGCTTTGTACAAAGAACTTAGTCCGTATTTCAACACCTATTGTACTTATTATTCTGAGAAGAAATTCAAAAGCAATCAACAGTTTTTCCATTTCGATCACAGCCAGGATGACATCCATGTTTTATTAAAGAAACTACGGCCAAAATTGATCATTTCTGCTTTACGGGGCCCTTTTATTGACCAAATAGAATTGCATGAGCAGTTGATCGATCATGTCAAACATTTCAATTGTCGCCTACTATTTCTTTCTTCCTCTAACGTCTTCGACGCCTTTCATAATTACCCCTCTTATGAATTTGATAAAACCTTATCTGAAAGTGTATACGGACGATTAAAAATCAATATTGAAAACAGCATCATGCGCATGCCGACCAGCAAATACGTCATCGCGCGTTTACCCATGGTCTATGGACTTCACTCTCCTAGGGTCAGAGAAATGGAAGACAAAATGGAAAGCAATGAAGCTGTGGAGGTTTTTCCCAATACGATCATTAACCTTATCAGTGATCGCAAATTAAGTCAACAAGTTCACTACATCATAAACCAACAATTAACGGGTGTTTTTCATTTGGGGAGTACAGATCTCATAACGCATCATGAGTTTCACAAACGTTTGGCAGCCAAACGCGGGTGGAACAAAATGATTTTCAAACAGGTATACACCACTAACGACATGCGATACATTGCCGTTTTACCAAAGGAAAACAAACTCCCCCAACACCTAAACACCACCTGCGAAGAAGTATTGGAAGACTCCTTTTTAAACCAAGGGTTTTTATAAGGCGAGAGAGTTCTTATATTTGCCACAAACATATACACATGGGAAGAGCATTTGAATTTAGAAAAGCCCGAAAAATGAAACGCTGGTCAGCAATGGCTAAAACGTTTACGCGTATCGGGAAAGACATCGTTATGGCTGTAAAAGATGGAGGCCCAGATCCAGACAACAATGCTCGCCTACGTGCCGTTATTCAAAATGCCAAAGCAGCCAACATGCCCAAAGACAATGTTGAGCGTGCAATTAAAAAAGCCTCGGACAAAAACACCGATAACTTTAAAGAAGTTCTATTTGAAGGATATGCTCCCTTTGGTATTGCCATTCTGGTTGAAACTGCCACAGACAATAATAATCGAACTGTAGCAAATGTGCGCAGTTACTTTAACAAAGCAAATGGAAACCTTGGGACCTCAGGCTCTGTAGAATTTATGTTCGATCGAACCTGTAACTTTCGTATTCAAGGGGATAACCTCGATCCTGAAGAAATGGAACTAGAATTCATTGATTTTGGAGTCGAAGAGGTCTTTGCTGACGATGATGGCATTCTTCTCTATGGCCCTTTTGAAACCTTTGGTGACATTCAAAAAGAATTAGAAAAACGCGAACTTGAAATCTTGTCTTCTGGTTTCGAACGCATTCCACAAACACTCACTAAATTATCGGCTGAGCAACAAGAGGAAGTTGAAAAACTGATCGAAAAGATAGAAGAAGACGACGATGTACAAAACGTCTATCACAACATGGATATTAGTGAATAGTTCGGGTATATTCTGGTACCTTCCCCACTACTCCTTTAAACAATCCTTCTAGGTAAGTGAAGTCTTTCTCCTTGCTGTCAGTGGGCGTAAACAAGGGATGAAACTTCATTATTCTGTTTTCCCAATCCAGTGCGATTGGTAAAATGGGGACTTTGGCGTTTTTCGCGATATAATAAAAGCCTGTTTTCCATTCATCCACCTTTTTTCGTGTTCCTTCGGGGGCAATCGCCATGCGAAAAACTGCTGATTCACCATACATACGGGTAATTGCGTCCACTACATTTTCGTTTTTCTTGCGGTTTAGAGGCTTTCCGCCCAAACCTTTAAAAAACCATGATGTCAAAGGAGTAAACAACTCTTTCTTTCCCACAAAATGAATTGTTTCTTTTAGAAAGGTGCGCACGCCAATGGCCACAAAAAAATCCCAATTGCTGGTGTGAGGTACAACAGCAATAACATACTTAGGATCCTTGGGAAAATTTCCTTCCAACGAAAACTTGAATACCTTAAAGGCAAAAAATTGTGCGATTTTTCGAAACATAGTTACGGTAGTGGATTAATTCTTGAGTAATAAAATACCCTACAAATATATTGATTTTAGTAGCTCATTATTCATTTTCAGAGGGGAAGTAGGTTTTGGCAAAACCAATTAAAAACAACTGCTCTTTTGCCCTTGTCAAAGCTGTATACAACCAACGATAGTAAGCGGTAGAAGGACCGTCGGGTAAATAAGGCTGCTCAATGAACACGTTCTTCCACTGCCCCCCCTGTGATTTGTGACAGGTGATGGCATAAGAATACTTCACTTGCAAGGCATTGAAATAAGGATTATTCTTAACGGCCATAAAGCGTTTGTATTTCGTCGTCAAATGCTTGTAATCCTCCATAACCGCTTGGTAAAGTTCATTTCCCTGCTCGTAGCTAAGGGAAGGGCTTTCCATCGTAAGTGTATCGACCAAAAGCATTGTTTCGAATGGCTTCTCCTCTGGGTAATCCACCATATCTACTTCTACCTTAGCAAAACGAAAACCATAGATCTCTTTGTGTTCTATGATACGAAGCACTTTTACCAAATCGCCATTGGCAATAAAGCCAGGAGCCGACTCCGGATCCAACCAAAAATAATTGTTCTTGACCACCATCAACTGATCGCCTACCGACAGCTCTGCCTCCAGAAACAATATCCGCTGTCTAATTTGCTGATTATATGAATTTGCACGTTTATTCGAACGGACAATAAAAACCGTTTCCTCTAAACCTTCTTGCTGAATGGAATCCTCCAAGGCTTCAAGAATCTCGTTTCCCTCGACCATTCGGCGTACATCGCTACCAGCATCCAAATCAAATTGAAAATCAGCTAAATTTGATTCATCCAAAAACTGGCGCAAATGGGTTGCATTGGCAAGAATACCCGAACCATGTTTCTGGCGGACAACCTCTTGCAAAGAACATTCTACGACTTCTTTGTTAAATTCACGCGACAAATAGTCAGCGTCTAATGCTGGACTGATGTCTAAGTGCACCGGAGGCAGCTGAGCTGGATCACCAACCAACAATAATTTACAATTGGTGCCGGCATCTACATACTGCATTAAATCGCCCAATAAAGACCCATTTTCAAATAGTTTAGTGTTCTGTCGATCGTCTCCTATCATCGAGGCCTCGTCTACAACAAAAAGGGTGTTTTTAAATTTATTTGGCTTTAGGGTGAATTTCATTCCACTTCCTCCTTCGCTTTTAGTGAAATAAATTTGCTTGTGTATGGTAAAAGCCTTTTTACCAGCATAACCACTCATCACCTTTGCTGCACGTCCAGTAGGGGCCATTAATACTGCACGATAGGCGACTTTTGAGAGGTAGTTGACCAAATGTCCAATAGAAGTTGACTTCCCCGTTCCTGCATATCCTTTTAAAACGAATACTGTAGACGAACTCGCATAAAACAAGTATTCGGTTATTTCATTGATCCATAACGCCTGAGAAGCAGTGGGTTGAAACGGGAACTTTTTGATTAATAAAGCGTTAAATTCGCTGGGTTGCATAAAAGAATTTAGCCGAAAGATAAATCATTTATTAAAACCTTTTCTGAATAAAAAAAAATTGTAGTTTTGTTTTATTCAAAAACACAAACAATGAAGATTGCCATACAAGCTGTCCTTTGGATTTTAATCGTTTTTTTTAGTTACAAGATTTATGATTCTATCAATGGACCAATTAATTTCAACAAAACAAAAAACGAACGTTACGCCAAAGTAATTGATCGTTTAAAAGACATTCGCAAAGCGCAAATTGCGCACAAAGACGTAAATGGTGTTTTTGCCAACAACTTTGACAGTCTCGTTGCTTTTGTTGATACAGGAATTTTCACGCTCATTCAAAAAAGAGACTCCTCATACTTAGAATACGATAAGGTATACCGTATTGACATGTTGAGAGAGGTGATTGTAGTCGATACATTGGGAACTGTACCGGTAAAAGACTCCTTGTTTGGTACTAGTGAAAATTACAGAAACATGGCTTTCGT
Organism: Flavobacteriaceae bacterium; assembly: GCA_022425945.1. Lineage (GTDB taxonomy): Bacteria > Bacteroidota > Bacteroidia > Flavobacteriales > Flavobacteriaceae > Arcticimaribacter. Next base: position 24,499 of record JAKMEK010000005.1, read on the forward strand.
TCCTATTAGTGGTGTCGAAGACAGCACATTTCACATAGAGGCTACTATCATTGAGAAAAATGATTTTAAAGTTCCTGTATTTGAGGTCAAAGTAGCTAAAGACATTGTTCTATTCGATCAAAATAGAGATTTAGTCAAACAAGAAAACGAAACAATTTCTGTTGATGGTGTCAATGGGCCTTCGATTATCTTGGGTTCACTAACCGATGTAAGCACCAACGGAAACTGGCCAACCATCTTTGATGCAGCTAAACAGTAATCAAAATACACTTCAAGATTTATCCATCCTTATCCTTAAGGATGGATTTTCTTTTTGTACCCATGAGCAACAGTATTTCTTCCGCTTAGAAGATGAAAACCCCTCTACAGATTCTCTAAAAAGTTGGATACACTACCATCAAATCAACACAGAGAAGACAACATTGATTTATACGGACTATCCCGGAGTGACCGTACCGCTATCCTTGTTTGACAAAGAACAGCCACAACTTTATTTAAACACATCCTTTTCTTCTGATGAAGACTACATTGTTCAGTCAAAACTACTAGATAAGACCGATCAAGCAATTGTTTTTCCTGTACTACAGAAATGGCAGCGTCTTTTCAAGGAAGTGCTTCCCAAAGCGAGCATCAGCCATCTAACAGCGTTATTACTTCCTGATCTGGCAGCGTTTTCCTTTGGAAAGACCAAGAAAAACATGTTTGTCCATCTTCGAGAAAATGAGTTTGACCTCTTTTTATTTCAAGGCGGTCAGCTACTTCTTCAAAACAGTTTTCCTCAAAAGAATGTCGATGACTTTTTGTACTATCTGTTCTATGTAACAGAACAGTTTTACCTTAAACCAGAACAATTCAACCTTACCTTTATGGGCAAGTATGAAAGCTTCGATGAATACTACCTTGGCGCGCAAGAATTTCATGAACTAATCGATTATTTTGAACCACACTACCCTAGTCCTAGTCCAGACCACCCAGTGCCGTTTTTCTTAAGCTATAAGAACCGATGAGAATAATATCAGGGGAATTAAAGGGAAGACGAATTACTGCGCCTAAAAAGCTTCCTGTGCGGCCTACCACCGATCGTGCCAAAGAAGCTTTATTCAATATTTTAAATCACCGGCTAGAATGGCAAGACATCTGCACCCTAGACCTATATGCAGGAACGGGAAACATATCATATGAACTTGCATCGCGTGGAGTACAAAAGTTAACAGCAGTAGATCAAAACAAGCATTGTGCCCATTTCATTTATCAAACCAATGAAGCCTTAGGGCTTCCCATCACGGTAGTAAAAAACTCCGTAGAGAAATTTTTAGAACATCCGATAGGGGCCTTTGATTTTATCTTCGCCGATCCACCCTATGCATTTACAGAAGAGACCCTCCTTGCTCTAGCCAACACTCTGCTAGAAAATAACTGGCTCACAGAAAATGGCCTCCTCATCATTGAACATGACAAACACCTTGACCTAAAGCATCATCGAAGGCTGAGCGAAGAGCGTACCTATGGAAGTAGTCGTTTCAGCTTTTTTGAGTAGCATCAAGACTTTAATTAGTTAAAAGAAAAAAAAGCAGGCCATAAGCCGGATTCTGTCGTGTCTTATCATTTATCTAGGTTCACAATTACTCATGAACTCAAACCGCCTACCCTTCTGTTTCGAACGAGCCGTTCTCAAACACAGATTTACTTGGCGTTGCACCGTATAGAGTTTACCTGGTTTCACTACAGCCTTACCTGTACATTCTTTCTGCTGCACTTGTCCTATCCGCCTAAGGCGGATGACGGGTGTTACCCGCTATACTGCCCTGTGGTGTCCGGACTTTCCTCTCCTCGCCAAAAGGCGAGCAGCGATAAGAGACCTGCTTGCGGCAAAGGTACACTATTGTTAATAATTTTTGAAGCTAATCGCTACGATTACGAGGAATAACCAATCCGTTTTTTTACATTTGAATTAATGGAAATCTTCGTCGTCTCAGCATTAAAATACCGCCCCCAACACTTTACTGATGTTGTTGGTCAGCAAGCTATTACACAAACGCTCGAGAATGCAATCGATAAAGACCAACTTCCGCAAGCATTACTTTTTTGTGGGCCACGTGGAGTGGGCAAAACCACCTGTGCACGTATTTTAGCCAAAAAAATAAACAGTGCGGGTGAAACCGACACAGAACAAGACTTTGCGTTCAATATTTTTGAACTTGATGCTGCCTCTAACAATTCTGTTGACGACATTCGAAAACTGAATGATCAGGTACGTATTCCACCACAAACAGGAACGCATAAAGTGTATATCATTGATGAGGTGCACATGCTCTCAACTGCTGCTTTCAATGCTTTTTTAAAGACCTTGGAAGAGCCTCCAAAGCACGTTATTTTTATTCTTGCAACCACTGAAAAGCACAAGATAATTCCGACCATTTTGTCCCGTTGTCAAATTTTTGAGTTCAAACGCATCACACCAAAAGACATTCAAGTCTACCTTGAAGGGATTGCCAAAGAGCAAAATGTACAATTTGAGGAAGAAGCCCTTTATCTTATTGGACAAAAAGCAGATGGTGCCATGCGCGATGCACTGTCAATTTTCGATCGTATGAGCAGTTTTTGCAATAAAAACCTCACCGTAGCTGCAGTTGCTGAAAATTTAAACATACTTGATCACAGTGCTTATTTAACACTAACCAGCAAATTGATTGACCATGCTATCCCAGATGCATTGATTCAATACAATGAAATTGTACAAAAAGGATTTGACGGGCAACAATTCATCAGCGGCTTGGCGACTCATTTACGCGATCTCTACCTCTCTAAAGACCCCAAAACCGTTGGCTTACTAGAAATTGGTGAACGCCTTCAACAACAATACGCCGAACAATCGACGAAAGTTGACCTCGCCTGGTTAACCGATGCCATCGAACTTGCCAACAATTGTGAATTGAATTATAAAAATTCTCAAAACAAACGCTTGCACATAGAACTCTGTCTAATGCAAGTTGCCTCCCTCCATTTCAATGGAGAAAAAAAAAAGGAAGCTTAATTCCCACCTCCTTCTTTCTACAGAAAAAACAGACCAATTACCCCGTACAACAAGCCATTAAGGAACAACTTGTCGAAGAGGCTAAACCAGCATCAGCACTACCCAGAGAGGATCAGGAAAACCAAACTGCTTCAGTTCAGCCAAGCACAACACCACCAGAAACAGCGGTTGATGCCCCCATTAGTAAGCCGAAAATAAACATACAACCCAAAGAAGGTAAACAAATTTCTTCCCTCTCAATCGCAAGCATTCAACGAAAAAAAGAATGGGGACAGCAGCAAAAACCTGAGGAAACTAAGGTAGATTTACCCTCAGAAACCTTTAGTCAGGAAGAACTGGAGAAGCATTGGAAGATTTATCAAGAAGAAAAAACCGCCAAACGAGAACAAAACCTTGCCTCCTTATTTCAACTTGGTACGCCAAAAATCATCGATAAGAGCAACTTAGAATATGCGGTGCCCTCTTCCCTCAACAAAGTAGAAATGGAACGTGAATTCGTCTATTTCTTGCCATTTTTACGGAAGGCACTTAACAACTTCTCCATTGTTATAAACGTAATTGTAAAGGAATCGGAAGAGAAGAAATTCATCTACACCCCTGAGGAAAAATACCAACGCTTAATTGAGGTGAACCCTATGCTAGCAAAACTGCGAAAAGAACTTGACTTGGACCTCTAGTCATCAAAAGAACAGAAAACAGTGAAAACGCTTTACTGCTTATTTTCTGAGTAAAGCACTTTAATCATTCCATCGGCAAGTCCAATTTTTGGAACAAAGATCTCAGAAGCTCCGCTCCACTGAAGTGCCTTTAAATATATTTGTGTTGCGGGTATAATCACATCAGAACGATCTGGATTCAATTCCCATTGAACAATCCGCTCTTCATAACTCAGTTGATTGAGTTCGTTGTAGAGGGTGTTTAGTTTAATGAAACTCAAAGGCCTCCCCTCTTTCACTCCCGCAATCTTAAAAAGCTTATTGATGTTTCCCCCAGATCCCAATAAGGCAATTTTGGTATGGTTTTGCGTGTTCTGTTCAATCCAATGTTGAATCTCTACCCATATCTTATCACTGACCATATTATTGATCATCCGTACAGTTCCAACCTTGAACGATTTTGAGGCAATACGCGCTCCCTTTACTAATACAGAAAACTCAGTACTCCCCCCACCAACATCAATGAACAAGAAGGTTCTGTTCTTATTGATGGACTCAAAAATATTGGTGGTAGAAATGATTTCGGCCTCACGTTTTCCATCAATAATTTGTATTTGTATACCAGTGGTTTTCTTTACCAATGCTACAACTTCTTCTGCATTATTGGCTTCACGAAGGGCAGATGTAGCACAAGCCATATAAGACTTTACATTACTGATTTTCATGATATGCTTAAAGGCTTTCATCGCCTTAACGATTCGCTTTTTGTTCTTTTCAGAAATTTCACCCAACGTAAACGAATCTTCTCCCAAACGAATGGGTACACGAACCATGGAACTCTTCATGAATTTGGGTGGCTTCTTTTTCGAACTAATGACATTAGAAATAAGCACCCGAATCGCATTTGATCCAATATCTATGGCAGCATAACGTTCTATTTTCATTCGGTTAATTTAGCACTAAAGTAATCGTAAGTAGCCCATTGAGATCGAATTGCCTCTCCCTTTTGCAGAACAAAAGCATTCTTGTTTGTTGTATTGACCAAGCGGGCTTTCACATTGTCATTCCAACTAATCATGAAGGTGTCCAACAACTCTTTTTGTAAATGTTCATCGAGTATTGGACAGGCAACTTCTATACGGTTATCAATGTTTCTCGTCATCCAGTCTGCCGAGGAAATATACATTTTTGGCGATCCGTTATTTTCAAAAATATAGACGCGGGGATGCTCCAAAAATTTATCGACTATGCTGATTACACGAATGTTTTCACTCATTCCTGCCACACCCGGAATGAGGCAACACACGCCTCGAACAATCATGTCTATTTGCACTCCAGCTCTACTCGCTTCATATAACTTTGAAATGATTGCATTGTTGGTGACATTGTTTAATTTCAACTGAATTCGGGCTACTTTACCCTTCTTCTTGTTCGCAATTTCATTGTCGATCAATCGGAGTAAAGTTGGGAAGGTGTAGTGAGGAGAAACGATCAAATGCTTATACTTCTTGATTTTATAATTCACCTCTAAAAAATCAAACACTTTCAATACGTCTTTGAGTATTTTTTGATGGGCAGTAAATAACGTATAATCGGTATAGATGCGCGCAGTCACTTCATTAAAGTTTCCTGTGCTTATGAACCCATAGCGCTTAAGCTTCTTTCCTTCCTGACGTTCAATCACACAAATTTTTGAGTGAACCTTTAAACCGGGCACTCCAAAAATCAATTGTACGCCAGCATTTTCCAGTTTTTCGGCTACTTGAATATTATTCTCTTCATCAAAACGAGCTTGCAACTCGATTTGCACAAGAACTTTCTTACCGTTCTTGGCGGCATTGATCAATGAACTAGCCACTTGTGAGAGCTTTGCCAAGCGATAAATCGTAATTTTTATCGTTTTTACTTTGGGATCAAGAGCAGCCTCGCGTAAAAACTTAATGACATAGGCAAAGTTGTGGTAGGGAGTATAGATAAGGTAATCCTTCTTTGCCACCGCTTCCAGCATATTTTCACTCAGGGACAAATCATGAATCGGCAAAGGCTTGAATTTACTATACAACAATTCCTTCCGCTCCAAACTAGGGAAATTCATATAATCTCTACGGTGATGATATCGTCCACCTGGGATTAAACTGTCCGAAGTAGCTACACCTAGCTTTCGCATCACAACACTCAAGGTTTCTTGGGCTATACTGCTGTCGTAAACCAACCGCACCGGATCACCTACCAAACGATCTTTGACACTGTTAATGATTTTCTCGATATAACTTTTGCCAACATTCTCCTCAATGTCTAGTTCAGCATCTCGGGTTATTTTCAGCATATGCCCCTCTACGCTAGTATAGTTAAACATACTAAATATGAGGTGAAAATGGTAGCGAATCAGATCGTCCAACATCATGATGTATTGCTTCTCATTTTCTGAGGGAAGCACAACAAAGCGGTCAACTTCTTTAGGGATTTCAATAAAGGCGTAAAGCTTATCTTTTTCGGAACCACCACTAAGGTCCATTTTAATGGCCAGAAAAGCTGTGTTGTCTGAAAAATCTTGCTCTTCTTCTTTCAAGATAACCGTCACCAATGCAGGACTTACCTTTTGCAAGAAATAATCTGTTAAAAATTCTGCCTGTGTTGGACTTACTTGCTTTTCATTGATGAAATGAATGTTCTCTTGCTTCAACTGAACTTCAATTTCAGCCAAGGCCTTTGCACTATCCTTTTGTAACTTAATTACACCATTGGTAATTTCAGCCAATAATTTTGTTGCCTCTATACCTCCTAGGGCTTTTTTTCCTGACTTTTCCGATTGGGCAATCCGCTTCACTGTAGCAAAACGCACTTGGAAAAATTCATCCAAATTATTGGAGAAAATACCCAAGAAGCGCAAACGTTCAATCAAGGGAACAGAGGAGTCGGCAGCCTCTTGCAACACGCGGGCGTTAAAATCTAACCAGCTTAACTCTCGATTGATGAATTTATCTTTTACCATGTTTTTTGTGCCTCTTTTTTTGAACCGTAAACCAGGTCACCTTTGGCGACCTCTTTCCAGTTGTCTTGTGCAAAATTGAGTTGTATCCAGTCGGCCGTTTTCATCTCCGGAGCTCCACTGGCAGAAAAGTAGTCTGCTGCAACAGAGAAGGCAGGGTTATGCCCTACCAAAATAACCTTATTCCATGCGGGATTAAGTGCTTGAACAACAGAAACAATGCTTTCACCATCAAAACTATAAAGCGCTTCATTTAGATGAAAATGCTGCCAAGGAAAACCAATTTCATGCGCTAAAATCGCTGCTGTATGAAAGGCCCGATTAGCTGGACTAGACAAGATGCAATCAAAAGATTTAAACCTATTTTTTGCATGCTGCGCTACGGCCGATATGGCGTTCATTCCCTTGGGCAAAAGCGGCCGATGCCGATCCGATACCCCATGCTCCCATGAAGATTTTGCATGCCGTAAAAAAAGCAATTCTTTCATCTTAAGGTGCAAGGCGTTTGCATTCCCAGTCCTGAGAAGCTGTTCGTGAAAATTCTAAGCGATCGTGCAAGCGATTTGGACGTCCCTGCCAAAATTCGATCTGTTGTGGACGAACCAAAAAACCGCCCCAATGGTCGGGTCTTTTGGGTGATGAGTCACGGTATTCTGCCTCTAGTGCTCGAAGGCGTTCTTGTAAAACTTCTTGAGACGAAATCTCATCGCTTTGATTGGAAGCAATTGCACCCAATTGACTCCCTAGCGGACGAGAATAAAAATACGCATCTGATTGCGATGGACTCACTTTTTCTGCAATCCCTTTAATGATCACTTGACGCTCTAAGCTTGGCCAAAAGAAACTTAATCCAACTTTAGGATAAGCCAAAATAGATTGCCCTTTTCGGCTGTTATAATTGGTGTAAAAAACAAAGCCTTCTGCACTAAACTGCTTCAAGAGAACAATGCGCGCTTTAGGAAAATCGTCTTCACCTAAGGTCACAATTGACATTGCATTGGCTTCTTCAATGGCAGGGTTTGCCTCAGCAGCAGCAAACCATTCTTCAAATAAACGAATTGGAGAAGTTGCTTTCAATGCATCTGATAAATCTCCTTTTTCGTAGGATTTACGCAGATGACCAATGTCTTTAGATGTGTTCATATTTGCAAGGTACGATTTCGCCTTTTTTTTTGGAAATAAACGTCCCTAACTTTCTGTTTTTCTGTTAAAAAACAAAACGCTTTCCGTCTTCTGCTAGAGAAACCTTGCTGAAATGTGTATTGGCTTGAACAATAAATTCATTCAAATCGGGATAGCGCGAAGAAAAATGACCCAAAATCAACTGTCCCACCTTGGCATCGGCAGCCACAAGTGCAGCTTCTTTTGCTGTGCTGTGCTTTGTTTTGAGTGCAAGGTCTTGATGATTGTCCAAAAAAGTAGCTTCGTGATACAAACAACTTACACCTTCAACCATTGCGGCTAAATCAGGTTTATAAGCCGTGTCGCTACAAAAGGCATAGGACTTGGTCTCATCTGGTGGATTTGTTAGGGTAGCATTGGGCACTAAAGTCCCGTCTTCAAGGAAGATATCCTTTCCTTGCTTAAGGTTTTCCATGTCGCTAACATCCACTCCATAGTTGGCAATCATGGCCTTGTTTATTTTTCTCGGCCCAATTTTCTCCCGAAACAGATAACCATTGGTATACACCCTGTGATCCAACGGAAGCGTCTCTACGGTAAACTTGTCGTGGTCTAAAATCAACTCAGAGGTAGTAGCTTCCAACTCGTGAAAGTACAGCTTATAATCGGTCCACGATTTGGCCAATTTCAATTGAAGGGTAATGATTTCCTTAATGCCTTTGGGGCCGTAAATGTGCAGATCTGCCGATCGACCCAACAACCGAAAAGTACTGATGAGGCCAATGAGACCGTAGAAATGATCCCCGTGTAGGTGAGAAATAAAGATGTGCTGAATTCGAGCAAATTTGATACCTAGTTTACGCAACTGAATTTGTGTTCCCTCACCGCAGTCAATCAAGACCAACTGCCCCTTAATCTCCAATAGTTGCGCAGTAGTTTGTGCATTCTTTCGAGGGGTAGCTGCATTGCAACCAAGAATCGTCAACTCCATCTTAAAAACCTAAATCACGTTCTATGCGTTCCATTTCGATCAGGTCTTCTGCCTCCCCCACAGTGGGCACTACAATCCAGTCTTCGGGTAAATCGGAATATTGGGTGGGAAGCGCTACCAAGACACGGGAATGAGCTTCAGTGCTTAATGCGGTCATTACATCCGTTAATTCGGCCATAAATTTCGCCGAAAAATAACTGTCTAATGCATTCAATACCAAATCATTATCCGCTAGCGAAAGAAGCTTTATTTTATCCAAAGCATCGCTGAGATTTACTTTATGTATTGGTGTGTTAAAATCTCCCATTAGGCTTCTGGTTTTATCAATTTTGCCGCAAGCAGATAGATTACTGCCATGCGAATAGCAACACCATTCTCAACTTGATCCAAGATAATGGCCTGCTCAGAATCTGCAACATCAGAGCTAATTTCTACCCCTCTATTCATGGGGCCAGGATGTAAAATGATGATTTCTTTGCGGAGGCTCTTGAGTAACGGAAGCGTTAGACCATACAACTGAGTATACTCGCGTATGGAAGGGAAATAACTTTTATCCATGCGCTCATTTTGGACGCGCAGCATATTGACGGCATCGCACCATCTAAGGGCTTTTTTGAAATCGGGTTCCACCTTCACACCCAAAGATTCAATGTGTTTGGGCAGCAAACTTTTAGGACCACAGACCTTCACCTCTGCACCCAGCATATTGAGGGCGAAAATATTGGATAGAGCCACACGTGAATGGAGTATATCGCCTACGATAACGATTCGTTTTCCGGCTACTTCCCCAAACTTCTCTCGAATGGAATACGCATCTAGAAGGGCTTGAGTGGGGTGCTCATGCGTCCCATCACCAGCGTTAACAATACATGCGTTTACATTCTTGGAGAGAAACTCAGCGGCTCCTGGGTTGGGATGACGCATAACAACCATGTCCACTTTCATGGCTAGAATATTGTTTACCGTATCAATCAAGGTTTCTCCTTTCTTTACCGAGGACTGTGCTGCTGAAAAGTTAATGATATCGGCACTTAGTCGTTTCTCGGCCAATTCAAAAGATAATTTAGTTCGGGTAGAGTTTTCAAAAAATAAATTGGCAATGGTTACATCACGGAGACTGGGCACCTTTTTTATGGGACGATTGATCACTTCTTTAAAATGATCAGCGGTTTCGAAGATCAAATGCAAATCTTCTTCCTTAAGGTATTTTATGCCCAATAAATGATCAACACTTAGTTCTTTCATATATGGTCTTTCAATAAAAACACGGCATCAGCAGCATGGGTTTCGCTCCATTCTACCGTTACTTTATCGTTTTGAAGTGCATCCACCTGTCGCCCAACATAGTCGGGCTGAATGGGTAGATCACGACTAAAACGACGATCAATTAATGTCAATAGTTCAATGCTTTTTGGACGTCCATAGGACTCAATGGCGGTCAAAGCTGCGCGTATGCTTCTCCCAGTATACAATACATCGTCAATAAAAACAATGTCTTTCCCTTCAATAGGGATGTTCATGTCTGTGGAGCTGGCCGCATGGGGTTTATCACTTCTGCGAAAATCATCCCGAAAGAAGGTAATGTCCAACTTTCCACTCTGCAAAGAAGACACCTTGTAAACAGAAGTAAGTAGCTCAGTGAGCTTGTTGAGTACATTTACACCTCGAGGTTGCAAACCAATGAGGACGCAATTGGAAAAGTCTAAGTGATTTTCGATTAACTGGCAAGCCAAACGATGCAGTAGAATATCGATTTGATGTGCATTGAGTAAAAGCTTAGGCTGCATAGGATTACTTTCTACAAAAATAGAACTTTTTCACGTGGGATTTGTTTCAATCCAAAAAAAAACCCGCTGTAAACAGCGGGTTGTCTTTAAAAACAGTGGAAAAGCTTATTTCTTATCCATTTGCTCTTTTAAGTTTGCCAAGGCATCTAAGTCTCCAAGTGTAGTCTTTTCAGCATTGTCAGCTTGCATTTTCTTGGTAGCCGTACGTATGTTCTTACGTTCTTCTTCTCTGAAAATTGCTGTATGCGATGCAACAACACGTTTGAAGTCTTTATTGAATTCAATGATCTTGAAGTCAATTGCTTCACCTAAACCTACTTTAGAACCATCTTCTTTTTCTAAATGACGTGAAGGAACAAAAGCAACGATATCCTCGTTAAAGCTAATGGTCGCTCCTTTGTCTACGATCTCTGTAAGTGCAGCGTTGTGTACTGTACCTTCAGCGAATTCAGTAGCGTATTTATCCCAAGGATTGTCCTGTGTTTGTTTGTGTCCTAGACTCAATTTACGTCCATCCACATCCAATTCAAGTACTACAACGTCGATGGTTTCACCAACGGTTAATACTTCAGATGGGTGCTTCACTTTCTTGGTCCAAGAAAGGTCAGAGATGTACACTAAACCGTCAATTCCTTCCTCCAATTCGATGAATACACCGAAGTTAGTGAAGTTACGAACGATCCCTTGGTGCTTAGAACCTACAGGGTATTTGGTAGTAATGTCTGTCCATGGGTCTTGCGATAATTGCTTGATCCCTAAAGACATTTTACGACTTTCTCTATCGATGGTCAAGATCTGAGCTTCTAGCTCGTCTCCAACATTAACGAAGTCTTGTGCAGAACGCAAGTGCGTTGACCAAGACATTTCAGAAACGTGAATCAATCCTTCAACACCGTCTTCGATTTCAACAAAAGCACCGTAATCTGCGATCACAACTACTTTTCCTTTTACTTTCTCACCTTCTTTGATGGTATCACCAAGCTTCTCCCATGGATGATCGCTCAATTGCTTCAATCCAAGTTGGATACGTGATTTGTTATCATCAAAATCAAGAATAACAACATTCAATTTCTGATCCAATTCCAAGATTTCGCTTGGGTGGTTGATACGACTCCAAGAAAGGTCGGTAATGTGAATCAATCCGTCTACTCCTCCAAGATCGATGAATACTCCGTAAGAAGTGATGTTCTTCACTGTTCCTTCGAGTACTTGTCCTTTTTCGAGTTGACCGATGATTTCTTTTTTCTGTTCTTCGATATCAGCTTCGATCAATGCTTTGTGCGAAACAACAACGTTTTTAAACTCATGGTTAATTTTCACTACCTTGAATTCCATTGTTTTGTTTACATACTGATCGTAGTCACGGATTGGCTTAACGTCAATTTGCGAACCTGGTAAGAAAGCTTCAATACCGAATACATCGACAATCATTCCTCCTTTGGTACGACATTTAACGAAACCATTCACGATTTCACCGCTGTCATGTGCATTGTTTACACGATCCCATGCTTTGATTACACGTGCCTTACGGTGCGATAAAACCAATTGACCGGTACGGTCTTCACGGATATCAACGATTACCTCAACCTTGTCTCCTTCTTTGAGGTTTGGGTTGTAACGGAATTCGTTCAAGGAAATTACTCCTTCTGATTTTGCATTGATATCGATGATTGCTTCGCGGTCTGTCATATGGACAACCGTTCCTTCAATTACATCGTCATCTGCAGTGTCCACAAAGTTTTTGCTTACCAATTCTTCGAATTCAGCCAATTGCTTGTCTTCAATAACATCAATGCCTTCTTCGTAGTGGTGCCAATTGAATTCTGCCAAAAAGTCTTCTGCATTGTTCGCCGTTGGCGCTGCAGTTTCTTGGGTTTCTTCTTGAACTTGTGGAGTTTCAGCAGCCTGTGGAGCGTCTTGCTCTGGTGCTGCTTGTGGTGTAGTTTCTTCAGCCATAGCTAAAAAAATAGTTTTGTATTCTGCTGCATTACAAGGCTTTAATCGAAAAACAACAGAAGTTGTTGGTGTTTGTTTTTGTCTACTCCTTGCCTTGCTTAATCAAAAGAGTGCGCAAATATAAGGCTAAATGCTTGATGGACAAGGGAAAAATGATCAATTATGCGATACACTTTTGACTTTTGGGATAGAAAATTTCTAAGGCTATTTTCTGTATCTTTCGTTTACCTAAACTTTACCTAATGAAAACCTATACCACCCTTTATTTTTTTAGCCTAGTTGTTTTAATCTTGGCTGCCTACATCATTGCTTACACCACTGTATTCAACATGCTTTATATCGCTGGCATTTTGAGCCTAGTGGGCCTAATCCTCAACATGCTAGCCTTTCTAGGTATCAGAAGCATAAAAAAAATATGAACCCGACTGCTAACAAAAAAAATTGTACATTGAAGTTTCTAATTTTAACGATGAAGCACAAAATCAACGCCCATGCTTATTGGCAAAAGAACCTCCGCTACGTGGTCATTTTACTCTCCATTTGGTTTACTGTATCCTTTGGCTTTGGCATTCTCCTTGCGGACACACTAAACAACATCCAAATCGGTGGTTTTCCGCTGGGCTTTTGGTTTGCACAACAGGGCGCCATCTATGCTTTTGTGGTGTTAATCTTTGTCTACATCTACCTCATGAATCGCCTCGATAAACACTACACATCTGAAAATTAATGGAATTACAAACTTGGATCTGGCTATTTATTGGCCTTAGTTTTACGCTTTACATTGGCATTGCTTTTTGGTCCCGCGCCGGATCGACCAATGAATTTTATGTGGCTGGGGGGGGGGTACACCCCATTGCCAATGGCATGGCCACAGCGGCCGACTGGATGTCAGCCGCTTCCTTTATTTCCATGGCGGGAATCATTTCCTTTAGCGGTTATGACGGATCGGTTTTTTTAATGGGTTGGACCGGAGGTTATGTTCTGCTCGCCCTACTCCTCGCCCCTTACTTACGCAAATTTGGAAAGTTTACTGTTCCCGATTTTATTGGCGATCGCTACTATTCTTCTACAGCCCGCTTGGTGGCTGTTTTTTGTGCCCTGCTGGTTTCGTTTACCTACATCGCGGGTCAAATGCGTGGAGTGGGCGTTGTCTTCTCGCGCTATCTCGAGGTCGACATTAACACTGGAGTATACATTGGCATGGCCATTGTTTTATTTTATGCCGTATTGGGCGGCATGAAAGGCATCACCTATACCCAAGTAGCCCAATATTGCGTACTAGTTTTTGCCTTTTTAATTCCGGCCATCTTCATCTCTTTTCTCAGTACTGGCTGGGTAATTCCCCAAATCGGCTTTGGAGCAAGCAATCAGGAAGGAATGTACTTATTGGAAAAACTAGACGGTCTTCATCGTGAGTTGGGCTTTCATGCCTATACCAATGGCAGCAAGTCCACCCTAGACGTTTTCATGATTACGGCTGCCTTGATGGTGGGGACCGCTGGGCTCCCCCATGTGATCGTTCGCTTCTTTACCGTAAAAAAAGTCAGTGATGCTCGAAAATCAGCTGGCTGGGCCCTCCTATTCATTGCCATCCTCTACACTACTGCTCCGGCAGTGGCGGTCTTTGCCCGGCTCAACCTCATCGAAACGGTTAGCGAACAGCCCTATGCCCAACTGCCACAGTGGTTCAACAAATGGGAAGAAACAGGATTGCTTGGGTTTAAGGACAAAAATGGAGATGGCATCGTTCAATATGTGGCTGAACCCAGTCTAAATGAACTAAGCATTGATCGAGACATCATGGTTTTGGCGAATCCTGAAATTGCAGAGCTCCCGAACTGGGTCATCGCGCTAATGGCAGCAGGCGCACTAGCGGCGGCGCTCTCCACAGCAGCAGGCTTGTTGTTGGTGATTTCCTCTTCCATCTCACACGACCTCATCAAAAGCGTGCTCTACCCCAAGGTAAGCGAACGTCAAGAGTTGATTGCTGCGCGTTTGGCCGCAACAGTAGCCGTAGTATTGGCCGGCTATTTTGGCATTCACCCACCAGGCTTTGTAGCCGCAACGGTGGCCCTCGCCTTTGGCTTAGCAGCAGCTTCATTCTTTCCCGCAATTTTAATGGGCATTTTTAGCCTTAAAATGAATAAAGAAGGAGCAATTGCCGGCATGTTGGTAGGCATCAGCCTTATGCTATTCTATATGACCAAGTTCAAATTTGGTTGGTTTGGCGGAGGCAACTCAGCCGACTGGTGGTGGGGCATTTCCCCTGAAGGATTTGGATCAGTCGCCATGGTGGCGAATTTTGCGGTAGCACTAATTGTTGCGCAATTTACCCCACCCACGCCTGCAACGATTCAACAACTCGTTAAAGAAATCAGAAAACCCTAATCTAGCTCTTCTCATTTTTTTTTGGCTCCACCTCGTCTTTTACAGAAACAGCCAAACAAATTCCGAATACCACCTCGACACTGGTCATTCGACTAGATAAAGTGCCCTACATTGATCAATCAGGCTTATACGCGCAAGAGTCCATCATTATTGACTTGGTTCAACGCAAAAAACGCGTTATCTTGGTGGGTGTAAAAAAGCAACCCCGCTACATGATGGAGCGGATTGACATTATCCCTGATTTGATTCCCAAAGAACAACTCTTTGCTTACTTCAGAAGCTGTGTCAAATGGTTGATTGAAAATGTAGAAGATGAATACAACAGCTCGTCCGCTTTACCATGAAAAACAACGTTTTACCCAATGGTGGATGTGGGGAATAATTCTTCTGCCATTGGGAATTGCGCTGAAGGCTTGCTTTAACCAATTCATCCAAGGAGTTCCCTTTGGAAACAATCCCATGTCGAATGACGGCTTGTTGGTATTTCTTCTCTTCGGGTGTTGTTTTGCCTATTTTTTCTATGTCAATGAATTGAGAACAAACATTAGTCAAGAGGCTATTCATTTACAATTCTATCCCTACACTTCTCGAAGCGTACGTTGGGATGAAGTAGCTCATTGTGAAGTAATCCCTTATGATTTTGTGGGTGGGTGGGGCGTGCGTCTCTGGACGCAATACGGCACCGTCTACAATGTGTGTGGTGGAAAAGGACTCTTTGTCCAGTTAAAAAATAAACAGAAATTCTTGATTGGCACCCAAAAACCGGAAGAACTCCAACGAATCATTGAACAACTTCAACAATCAAGACTTAATGTGGTCACAGAGTAACTGAAAAACTGCTTCGACATCCATTGCTGATGTATCAATTTCAATGGCATCTTGGGCCTTAACCAAGGGAGCTATGGCACGTGTACTGTCCAAGCGATCGCGCTCTATGACATTGGCCAAAACTTCATCGAGTGTACCTGGAATTCCTTTGGCTTGCATTTCAGCATAGCGGCGCTCAGCGCGAATTTCTGGCTTAGCATTTAAGAAGAATTTATGCGTCGCATTGGGAAAAACGACCGTACCTATATCACGGCCATCCATGACTACAGATGTGTTATCTGATAATTTGCGTTGTTGTTCCAACAAATGCGACCGAACGGCAGCAGCTGTCGCAACCCTACTCACCAAATTAGAAACTTCTGTTGAACGCAATTCTTCCCCATACAAACGACCATTTAAGGCCATTAGCAGTTGTGCATCCTCACCTTCTACCCAAGAGAATTGTAGTGTAGGAAGTGCCTTCTCCAGTTCCGAGAGGGTAATTACATCATCGACAATCAAATTATTCTGCAAGACATAAAGACCAATGGCACGAAACATATAGCCGGTATCTACATAGGTATAGCCCAAATGTGTAGCCAACCGTTTAGACAGTGTGCTTTTTCCTGTAGAGGCGTAACCATCGATAGCAATAACCTGTGTTTTCATACAACAAAGATAAGCTTAGTAGGTGGATTTATGCGTATGGAAGGTGCCATCCGTACGTTGGAAATAAAAATCAAGGCCGCGTGCGTTTTGAGCGATTGAAGAAACACTTGTTGTAACTACTGGCACATTCACCAATGGCTGCGCACTACCTAAACGCGCTTGCAAGGCTTCTGGAGCAAAAGGGAGGTGCTCTGCATGAAAGTGCATGATCTCTTTTTGATCGGGCTGTTGACGTGCAACAAACTCTTTAAAGAGTAGCGAACGGTCCAACCACCATTCTTGGGTATATAAAGTACAGGAAGACCATACGTATACCTCTTTAGTTGAGAGCGTTCTATGGTGCAACACTTGTTCATCCCATTTGAGTTCGCAAAAGTGACCCCCATTATAAAGCAGTAAGGTAAAGGGCTCCATGCCTTCGAAATTAAACGCCTCAGTAAATGAGTTGATGGAAGGGTAATCAAAATAGGCCAATGCCATTGCCCCTCTACTCATCAGGTAATTTTCTTTCCGTTTGTGAGGTTCAAAGGCACCGTTTAAGACACAGGCAAACTGACCTTTGTCCGAATAAGCAAACCAAGTCCCTTTTGCCTCTGCATCTTGGGGGAAAGTAATCATCAAATCCCCTCGCTGCTCCTCGATGAGTTGCGAAGCGGCGCGCTTAGGATCTTCGTCTCGGTTTGAGGTGAAGACAAACCCATCAGCGGTAGGAACAAAGCTTACCGTACACATGCTTATATTTTTTTAGCGAATTTCACCTTTTCATCGGTGATAGCGATGGCCAAAACCTCATGCATTTCTTTCACGAAATGAAATTGCAAGCCTTTGAGGTAATCCGCATTGATTTCTTCAATGTCCTTTCGATTGCTCTCACATAGAATGATTTCTTTTATTTTGGAACGCTTGGCCGCAAGGATTTTCTCTTTTATCCCACCTACCGGAAGCACCTTCCCACGAAGAGTAATTTCTCCCGTCATGGACAAATGCTTTTTTACACGCTTTTGGGTGAGCAATGAAACCAATGAGGTCAACATGGTAATCCCAGCACTAGGACCATCTTTTGGAGTGGCACCCTCTGGCACGTGAATGTGAATATTGTAGTCATCAAAAGGAAAGTCGGATAAGCCCAACTTAGCCGCATTGGCCTTGATGTATTGCATGGCAATGGTCGATGATTCTTTCATTATTTTTCCGAGGTTCCCCGTAATGGATAATTGTCCTTTCCCGGGAGACAAAGCTGATTCGATAAAAAGAATATCTCCCCCAACTGAAGTCCACGCCAATCCAATAACCACTCCTGCCGTCTCATTGTTTTCATACAAATCGCGACTTACTTTTATGGGCCCTAGAATATCCTTGAGCTCGTTTCGCTTGGGCGACTTGATGTAAGCCTCTTCCATGGCAATTGATTTTGCTACATAACGCACCGACTTGGCCACTTGTTTCTCCAAACCACGCACCCCAGACTCTCGGGTATACCCCTCGACAATCGCTTCCAAAACACTTTTAGACAACACCAAGTCTTTATCTTGTAAACCGTGCTCTTTCAACTGTTTGGGCAATAGGTGATTCTTGGCAATCATGGCTTTTTCTTCGATGGTATACCCACTAACATTGATGATTTCCATACGATCGCGCAATGCCGGCTGTATGCTTCCTAAACTATTTGCAGTTGCGACAAACATGACCTTGGACAAGTCATACCCATACTCCAAAAAGTTATCGTAAAACGAACCGTTTTGTTCTGGATCCAACACCTCTAGCAAAGCAGAAGAAGGATCCCCTTGAGCGCTACTGGTGAGTTTATCGATCTCATCTAAAACAAAAACAGGGTTTGAAGTACCCGCTTTTTTCAGGCTTTGGATGATACGTCCGGGCAAAGCACCGATGTAGGTCTTACGGTGACCGCGAATCTCTGCTTCATCGCGCATACCCCCAAGGGAAATACGGACATATTCTCTACCCAAGGCCTCTGCGATAGACTTCCCTAAAGAGGTCTTTCCGACCCCAGGAGGGCCATACAAACAAAGAATGGGGGATTTCATATCATTGCGCAGTTTAAGCACAGCTAGGTATTCGATGATACGTTTCTTGACCTCTTCCAATCCATAATGATCGCGATCCAAGATTTTTTGCGCGCGCTTTAGGTCAAAAAGGTCCTCAGAAAATTCTCCCCACGGTAAATCCAGAAAGAGATCCAAATAATTGCGTTGCACCGAATACTCCGCCACCTGCGGATTCATACGCTGTAACTTCATCAATTCTTTCCCAAAATGCGTTCCAACCTCTTCGGTCCATTTCTTGTCTTTAGCCCGCACTCGCATTTCTTCTACTTCTTCCTCATAGGAAACCCCACCCAATTCTTCTTGAATGGTTTTCATTTGCTGGTGCAGGTAGTACTCGCGTTGTTGTTGGTCCAGATCTGTACGAACCCTGGACTGGATGTCGTTTTTCAGTTCCAGCTTCTGATATTCTAAGTTCATGTATTTTAAACACAACAATGCACGATCTTTGATGTTGGCCGTAGACAAAATCTCCTGCTTCTCTTGTACGGTCAAACTCATGTTGGACGAAACAAAATTGATCAAGAATGAGTGACTTTGAATGTTTTTAATTGCAAAAGAAGCCTCTGTAGGAATGTTCTGACTCTCCTTGATAATCTTCAAGGCCAGGTCTTTTATGGACTCCACAATGGCGGTGAACTCTGAGGTCTCTTGAACAGTCCTCTCTTCAATTACACTCTTAATCTTGACTTTTATGTAGGGGGTCTCCGTGATGAGCTGCTGAATTTCGAAGCGCTTTTTCCCTTGAATAATGATGGTTGTATTCCCATCGGGCATAGTCAGTACACGTAAAATCTGTGCAACCGTTCCCAAAGCATACACATCCACTATACTAGGATCTTCCACCTCTTGGTCTTTTTGCGCCACTACTCCAATGACCTTATCGCCTTTATTCGCTTCCTTTATGAGCTGAATGGACTTATCTCGCCCAACAGTTATGGGAATTACCACTCCAGGAAATAAAACTGTATTTCGCAGTGGCAAAATTGGCACTGCCTCGGGGAGATCTTCCCGTTCAAGGGCCTCTTCGTCTTCGGTGGTCAATAAGGGGATTAAATCGGCTTCGGCATCAATGTCTTGTAATGACAAATTGTCTAGGGAACTAAAAATTGGCTTGGACATATATTTTTATCTACGTCAAAATGGCATAAAAAAGCCATTCCTTCTGGTTTATCTGATTCTACACATAAAGATTCAATCATTATGCCAAAATAATGTTCCCTAGAATGTAACAATTCTCAATTTTCACATCTTATAGAATAGAAGACCATAGCTCCATGATCAAAACAATGGAAATTGACCAACTCATCCAAGGTTGCCTAAAGAAAGATGAGTCAGCGCAAATGGAAGTATACAACCGCTATCATTTGTCCATGTATCACAGTGCTTTACGCATTGTAAAAAATCGAGTAGATGCAGAAGATGTGATGCATGAAAGTTTTTTAACGGCTTTTGAAAAATTAGCACAGTACAAGGGAGGAAATAAATTTGGGGGCTGGTTAAAACAAATCACCTTACGAAAAGCACTCCATTGCTGTGAAAAACGAAACAAACTAAAAACCTCGCCCCTTGAAGATGGGCGTTTTTACGAACCAGAAATCAATGCATCTACAGAAAGTACCGTAGAAAAATTCAACCTAAATAGCGCTGGTTCGGATAAAATTGACTTAAACATTGAAGCAACATCAGTAACAGCAAGATTGGCCGGTAGTGGGAAAATTATTCTGAAAGGGAATGCCACGAACATAAATGCCAAACATGCGGGTTCTGGAAGCATCCGCCTTCAAGGCCATCAAGCAAAAAATGGCAAAGTATCCCTTGCGGGTTCTGGAAACGTATATGTTAGCTCCAGTCAAAATTTAGAGGCCAGTGTTGAAGGCTCAGGAAGTGTGCGTTACTTTGGGGAGCCTAAAAACAAATTGCATAGCAAAGTAGACGGATCTGGATCGGTGCGTCTAGCTAAATAATAGCTGCCTTTCGATTAACCCGCAGCAGCATTATCGCCCCAAAGACAAAGAAAACACCAAAGAATACAATGGAGAAGCGCATGCTGCCTGTAATTTGATCAATGGCACCAAAAAGGAACATTCCAATGATGATTCCGACTTTTTCAGCCACATCATAGAAACTAAAATAGGAGGTGGTATCCTCGGTCTCTGGCAAAAACTTTGAATAGGCAGCACGAGAGGAAGCCTGAATCGCCCCCATGACCAAACCTACAAAACCGGCAATATAATAGAATTGCGCGGGGGTTTCAATGGTAAAGGCATAGGCACAAATAATGGCCCAAATTATATTAATGACGATCAGGGTTGGGATGTTTCCATAACGAACAGAAGCCCGTGCAGAAAGAATTGAGCCAAAAATAGCCACAATCTGAATGAGTAAGATGCTCACGATCAGTCCCATGGTTTTTTCACTGTCCGACCCCCAAGCAATTTCCTCTTCCCCAAAATAGGCTGCAACCAACATCACTGTTTGTACCGCCAAGGAATAAATGAAAAAGGCTGATAAATAACGTTTTAACGGAAAATTACCTTCCATTTGCTTGTAGACGGTGCGTAATTCTCGGAAGCCGTTCCACAAGATGTCGCGTGTGATTTTTTCGTCATTTTTGTTTCCCTTGGGCAAAAAATACAAAGAGACCTGACTAAACAAAAACCACCACACCCCTACAGAAACAAAAGAATAGCGCATGGCCAGCATGGCTGCCTCACCGGCCGTACCCTCAATTCCGTACAATTCCGGCTTCATGACCATGGATAAATTGAAAAGCAACAATAATACACTCCCAATGTACCCCATGGAATAACCGCGAGCGCTGGCGCGATCTTGCTGTTCTGGGTAAGCTACATCGGGTAAATACGAATTATAAAACACCAAACTGGCCCATAAACCAATCATGGCCAAGAAATAAAAGAACAAACCAATATAGATTGAATCCAGTTCAAACCAATACAATCCAACACAGGAGAATGACCCCAAGTAAACGAAAAATTGCATGAAGTTCTTTTTGTTTCCCACAAAGTCGGCAATGCCCGAAAGCAACGGAGAAATAAATGCCACCACCAAAAATGCACAGCC
The DNA here is from genome assembly GCA_022425945.1 of Flavobacteriaceae bacterium. Classification (GTDB taxonomy): domain Bacteria; phylum Bacteroidota; class Bacteroidia; order Flavobacteriales; family Flavobacteriaceae; genus Arcticimaribacter. The sequence goes on from JAKMEK010000005.1 coordinate 46,045, forward strand.
TGTCACAAAACTGATCATGGCCGTATTTTTAACGTCATAACCGAAAAAATTGATTTGGTTATTCTCAGCAAAAAGCGCAGCATAATAGATTGGAAAAATCGCTGAAGAAATCACCAAGGAATACACCGAGTTGGCCCAGTCGTAGAAAGCCCAAGCATTGATCAATTTTTTACTTCCTTTGGCTAGTGCATTTTTTGTTTCAAGCATAATACAATATCATATAGTCTATAATTTTCAAGATACAATCTTTTTTGCGTGAGTGCTATTTTTTAAGAAAAAGTTATTCCGGTTTAAGTCAATAAAGGGTTTATAAGAAAAATCTATAAGTAGATTTAAATATCTATTTATGAGTATTTTAAACTT
>JAKMEK010000008.1 GCA_022425945.1 Flavobacteriaceae bacterium
ATTAAAAAGAAGCTTAATCTTGGTAAAGATGAAAGTATTACATCTTTTATTCACGGACTTACGGAGTAGATGCTTGATAATACATTTACAAAGGTCAAATCGCTCAGATAAGTCACATCTTTTAAGGCTAAAAAAGACCGAACAACCCAGCACACAACCCAGCAAAAAAACAAAACCCCGAAAACATTGAGCTCTCGGGGTATATTTGCGGAGAAAGAGGGATTCGAACCCCCGGAGGTGTGACCCTCAACAGTTTTCAAGACTGCCGCATTCGACCACTCTGCCATTTCTCCTGTGCGGTGGCAAATATACATAGCTTATTTGACCTAAGAAAGCTTTTTTTTAAAAACGATATCCTTATTTTCGTTCTTTGCGTTTTTCTATGGATGAACTAATACGTTACGGGATTTTATTATTAGCAGGATTGGCTGCAGGAATTATCAATACCCTTGCAGGGGGAGGGTCTTTACTCACTTTACCTGTCTTGATTTTCATGGGATTACCACCTTATGTTGCCAATGGCACAAATAGAATAGGGATCGTAATTCAGGCTTTAGTGGGCACAGCAGGCTATCGGTCCAAGGGGGTATCAACTTTTCCATTCAATGTTTATTTGGGTATAGCTGCATTGTTTGGTTCACTCATTGGTGCCCAAATAGCTATGGACATCCGCGGAGACGTTTTTAACCGTATTCTATCGATCATTATGATTGTGGTTGTGGCGATCATAGTGCTTAAACCCAAAACAAAAGATATTGATTTACCGGAGCGTTTAACAGGCAAGTACTTGGTCTATGCGATAATCGGTTTTTTCTTCATTGGTATATACGGTGGATTCATCAATGCTGGGATTGGCTTCATCATCATGCTCTTTTTAAACAATGTCAATCGTTTGTCGCTGATTAAAACCAATGCCACCAAAGTAGCCTTAGTGTTTATCTATACACTAGGCGCCTTAGCGCTCTTTGCTTGGAATGGTGCTGTAGATTGGGGACTGGGTCTGGTTTTAGCTGCAGGTACTTCCTTAGGGGCTTGGTGGTCTAGCCGTTGGTCGGTAGATCAAGGGGAGGGAGTCATCAAGATAGCCATGGTTGTTATGGTTACCGCAATGTCGATTAAGCTTTGGTTTTTTTAGTATTTAACGTATTCAATAATCTCCAGACCATAGCCGGTAATACCGACACGTGGACCTTGAGATGAATTCGTAATTACCCGTAATTTTTTGATGTGTAGCTCGTGTAAAATTTGCGCTCCTATCCCAAAATCTTTGGCATCCATTTTTAAGGGAGGTGCTTTAGGTACACCTTCATTATTATCAGTGAATTGCTTCAACTCCTTTATTCTGGCCAATAAATTCTCTGATTGTTGTTGTTGATTGATAAAGAGTATCGCACCCTTTCCTTCTGCATTGATCAGATTGAACGTTTCTTCAAGCCCTTTGTCGTTTGAACCCGTCAACATGCCCAATAAATCATTGCTAAATTGCGAAGAGTTGATACGGGTTAGCACTGGTTCATCGAGATCCCATGCCCCTTTGGTCAAGGCAATATGCACTTGATTATTTGTAGTCTGTTGAAAAGCACGAAGTCTAAAGTCGCCAAAACGTGTTTTGATTTCAGTGTCTTCACGCTTTAAAATCAAACTGTCGTGTTGCATTCTATAGGCTACTAGATCTTCAATGGAAACTAGTTTTAAATCAAATTTTTGAGCAACTTTCATCAATTGAGGAAGCCGAGCCATAGTACCGTCTTCATTCATGATTTCAACAATTACTCCTGCTGGTTTTTTACCAGCTAGGCGAGCAAAGTCAATTGCTGCCTCTGTGTGTCCAGTTCTGCGAAGCACACCACCCTCTTTTGCTATTAAAGGGAAAATATGCCCCGGGCGACTGAGGTGATGGGGTTGGGTAGTATCATCAACCAACGCCTTGACTGTCAATGCTCTGTCACTAGCAGATATGCCGGTTGTCACTCCTTTACCTTTTAAATCAATGGAAACGGTAAAGGCTGTTTCCATTGGGTCTGTATTGTTTGAGACCATACGGTCCAATTGCAATTCACTACAGCGTTTTTCGGTCAATGGAGTACAGATGAGACCTCTTCCTTCCTTGGCCATAAAGTTGATGATTTCTGGACTAATGTTTTCTGCAGCAGTCAAAAAGTCTCCTTCGTTTTCACGATTGTCATCGTCGACTACAATAATAACTTCTCCATTTTTAACGGCTAGAATGGCTTCTTGAATTGAGTCTAGTTTATTTTTTTCCATAGCTTATCTCTGAGTGCAAAAGTAGTGTTCTTTATTGAGCTTACGAAGCTTTGAATGCTTACAACGAAAAAGTCATAATTGACTAGACCCTTGTCTGTAGAGGCACGTTTGGTGAAGTAAATGGCCAAAGGCGCTATGATCAAAAGGGATAGCCAACTTCCCATAAAAGGGGTGAGACTATTGTCCTCAGCAGCATTTTTCCCAAATAATCCAATGTAATGATAGGTCAAGAAAATTAAGATTGCCAGAACCATTGGTAAACCTAATCCTCCTTTTCGAATAATCGCTCCAATGGAGGCGCCAATCAAGAACAGAAAAAAGACACTAAATCCAAGAGTGAATTTTTCATGGTAGGTATTTTTGTGCAGGTTGATGCGTTTTTGATCTATAAAAAACAGTCGTTTCTTTGTATCTAGATTCCGAATTACCCCTACCAAGCCAGTTTGAGCAGTTTGCAAAACGCTTAGGTGTTTGTCGGATAATTCACTACCAATAAACTTAATTGGATTGCTGTAGAGGGCAAAAATAGAATCGGGCACAATACTATCTGCGGGTATTGTTAATGGAGTATTTAGGTTTTTTATACTGTTGTAAGAACCCGATTTCATGAAGTTACTCGCATAAATTTCGCGCTGCTCTTTAAATTGTAGCTCAAGGGAATCAATACTTTCAACCAACTCAGTTACCTGTTGCATTCGATAGGTGCTTGTATATTTTTCCTCCCCCAAATCAACATTATTGAACTGAGATAAATCAATATTCATGACATATTCTTTGAAGGAAACCTTAGCATGAGGCACTTTACGTTGTTCTATACGGTTTTTGCTTAGGACTTCTTCGTATCGATTTCCATCAAATAACACCAATTGCAATTGCTGTCCAATTTTGGCACTTTTTAATTCACCATGGGCAGCTTTGATCACAATTCTATTTTTATTATCCGGGGTTATTTCGTGGATGATGATGTTTTCTAGAAAGCGATTATCCTCTCCATATTTTCGTTCAACCTTGATGTTCATTGCACCGAGATCATTGAAAATTCCCTCAGTAATGGCAAGTGCGGGTTTTAGTTTTGCCATATTTCTCCTTAGGTTGAAATATTTGAATTCCCCATATGGAATAACATGGTTGGAAAAGTAAAAACTCCCAATGCCTAAGAAAAAATGAAAAACAATGAGTCCTAACAGCGCTCTTTGTAGCGAAATCCCAGTAGATTTCATGGCAGCAAATTCATAGTTCTCAGCAAAATCACCATAGGTCATGATGGAAGCCAATAAAACGGAGAGTGGCATAACCAACGGATAGAGCTTGGGGGTGTAATACAACAAAAATTTTAAAATGATTTCCGCATCAATTCCTTTTCCGGCGAACTCATCAATAAACAACCAGAAGGTTTGTATTACGAAAATGAGCATCAGTATTAAAAACACACTGGCTAAGCGCGATAAATAGGTCGTTAAAATATAGCGATCTAATATTTTCATCTAATTACTCATTGATATAATAATTGGGGTACTTATTCTGGTCAAACACAAAATAATCTGTGGGTAAAATGATATTGGATTCCTGATTGTTAAGGGTTAAGGTGGTTATGGTTCCATTAGCGCCTACTTCTATCAAACGATAGACCTCTAGGCGATCAATATCTATCCCTAGCAAGAGGTAGTCAACTTCACTACTATTTTCAATGGGGAGAAGTTTAATGAATTGAATGTTTTTTCCCATAACTCGTTGTTGGATATCCCATTCATATCCATAACCCTTTTCGTAAAAACTGAGTAATTTAGATGGATTGACGCTTACATCATCCTCATTTTCTGGAACACTGATGGTGATTTCCTCATTCTCAGGTACAATGGTGTAGATTTTGGTACCATCAAACAATTGTTCAGCCGCTAAAAAATTCAGTTTATAGCGATCTCCCGATAAGGTGACATCACCCTCCATTTCTTGACGGATTTGTTCTTTTTTATTCTCAAGAACATAGCTAAATGCGAAACGAATATTCTCCTTGCTTTTTATTTGAACAGAAACCTGATCCAACAAGTTCTTGGCTTGGTCGTACCCTTGTGCAAAGCATAGATTAGTGAGAAATAATAAAAGTAGAAGACTGTTTTTCATATGTTTAGAGGCTATACTTCGTTGTTCAAAAATTGTTCCAAGCTGGTTAAATCTGGAATAAGAACCTGTCTGGCTTTGCTTCCTTCGAAAGGACCTACAATGCCCGCTGCTTCCATTTGATCAATGATTCTTCCTGCTCGATTGTATCCCAGCTTTAATTTACGTTGTAGGAGAGATGCTGATCCCTGTTGAGCATTGACAATTACTTCAGCAGCTTCACGGAACAAAGCATCGCGATCACTTTTATCAATATCCAAAGCACTGCTTTCTTCTCCGACAAACTCGGGCAGTAAATGCGCTTCAGGATAAGCCTTTTGACTTCCGATATAACCCACAATTTCTTCTACCTCTGGGGTATCCACAAAGGCACATTGTATACGGGTTAAATCGTTGCCTTGAGTATAGAGCATGTCACCACGACCAATCAACTGATCGGCTCCACCATTGTCCAGAATCGTACGTGAATCTATTTTAGAGGTAACCCGGAAAGCTATACGTGCAGGGAAGTTAGCTTTGATTATTCCCGTAATTACGTTGACCGATGGTCGTTGTGTGGCAATGATTAAATGGATACCAATTGCACGTGCCAACTGAGCCAAGCGAGCTATAGGGGTTTCTACTTCTTTTCCCGCAGTCATGATTAAGTCAGCAAATTCGTCGACGACTAAAACGATGTAGGGTAAAAAGTGGTGACCATCGTCAGGGTTTAGCTTTCGCGCTTTGAATTTTGCGTTGTATTCTTTAATGTTACGACACATCGCATTCTTCAACAATTCATAGCGATTGTCCATTTCAATACACAAAGAATTTAAGGTATGAATTACTTTGGTGTTATCTGTAATGATTGCATCCTCAGAATCGGGTAATTTCGCTAAGTAATGCCGTTCAATCTTGTTGTAAATGTTCAGTTCTACTTTCTTTGGATCGACTAAAACAAATTTTACTTCTGCAGGATGTTTTTTGTACAACAACGAGGTTAATACGGCATTTAATCCTACCGATTTCCCTTGTCCCGTAGCACCTGCCATGAGCATATGGGGCATTTTGGCTAGGTCAACGACAAAGGTTTCATTGCTAATTGTTTTTCCAAAAGCTATGGGTAATTCCATTTCTGCCTGCTGAAAACGCTGCGACGCTATTACAGATCGCATGGAGACGATGCTGGGTTTTTGGTTCGGTACTTCGATCCCAATAGTTCCCTTTCCAGGTATGGGTGCTATGATGCGAATTCCTAACGCTGAAAGTGAGAGAGCAATGTCGTCCTCCAGATTTTTGATCTTAGAGATACGAATTCCAGCTGCAGGAACAATTTCATAGAGGGTAACCGTTGGGCCAATGTTGGCTTTAATCTTAGCAATTTCAATTTTATAATTGCGAAGTGTTTCAATGATCTTATTTTTATTGACCTCCAATTCATCCTCATCAATGGTGATGGTCGATCCGCCATAATCTTTTAGCAATTCAAGTGTTGGGAATTTAAAACCGCTCAACTCTAGAGTAGGGTCAAAGGCTCCGTATTTTTCCACCAACTCCTGTGAAAGCGTATCGACAACATCTTCTTCTTTTACGGTTTTTACCTCAATGGCCAGTTCTTCTTTCTCTTCTTCAACAATTGATTCTTTTTCTTTGCTTATGCTAATAGTTTCTTCGGCTGCAGGAATAATTTCTAATCGATCATCCTCTTTTCGCTCGATGGATTCTTTTTCTTCCTCCTCGTTATTTAGACCAAAGGCTTGACTTTCTTCTTCAAAACTTGAAACAGGTTCATTTGTTTTTTCTTCTTTAATGAAATAGGGTTGTAGTCGAGCAATGATTTTTTCAGGTGTTATGCCAAGGTGGAGAACTAGAGCAACAAGTGCCATAAAAACGATGATGAACCACAAGCCGATTATTCCGATATAGTCCACAATAAAGTCAGTGACTTCAAAGCCCACTTTTCCTCCTAGAAAGGGGAATAATTCAGTAAATCTGGCGGTAATTAATGGGAGTAAAATCATGTAGTAAATTCCCCATGACCATCGGTTTAACAGGGTCTTTTTCTGGATGTCAAAGAAGAGGAACATTCCGCTGATAAGAATGAGATAGGTGAGAATATAAGAGGCAATACCAATTCCATTGTAGATGAAAAAGTGACTGAGTTGAGCGCCGAGCTTACGTAATAAATTAGCACTCTCAACAGAACGATCACCAAGAGTATTCAATTCACTTTGGTCTATTTTCCAACTAAAAAAATAGGAGGTAAATGCAACAATCAATAGGAGGGAGGTCAATATTAAAAAACCACCAAAAAGGATCTCCCTGGAGCGCTTTTTCTGCGGATCATCCGTTTTAAATTTCGGTACTTTTGGCGATGTGGTTTTTTTTGCGGTCATATGTGAGATCAGCGCTTCCCACAAAATTACAAATTATGATTGACATCTTCCCTTTATTTTAGGGTTCCCTGAACAACAATAATAAAAAACCCCCCTCCGTGAGGAGGGGGGTGTGCTTTAGGCATTGATACTACCTTGAACCCTTTTCATAAAGTTGTTTAAGGCTTCTTTTTTTGGAACCCCAGATTTGACCTCTTTATGGACCTCTAGTGCACCATAAAGATTCGAAATCATCTCGCCCAACACATCAATTTCCTCATCCTTTAGGCCAGCATATTCTGTTAAATGCTCTAGCACCTCTAAGGTTTCGGTGATATAATCTTCATCGTTTTCGTCTACGAATTGAACAATGTGCTTAATGAGTGGTAACTTCATCTACAAAGGTTTTTAGGACATCAACTTTATTGGTTTGCACTTGGTTGAGTAATGTGCCATTCGCAAAAGCTGCAAAAGTGGGTAGATTACTAACATCAGCCAATTGTCTAGAGTTTGGATTTTTTTCAGCATCGACAAGTACAAAAGTAATGTCCTCATTTTCAGCAGCCATCTTTTTAAACTTGGGCTTCATGATCCGGCAGTTACCACACCATCCAGCCGAATACTGGACAATAACTTTCGACTGTTCTCCCACTAGGGAAGCTAAACTGTCGTCTTTAATCTCTTGCAACATCTTTCTTTTTTTAGTTGTTGCTCAAGTAACTCTGAACACCTTTACGGTCAGCATTTATTGCGTCTTTTCCTTCTTCCCAGTTTGCAGGACATACTTCTCCTTTTTCTTGGACGTGGGTCAAGGCATCAATGATGCGTAAGTATTCATTTACATTTCTACCAATTGGCATATTGTTAATTCCTTCATGCTGAACTACACCTTCTTCATCTAAAAGATATGTCGCTCTGAAGGTTACGTGATCACCGTCTACCAATACAGTTCCTGTTTCTTCATCATAACGTTCGTTGGTACTATCTAAAATACCCAGTAAACCAGATAGGTTGCGGTTACTGTCAGCAAGTAAATTGTAGGTTACTCCTTCAATTCCACCTTCATCTTTAGGAGTGTTCAACCATGCGAAGTGAACTTCTGCAGTATCACATGAAGCTCCAATTACGATAGTGTTTCTTTTCTCAAACTCAGGCAATGCAGCTTGAAAGGCATGAAGTTCGGTTGGACACACGAAAGTGAAATCTTTTGGGTACCAGAACAAAAGAACTTTTTTCTTGTTTTCAATGGCCTCATTTAGAACGTTAACAGAAATAGTATCACCCATTTCATTCATAGCGTTTACATTTAAATCAGGGAATTTTTTTCCTACTATAGACATAACAAATTGTTTTTAAAAATTTCATCAAAAGTAAGATTTGCCAAGCAATTTACTCTGTTCTAAAATATCAATTCATAATCAAACTATAGGAAAGCCTTATATTGAATTTATGACGCCTTTAACTGTTTGATTTTTATGCCAAAGTATGCATAAATCAAGGTCATGATTGGACTTAGCCAATTGAAAATAGCAAACGCAAAATACTCACCAACGCCTACACCCAAAACCCCTGATTGGTAGGCACCACAGGTGTTCCATGGGATGAGTACCGAAGTGACTGTTCCTGCATCTTCAAGGGTACGACTCAGGTTTTCGGGGGCAAGATCTCTATCGCGGTAAGCTTGATCGAACATTTTCCCTGGAAGAACAATGGACAGGTATTGGTCAGAGGCCGTTAGGTTAATGGTTACACAAGAAGCAGCTGTACCGGCAAATAATTGAAAGGTGCTCTCAGCTTTCGCCAACAATGCTTGACTTAGTTTTTGTAGTCCACCAGTGGCGTCCATCACTCCTCCAAAAACCATAGCACAAACAATCAGCCAAATGGTGCCTAACATTCCCTGCATTCCTCCGGAAGTAAATAGATCATTCAGCAATTCATTTGAAGTGACAATGGCATTGTCTACAGTTATGGCATTCATGACTCCACGATAGGCAGAAATGGCCGTCAGTTTTGCTGCTCCGGCAGTTTCTACCACCAAATGCGGTTGGTAGAAGAGGGCAAAAACACCTCCTAAAAGTGTACCAATCATCAAGGCTACCAAAGGGGGGGCTTTACGGATAATCATTCCAATTACCAATAGAGGTACAATGAATAAGCCAAGGTTAATGGTAAAGCGCTCATCAATACTTTCGAGTAGAAGTTGTGTATCAGCTGTTCCGTTGGTTTGCTGAAAGAAACCAAGGATTAAAAAGACAATTAGCGTAATGATGATACTGGGAACCGTTGTCAGGGTCATGTAACGAATGTGGGTAAATAAATCGGTTCCTGCCATAGCGGGCGCCAAGTTGGTGGTGTCACTAAGTGGAGACAATTTGTCGCCAAAGTAGGCGCCAGAAATTACGGCACCAGCTACCATGCCTACTGGGATTTCTAAAGCTCGTCCAATACCAATGAGGGCTATTCCCACGGTAGCAGAGGTGGTCCAACTACTCCCCGTTGCTACCGAGATAATGGCACATATTACAATACAGGCTGGGAGGAAAATACTGGGATGAAGAATTTGTAAACCATAGTAAATCATGGCGGGGATTATGCCACTCAACAACCAAGTACCCGCTAGGGCACCGACAAAAAGCAAGATCAAAATTGCACCCGTGGTAGATTTTAGGTTACTCCCAATGGCTTCTAGCATATCGGTATAGCTCACCTTTATTTTAAAGCCGACCATCGCTGCTACTGCAGCACCAATCAACAAAATGAATTGATTGGATCCACTTAATGCATCGTCTCCATAGACATATACATTAAAGGCCAATAAAAGGACCAAGATGAGTACAGGTAGCAGGGCTTGCGAAAGGCTAATGGAGGGTGTCTTTTGGCTCATGTCAAATTCTTTCCCGTAATAATACGATTTTTAATTGTGAATTTATTTCTTGTTTTGGGATTTGTAATGATGGTAAACCGCATTGATAAAGCCCAGAATTACGCCTACACCAACAATAATATACCCGATGGTGAAAAGTTTCCCCAAGTCGGTTGTTGGAGAGAAATCTCCATAGCCAATGGTAGTGAGTGTAATGACCGAGAAATAGGCCGCATCGATCCATGACCAACCTTCAATGTAGTGATAGAAGACAGTACCAACAGCAATTATAACCGAAGTACCGGTTAAAAGCTTACGGTATTCTTTGTCCTTAACAAACGATAAGATTGTAATAATTAAGTACATGATGATATTTTTTGGGTTTTACAATTTATAAAAAAAACGAAAAAGGCATATTTTCTTTATTCAGGATAGAAACATTTGTATTTTTGCTCTTCATAAAACAAATAAGATGAGTCAATTTGATGTTGCTATTATTGGATCAGGCCCGGGAGGCTATGTTGCCGCTATTCGTTGTGCCCAATTGGGTATGAAAACGGCTTTGATTGAAAAATATAACACCCTTGGGGGAACTTGCTTGAATGTAGGTTGTATCCCTTCAAAATCTTTATTGGATTCTTCCCACCACTATGAGGATGCCATCAAACATTTTGACACCCACGGAATTGAAATTCCGGGAGAGATTAAAGTGAATTTTGAAAAAATGATTGGCCGTAAGCGTGGGGTAGTAGAGCAGACCACCAAAGGAATTGATTTCTTAATGGAGAAGAACAACATTACTGTTTTTCATGGTTTAGGTAGTTTTGTCGATGCCACCCACATCAAAATACATGGAGAAGCAAATACCACCATTGAAGCCAAACACAGCATCATTGCCACCGGATCTAAACCCGGTTCTTTACCTTTTATAACGCTTGACAAAGAGCGTGTCATCACCTCTACTGAAGCCTTGGAATTGAAAGAAATTCCTAAACACCTTGTCGTCATTGGTGGTGGGGTCATTGGCTTAGAGTTAGGACAGGTGTATCGTCGTTTGGGAGCTGATGTTTCCGTGATTGAATATGCAGATCGTATTACGCCTGTTATGGATAGTGCTGTTTCCAGAGAACTGACCAAAGTACTAAAAAAGCAAGGAGTTAAGTTTTACTTGTCTCATGGAGTGAATAAAGTTGAACGTAAAGGGGACGAGGTAAACATTACCGCCACCGACAAAAAAGGAGCCGAAGTTACTTTTACAGGAGATTATTGTCTGGTGTCAGTTGGACGCCGCCCTTATACTGATGGATTGAACGCACAAGCTGCTGGAGTACAGGTAACTGAACGTGGACAAATAGAAGTCAACGATCATTTACAAACCACTGCCGCAAATATTTATGCGATAGGTGATGTAGTTCGTGGTGCCATGTTGGCCCACAAAGCGGAAGAAGAAGGAGTGATGGTCGCTGAAATTTTGGCAGGTCAAAAACCACATATTGATTACAACCTTATTCCTAATGTCATCTATACTTGGCCAGAAGTTGCCTCTGTTGGAAAAACAGAAGAAGAACTGAAAGCAGCAGGTGTAGCCTATAAAAGCGGACAATTCCCCATGCGCGCCTTGGGTCGTGCTCGTGCGAGTATGGATACTGATGGTTTTGTGAAGATTCTAGCCGATAAAACTACAGACGAAGTATTGGGTGTTCACATGGTCGGAGCTCGTGTGGCCGATCTAATTGCTGAAGCCGTAACGGCCATGGAATTCCGAGCATCGGCTGAAGATATTTCTCGAATGAGTCACTCACATCCAACCTATGCCGAAGCGGTGAAAGAGGCAGCTCTTGCAGCGACCGATAATCGTCCACTCCACATCTAGTCAACAGCTGTTCTGCTGATTTCTTTTATGAGTGTATATTCGTACCTACCCACATCTTGCGGGACAGGGTTACGTTCGGTTATCTTAACATCTAAATCGTAAATGAATCCTTGAACATATTCAAATCCGTTGATTCCATCGTAAAAATAAGTCCAAACATCAGTGCCAATGGCCTCACCCGTTTGCACCAATAAACAGGTTTGTTCAATGAAACCCTGACAGGTTTCGGTATAACTATTGATTCTAATTAATGTGCCTTCAATTGTGGGTTTTGTGTCAATTTCGCTTTTAGTACAAGAGAAAAGTAGGAGTAAGAATAAGATCAGGTTAGGGGCGGTTTTCATGCTAGATAAAATTATTTTTCTTGTAGAATTTCACCAATAATGATGCCAGTTCAGGTCCTTTATCCTCCTGTAAGAAGTGTCCCCCAGAGACAAAAGTATGTGCTTGTCCTTTGGTACCGGGAACTAATTTCTGAAATACCTGCTCACCTCCCTTGGTGATGGGATCCTGATCACTGAATAGGGTAATGAAAGGTTTTGTCCATTGGTTGAGTATTCCCCATGCTGCTTTGTTGTTATTGCTTTCCGGATCATCCTCTGTTGTTGGAACGAGGGCAGGAAAAATCCGTGCACCAGCTTTGTATTCATCCGTAGGGAAGGGGGCATTGTAGGCGGCCATTATAGCGGGGGATAAATTGGTCGTAGTGGCCATTTGAATAACGGTGGCGATATCAAATTTTGGGCTTGTCGTGGCAAAACGTTGCCAATCCAAAAAGGCTTTAGAAGGTGCAAAACTCCCCGTCGGAAGCATTGTGTTGCCTGCGGCTATGGAGGCAAAGTGTTCGGGTTCAGCACTCACTAGGCGAAGTCCAATAAGTCCACCCCAGTCTTGAATGAACAGATGAATGTCTTGCAGGTCCAGTTGCTTAAGCAAGTCTTGTGTCCAAACAATATGCTTGGCGTAAGTATAATCACTTTGCTCACTGGGTTTGTCTGATTTTCCAAAGCCTACTAAATCGGGGGCAATGACCCGCAAACCTGCAGCAACCAAAACGGGTATCATGGTACGGTAGAGGTAGGACCAACTCGGTTCTCCATGCAACAAAAGCACAACAGGACCTTGTCCTTCGTCTACATAGTGCATGCGTATGTTGTCTGTTACAGTAAGGTAGTTAGGAGAGAAAGGATAGTCTTCTAGTGTCTCAAAAGCCGCCTCAGGTGTTCTAAGTAATTTCATAGAGATTATTAATAGGTTGGTTTATTTCGGGTAATCAATGTTACCTTCTTATTGAGTTTTTCTTTTCAGTAAGGTAGAAATTTTTTCCCGATAGTGCTGATCCAAAAGGACTAATCCCACGCAAACGCCCATAAAAACAAGTGCGCCTAATGTTCCTTGTATGAAGCTCCACGAATACTTTACATATTTATAAACACCTACACCAAACAAGCTTCCGTAGAAAATGAAGTAATGAACTATATAAATTTCCAGTGTTTTTCCACCAATACTCGTCCATATGCCCTGCTTGACATAGTCGTTGAAAAGCATAAAAACACCAAAGAGCACAAAAACATCTCCCAAGCGAATAAAAAGAAAGTTATTGTAGGCCACTTTTCTGAACAGTACCATTCCTGTTAAACTTTCTAGCTCAATCAGAAAGGCGGAAGAGCGAAACACCAACCAAAAGCCTAGGGCCATAAAGCCTAACCCCCAACTCCAGAGTTGACGTGTTGTTGCATGAAAGAGATAAGCAATGAAGGCGCCTATGCTGACATAGCCCAACCAAGGGAAGAGGTAAAAAACACCTTTGTTGGCTTTGGTCAAATAGGCAGCTATGTAGGGGGGCAGAGAAGGGAAAGTGAGATCGACATAGTAGGGTTGGGTTAGGAAAATGAGCAGACCAATTACAAGGAAAATCGAACTCGTCCATTGTTTTAAAAAACCGAATAGCAAGTAGATAAGGATGATGAAACTCAGACTCAGTCCTATGATTTGGAGGACATCGGGATACAAAAAAGAATTATTGATTTGTCCATTGAATAGCATGGGTAGATTGAGTCGCAATAGATAGCCCCAAAGCAATAGTTCGATTGTGCGTTTTAGCCCTTTTTTGATGCGGGGGTTTTTCCAGCCTTGTTGCGCATTGCGCAATAATAAAAAGGTGAATACCCAACCGGTGATGGTGAAGAAAACGGGGGCAGTGAAACCCCTACAATACAGCCAAAAAGAATAGAAACTGTTGGAAGAATCGATATTTGTTAGATCTAGCACCCCGCTAATGAAATGCCCCTGAAGCATCATCAGTATTGCAAAAGCACGCAAGGCATCAATAAAATATAAACGAGCTTGTTTCTCCATAATTTTTTCCTTCTACAAATGAAGCAAAATGTTATGGGACTTCCTAATGAGCAACCTGCTAGTTGACTTTATCGCTTGACTTTTATTTCGTTAAGTTCTTGAGGCTTTTGTAGGTCATTAACCCCATGGCACCACCAAAAAGCAGCAAGTTAAAACTGAATTTTGCCCAATTAAATTCTGTTCCATCTGCATAGTCGAATAGGGCCATTCCTGCTGCAAAGAAAACACCAGAAAAGCAGCCAGTTTTAATTGGTTTCATTGTGCTATTCTTTTAAAAATAAGATCAGATTGGAATAATCAATTATTGCGTTATGGTTGGTTAATATATCTGCGCCGATTACCCCGTCAATTTTCTCCAAGCCCATGCTTTCAAATGCATCATTGACATGGTCTAAATTCATGAGCAGTAAATTAAAATCATTAATCTTGAATGTGTCAAAGGTGAAATTGTTACCATCGGAAGCTTGCATTTGAATATTTGTCCCCCCAGCTCCTGTTGCCTCTTCTTCAGATTCTTCAGCGCTCATGTTGAATTTCCCTCTATTTTTTTCCTCAATAACCGTTGCTCCTGCACCAGTATCAAGGATGAAATTACCCTTTATTCCATTTAGCTCACCAACTATATGCAGATGTCCCGAAGGCATTTTTTCCATTTGGAGTTTGCTATAGTCGGCCTTTAAAAGTTGTTGCTCTAGATTAAAACTTTCAGTTTCTTTTTTATCGGTACAAGAACCCAATAAAACCGAAATAAATAATAGAGTCAAAATGCTATGTCTATTTCTCATGTGTTGTGGGAGTTTTTAATTGTGTTTTTTTCATACAAGTTTCGTTAATGAACTGTTATGATACCCTAAAACGAAATGTGCAAAATGTTGATTTTCTCATGGCATAGATCAGATTTGGGATCGTTTCTACACGCAAATTAATAAATTTTCAAGAAATGGGTAGGAGGAGAGAAAAGTATGCTTAGAGAAAAAGGTTTACTGCTTAGCGCAGTTTCTCCATTTTCGCACGGATTTCTGCTAAACCAAGATTTCCAATACTACCTAGGTGGGTATGGTCTACCGCTCTATTGGGGGTGAAATTCCCTGCTTCAATGGCTTCCCCTAGTTCGCGGTAGGCATCGCGGAAGGGTTTTCCTGCTAGCACTTCTGCATTTAGGGTGTCCACACTAAAGAGGTAGTCGTATTTTTTTTGGTCCGTAATGTGCTTGCGTACCTTCAATTTGGGCAAACTAAATAAGAGAATTTCCAAACAGGCTTTTAGTTCTTGTACCGCTTCAATGATGGGCCCTTTGGCCAATTGTAACTCACGGTGATAACCACTGGGTAGGTTGGTGGTTAAGAGGGCTAGTTGGTTAGGAAGACCTTGCAGGCTATTGCATTTTCCTCTGACCAATTCAAAGAGATCGGGATTCTTTTTATGGGGCATGATACTCGACCCGGTGGTAAGGTCGGCAGGAAATGAAATAAAGTCAAAATCCTGTCCCATGTACAAACAAATGTCCATGCTCAGTTTAGCCAAACTACTCCCGATAGAGGAAAGGGCAGTAGCCGTACTTTTTTCTAATTTCCCTCGGCTCATTTGTGCAGCCACAGCATTTACTTTTAGTTGGTCAAACTGCAATAACTCAGTGGTTAATTCACGATCTATAGGGAAGGAACTCCCATAGCCAGCGGCACTTCCCAACGGATTCTGATCGGCCATTTTGTAGGCTGCTTCCCAAAAATAGAGATCATCGATTAAGCTTTCTGCATAGGCAGACAACCACATTCCAACAGAGGAGGGCATGGCCACTTGTAAATGAGTGTAGCCGGGTAATAAATCCTTTTGGTGTTTTTCGGCCAGATCAAGGAGTAAGTCGAACAAGGAAACCACATCTGCTTTCACTTCCTTTAGGGCTTGCTTAAGGTAGAGGTGCATGGCCACCAAAACCTGATCATTTCGCGATCGTGCGGTATGTATTTTTTTTCCTAAATCGCCCAATTCTGCAGTTAAAACATGTTCTATTTTAGAGTGCATGTCTTCAAATTCATCTTCTATGGTGAAATCCCCTGCTGCAGCGGAGGTTTTCAATCGGGATAAAACAGCACAGAGTTGTTCTACTTCATTGGCTGTAATCAACCCTATTTTCCCTAGCATATTAGCATGAGCCATAGAGGCCTCACAATCGTATTGCGCTAAAACCAAATCGTATTCTCGGTCTTTGCCAACAGTGAATGCATCTACTTTCTCGTGGGCTGCGGCCCCTTTTTGCCAAAGTTTCATACTATAGAATTTTATTTAAAAGATCAATATACAACGCAATTCCTTCTTCGATTTCATGCACATAGATAAATTCATCTGCCGTGTGTGAGCGCGTGGAATCTCCAGGTCCTAATTTTAGGGAAGGACAAGAGAGTTTTGCTTGGTCGGAAAGGGTTGGAGAACCATAGGTTTCTCTTCCCAGTGCAATACCGGCTTGCACCAAAGGGTGTTCTTCAGGGATGGAAGAGGAGTTTAAAACAATCGAGCGTGGTGTCAATTCAAGTGGTGCCTCTTTTTGTAAGAGTGCAACAATTTCCTGATTGCTGTAACAATCATTCACCCGAACATCGATAACTAAATCTACCTGTGCAGGAACAACATTGTGTTGTTTCCCTGCATTGATTTGAGTTAGGGTTAGTTTTACTGGGCCCAGTACCTCGGATTCTTTTTCAAAAGTGAAATTATTAAGCCATTCAATTACCGCTGGTAATTTCAATAGGGGATTATCTGTGTTTGGATGGGCTGCATGACTTGCAGTTCCCTTCACTTTTCCATCAAAAACAACCAAGCCTTTTTCGGCGATGGCCAATTGCATAAGGGTGGGTTCCCCCACTATGGCAACGTCAATGGGTGGTAGGGTTTTAAGTAGACTGTTAAGGCCTAAGGGACCCGAGCTTTCCTCCTCAGCCGTTGCAGCGATAATAAGGTTGTATTTTGGGTTGGGATGATCGTAGTAGTGTGTAAAAAGCGCCATCAGGGAGACCAAGGCTCCTCCTGCATCATTGCTCCCTAGACCATAAAGTTTTCCGTCTTCTACATGAGGATGAAAGGGATCTTTGGTATAGGCAGAATTGGGTTTAACCGTATCGTGATGAGAATTTAAGAGCAGGGTAGGTTTTGATGGGTCATAGGCAGCATTGAATGCATAGACATTATTGTTTTCTCGCTTGGTGGGTATTTCATGTTCAACAAACCATTGTTCAATTCGCTTGGCTGTAGGGTCTTCTTCACTCGAAAAAGATTGAATGGAAATGAGGTCATGCAATAAGGCGATTGCAGCTTCTGTTAAATTTATCATTTTAGTGTGATTGATGTATAAGGGGTGTTATCGCAAATCATTTTTGTTGATCCAATGCCCACTTCTTTGAGTCCCCCTTTTAGGGCATCAAAGCTATTGTGCAATTTGGGTAGCATACCCGCGGAGATGATGTTATTGACCAAGAGGTCAGTATAACTTGCCTCGGTGATATGTTTAATCAGTGAGTCAGGATTGTTTAGGTCTTCCATTACGCCAGCCAATTCAAAACAATAGTAAAGAACCGTATCAAAGTGAGCAGCCATGGCTTTTCCAATTTCTGCGGCGATGGTATCGGCATTGGTATTGAATAGCTGACCTCTACCGTCATGGGTAATGGCACAACAAACCGGGCTTATGTCTTGCTCAATAAGGCTATTGAATAAGGCGGTGTTTACTTGAGAGACATCGCCTACAAAACCATAATCAATGGCTTTAACGGGGCGTTTAATGGCTTGTATGGCATTTCCGTCGGCTCCTGACAATCCTAGCGCATTGCAACCCATGCCCTGTAAGAGGGCGACAATATTCTTGTTGAGTTGACCACCGTAAATTCCTGTTATAAGTTCAAGGGTAGCAGCATCGGTAACCCGACGTCCATCCTTCATTTGCACTGGAATGCCTAATTTTTCCGCCCATAGGCTGGCCTTTTTTCCGCCGCCATGTACCAATACCTTGTGTCCATCGAGTGCAGCAAAATCGGCTAAAAAAACAGCTAATTTTTTAGGATCCTCGATGACTGCACCGCCAATTTTTACAATGGATAGTTTAGGCATGATCGAGCAATGTTTTTAGTACCGCCTGCGCAGCAAAGGTTCGGTTATTGGCTTGTTCAATGACCAATGAATTGGGACCGTCCAATACTCCGTCAGCAGCGACTATATTACGTCGAATCGGTAAACAATGCATGAATTTTGCTTCATTGGTTAGTTGCATTTTTTCAGGAGTAATCATCCAATCGGCATCTGTCCGTAAAATTTCACCATACTGACTATAGGAACACCAGTTTTTGGCGTAGACAAAATCAGCCCCAACCAAGGCTTCTTCTTGATTGTGTATGATGGGGATGTTTTTGGTGATCTTCGGATCCAAATCATAACCTTCAGGGTTAGCTATCACATAGTCTGCATCACGTAATTGCATCATCTGGGTAAAAGAATTTCCCACGGCATGCGGTAATGCCTTGGGGTGAGGTGCCCATGTGAGCACAACCTTTGGGCGATGAGGAGTTGCATGCTCCTCTAGGGTTAGGGCATCTGCAAGAGATTGCAGTGGATGTCCAGTAGCACTTTCCATATTGATGACTGGGATGGAAGCGTATTTGGCAAAGCTATTCAATACAATCTCTGCTTCGTCTTGTTCTTTATTGTTTAGACTGGCAAAAGCACGAATGGCTACCATATCGCAATACTGAGATACCACCGCGGCAGCTTCCCGTACGTGTTCCGAACGAATGCCCCGCATTTCGGTACCATCTTCAAATTCCAAAGCCCATGCTTCGTTTGAAAAGTTCATCACTATGGTATTGAAACCTAAATTTTGGGCAGCTTTTTGTGTGCTTAGCCGTGTACGAAGACTAGGGTTAAAAAAAAGTAAGCCTAAGGTTTTACGTTTACCGGCAGTTTCATGCGCATAAGGATCCGCTTTCAACTGTTTAGCCAACGAAAGGGTCTGCTCAAAATTTGGAAGATCGTTTAATGAGATAAAGTGTTTCATGCTGCAATGGTTTTCAATGCGATTTCAAGTTGTGTGAAAAAGAAATCAATGTGTTTTTGTTCTACAGTAAGTGGAGGAAGGATGCGTAATAAGTTCTTATTACTGCTGCCCCCTGTAAAGATCCTGTGGGTGTAGATCAATTCTTTGCGTAAGGGGCCTACTTCAAAATCAAATTCAAGACCAAGCATAAGCCCTCTACCCTTGATTATTTTTACTCCATCAATATTCTGTGCCTTTTGATAGAAGTATTCACCCAAGTCTTTTGCATGCGCTTGTAATTTTTCTTCTTTGAGGACATCTAACACTGCCAAGGAGGCTGCACAGGCGAGGTGATTTCCACCAAAAGTGGTTCCTAGCATTCCATATTTAGCTTCAATGGAAGGATGCACCAAAATGCCTCCTACGGGAAAACCATTTCCCATACCCTTGGCCATACAAATGATATGCGGTTCAATGCGGTATTTTTGATAAGCAAAGAAAGTACCCGTTCGACCAAAACCGGCCTGAACTTCGTCGGCAATTAAACAGGCTGAATATTCATTACACAAACGCTCCATGGCATAAACAAATGTTTCTGAAGGTTCATCTAATCCACCTACACCTTGAATGGCTTCGAAAATAACGGCACAAACATCTCCTTTTTTTAATTCGTTTTCGAGTGCCTTTTCATCGTTAAAAGGAAGGAAGGTTACCTTTTGTTGTTGGTTCAAAGGTGCATTGATACTAGGATTATCGGTTGCAGCTACTGCGGCACTGGTTCTTCCGTGAAAGGCATGATCAAAGGCGATGATGCGTGCCTTGTCTGTGTGAAAAGAGGCAAGTTTTAAGGCATTCTCATTGGCTTCTGCCCCCGAACTACACAAGAACAATTGATAGTCATGACAACAAGATTGTTCTCCAATAGCATTGGCCAAATCGTGTTGTAATGGATTTTGAATTGCATTGGAATAAAATCCAATTTGGTGCATTTGTTGGGTTAGGCGTTCCAAATAGCGGGGATGACCATGTCCAATGGAAATTACTGCGTGTCCACCATACAAGTCAAGGTATTCGTTCCCATTTTGGTCATATACATAAACATCTTTGGCCCTTACTGGGGTGACATCATACAGGGGGTAAACATCAAATAATTTCATTTTATTGAGTAGATATTTCGTTGATTTTTTCAAAAGAAGCCACTAGGCCTTGGATAAGTGACGAGCTGAGTCCTTGGTGCTCCATTTCATTTAAACCAGTAATGGTACAGCCTCTTGGGGTAGTTACTTTATCGATTTCTTGTTCAGGATGGGTGTCAGTTTCGATCAGCAGCGATGCTGCACCAAGGGCAGTATGCATCGACATCATCATGGCTTCTTTCGCATCGAAGCCCAATTGAACACCCCCTTGGGTTGTAGCACGAATGAGACGCATCCAAAAGGCGATTCCACTGGCACAAATAACTGTTGCTGCCTGCATGTGTTCTTCTTCAATGATGATGGAAGTTCCAAGTCCATTAAAAATTGCAGATGCGATGGCTATGCGTTTTTCTCCTACAGTATTAGAGCACAAACACGTCATGGATTTCCCAACGGATATCGCTGTGTTTGGCATACTTCTAATGATCGGAAAAGTAGACCCAATTAATGCTTCAATGCGACTTATTTTGAATCCTGTGATGGTAGAAATAAGGACATGCTTTTCAGTTAAAAGATGTTTTATTTCTTCCAAGATTCCCTCCATTTGACTGGGTTGAACGGCAAAAATGAGAATGTCTGCATTTTTAACTGCTTCGATGTTGTCGTAGGTTACCGTTACATTTTTGGTGTTGTTCCATTCATTTAGGGAAGAAGGGTTGCGTTTGGTTAAATAGAGGGTTGTAATGGCATTGTTGATGACCAGCCCTTTGGCAATGCTCAGTCCTAAATTCCCAGTTCCAATGATGGCTATTTTCATGTGTTCTTGATTTAAAAAATACTTGCTTTTAGTTGAAGACCCAAGGTCTCTTCCCAACCCATAATGAGGTTGAGGTTTTGTATCGCCTGCCCTGAAGCGCCTTTAATGAGGTTGTCTATCACAGCAGTAATCAACAATTGATCACCGTGTTTGTGTAAATGCAAAAAGCACTGATTGGTGTTGACGACCAATTTGAGGTTAACCTCTTTTTTAGCTACCTGAGTAAAAGGAGCGTCTTTGTAGAAGTCGTTATAAAGTGTGTAGGCCTCCTCCAAACTTCCTTCGAACTTGGTATAGGCGGAGGCAAAAATTCCTCTTGTAAAATCGCCACGTTGGGGTAAGAAAAGGACGTCTACGTCATTTCCCTGTAAATGGCCAATAGTCTCACCAATTTCACCCAAATGTTGATGTGTAAAAGGTTTGTACCAAGAGAGGTTATTGTTTCGCCAGGTGAAATGTGTGGTAGGGGACAAACTCACTCCCGCACCCGTACTTCCTGTAGTTGCATTCACATGCACCGTTTCGGTAAGTTTTGCTGCCTTTGCTAGGGGGAGTAGTGCTAACTGAATGGCTGTGGCAAAACATCCTGGATTTGCGATGGCAGTCGCTTTTTCTATGGTTGTTTTGTTGGTTTCTGGTAATCCATAGATGAACTCTCTTCCGCTGAAATGTGCATCATTATTTAGACGAAAGTCATTGCTTAGGTCGATAATGATTGTTGAGGCCGAAAAGCTGTACTGTTCCAAGAATGCACTTGAATTTCCATGACCAAGACATAAAAATAGTACTTCTATTTCGGGATTAATTTTATCGGTAAAATTCAAATCTAGTGTTCCCAATAGATCTTGATGGGTGTCACTGATGGGTGTTCCTGGTCGGGTGGTACTGTATACAAAATCAAGCGCCAAAGCGGGATGATTTACGACTAAGCGAATGAGTTCTCCTCCGGTATAACCAGAACCTCCTATTATTCCTACTGTTTTCATTTCTTTGATGAGTTGTTTACACTTCCGTAAATCTTATGAGCATTGGCTGATATCTTGATAAAGCCTTTGGCATCATCGGCCGTCCACCCTTTATTCATTTCTCCGTAACTGCCAAAGGAAGCATTCATGAGATCGTTTGCTGAGGAAACGCCTTCCAATTCAAAGCGGTAGGGGTGTAGAGTGACATACACCTCTCCATTAACGGTCTGCTGACTGCTTTCTAAAAAGCTTTCTATATCGCGCATTACGGCATCCAGATAATTTCCTTCATGCAATTGCATACCATAAAAATTAGCCAACTGTTCTTTTTGGTGCTGCTGCCATTTTGTTTGGGTATGTTTTTCCAGTAAATGGTGGGCTTTGATGATCAATAGCGGTGCGGCTGCCTCGAAACCAACCCGACCTTTGATCCCGATGATGGTGTCACCAACATGAATATCTCGTCCAATTGCGTATTCTTTTGCGATTTCTTGCAGTGATTGTATCAGTTCTACTGGGCTACCTTGGGCACCATTCAAACCAACCAATTCCCCTTTTTCAAACCGTAGAATAACTTTTTTGGGGGTGCTTGCTGTCAATTGACTTGGATAAGCAGATTCGGGTAGACTTTGGTGTGAGGTAAGGGTTTCGCTTCCACCAACACTGGTCCCCCACAAGCCTTGGTTGATGGAGTACTGTGCTTTTTCCCAAGACAGTTCAATGCCTTGGCTTTTGAGGTAGTCAATTTCTGCTTCGCGCGAAAGTTGTTGGTCACGAATGGGAGTGATGATTTCTATGTTAGGTGCGAGTACTTGAAAAATCAAATCAAAACGCACTTGGTCGTTTCCTGCTCCCGTACTTCCATGGGCAATATATTTTCCATCAATGCTTTTGGCGTATTCAATGATCTCGATGGCTTGAACAATGCGCTCGGCGCTTACAGAAAGCGGGTAAGTATTATTTTTCAATACATTTCCAAAGATCAAATACTTGACAATTTTGGCATAAAAGGTTTCCAGAGCGTCAATCGATTTATAGGTGGTTGCACCCATAGCGTATGCTTTTTCTTCCTGTTCCTTAATTTCTTCGGCTGAAAATCCACCGGTATTAACACTTACAGCATGAACTTCATAGCCATCTTGCGAAAGCGTTTTGAGACAATAAGAAGTGTCGAGGCCGCCGCTGTAGGCGAGAACTAATTTTTTCATTTTATTTTCTTTTAAAGAGGCCACTCAAAAAGGTGGTGGTTTTAGATTCGGTTTTCTTTTTTTCATTTGGATCGTGCAACATTCCTGTACACAGGCAAAGCTTTCGCTCAGTGCGTGTGAGTACATCAAAGTTTTTGCAGGTTTGACAGCCTTTCCAAAATTCTGGATCATCGGTTAGTTCAGAAAAATGTACAGGTTTATACCCAAGGTCATAGTTGATTTTCATGACGGCCTGTCCGGTGGTTATCCCAAATATTTTTGCTCCCGGAAATTTCTTCAACGAAAGGTCAAAAACGCGTTTCTTGATGCGTTTTGCTAAACCTTGTCCACGAAAGCCTGGGGAAACAATGAGTCCTGAATGTGCAACATATTTACCGTGTCCCCATACTTCAATGTAGCAAAAACCGGCAAAGTCATCTTCTTCAAAGGCGATGACAGCATTTCCATTTTGCATCTTTTCAATGATATAGGCTGGAGAGCGTTGTGCAATACCCGTTCCACGGTCTTTTGCCGATTCTTCGATGGTTTGACTAATGATTTTTGCGAAATGTATGTGCTGAGGTCCAGCGTTAACAATTTCCATGGGAAATGGTTTTTAAGGATAAAAAAAAGTGAATATGCTTGTGGTGAGAGCGGAATCGGACACACCTGGATTCCATAAATGTATTAGACCCCCAAGGGGCGACGAACACGCGGAAAGCGAGGTGAAACGAACGGTACAATAGATCTTGTTATCATAATACACTGCAAAAATGCACCAAATTATTCAGTAAACCAAATTCTACTGCTTCCTCAGGGCCTTTTTTACTTTTTTAAAACATTATCTTTGTCCTGTGTTAAAAATAGTACAAGATCAACTGAATGGCTTGTTGGAGTCCCATCCAAAAGCCCACTTGCTACTCGCCAATAGTGGAGGAGTTGACAGTATGGTTTTGTTTCATTTGTTGTTAAAATCTAAGCTCCCTTTTGCTGTCGCACATTGTAATTTTGGGTTACGCCATGAAGCAAGCGATGGCGATGAAGACTTTGTTGTTTCTCACTGTCAGAAGCATTCAATTAATCTACACACCCAGAATTTCGACACCCAAAGTCATTCAAGCTCCAACGGTATTTCCACCCAAATGGCAGCACGTCAGTTGCGCTATGATTGGTTTGATGAACTGAAAAAAGAATTTGGATATTCCCATATTCTCACTGCACATCACTTGGATGATCAGTTGGAAACCTTTATGATCAACATGGGCAGGGGAAGTGGCTTAAAAGGCTTGCGTGGAATCACTTCTTCAGCAATAATTCGGCCATTACTATCTTTTTCAAAAGCAGAGATTCTTGCTTTTGCTAAAGAGAACAGTATTGACTGGCGAGAGGATGCATCTAATGCAACACAAGATTATTTACGGAATCAATTACGTCATGCCGTAATTCCTGTCTGGAAAGCTACCAATGATCGTTTATTGAAGAATGCCGAAGAAACCCTTAAAAACATAGCAATAGCAGAAGAGGCTTTGTCCAACGTTTTGCAAGATTTCAAAGCGAAACATTTCATTGAAAAGGAAGAGGTGATTACCATTTCGCTTGCGTCTATTAAAGCCTTGAAACCCCATGATTATTATTTGTTTGCACTGTTTTCGCCCTATGGCTTTAGCCATTTAAATGACCTTGTTTCTTTGTTGAACGCACAGAGTGGAAAACAATTGATTTCGTCCACACATCGTTTGTTGAACAACAGAACATCCTTACTGCTCTGTCCTTTAAAAAATGAGGACAATGCAGCTGAGATTGAATGGACGCCTTCTGCAAATCTTTTGTCTCCAGTTCAATTGACCTTGATGGAAGAGGCACTTTTTTCACCAGATTATGCACGCTTAAGCCCGTCGCTGTTAAAATATCCCTTAATCCTTCGTAAATACCGGAAAGGAGATTATTTTTACCCTGTAGGAATGACGGGAAAGAAAAAACTGAGTAAGTTTTTTAAAGACCAAAAGTATTCCATGCTAGACAAAGAAAACCAATGGTTGTTGTGTACGGGAGATCAAATTGTTTGGGTAATTGGTCAGCGGGTCGATGCTCGTTTCGCGGCTTCTTCTTCTAGTACTAACCCCTTAATCATCAAATGCTCTTGAAAAATTTCTATTTGCTCTTACTGACCTTTTTAAGTTGTGGGGTTTTCGCACAAGGAGAAGATGAACCTGTGGTATGGACTACCACCCTAGAGCGTTTGTCTAAGACCGATGCTGTCTTGCATTTCAAAGCAAATATTCAAAAAAAATGGCACCTTTACAGTCTAGAGGAGTTTGAGGATGGACCCTTGCCAACAGAATTCACCTATACCTATGACTCTTTGCAAATCGCTTTAAATGGAGAGATGTTGAGCAGTGTTCCCAAAAAAGAATTTGATCAAATATTTGAAATTGACCTGCCCTTCTTTGAAGACGAAGCCACATTTTCACAAGCAATTGTACTTCTTGATCCGGCAGTAGAAGAAATTCGTGGAGAAATCAATTACCAAGCCTGCGATGATAAGGTCTGTATTTTTAGAACCGAACCCTTTGCTTTTTCATTGACAGACAAGACCGTTGCTAGATCATTGATTAAGGTTTCTGAGCAAGACAAAGCCCGTTCAGCGGCACTTAGTCTTTCGCTGAAAAACAAGCACTTTTTGTCCAACGGATTAGTGGATGAACAAAATACTTCTCCCTTATTGAATTTGTTTTTATTAGGTTTTTTGGGCGGACTCATTGCTTTGTTAACTCCTTGTGTGTTTCCCATGATTCCACTGACGGTTTCTTTTTTCTTAAAACAGGGCAGCAGTTTACGAAAGGGAATTTTTAATGCATTGCTCTATGGAGGATTCATCGTACTGATTTATGTTTTATTGAGTATCCCCTTTCATTTCCTAGATTCTCTTAATCCGGAAATTCTAAACAGTATTTCAACCAACGTGCCACTTAACTTGGTGTTTTTTGCTGTTTTTGTCTTTTTTGCTTTTTCCTTTTTTGGTTTTTATGAATTGACCTTACCTTCTAGTTGGGGGAACTCTACCGACCAAAGTTCAAATCTAAAGGGCATCACGGGCATCTTTTTTATGGCGCTAACCCTTGCCATTGTCTCGTTTTCCTGCACAGGCCCAATTCTGGGTTCCCTCTTGGCAGGTTCTTTAACCGCCGATGGCGGAGCTTTGCAATTAACTGCCGGGATGACCGGATTTGGCGTAGCCTTGGCCTTACCTTTTGCCTTATTTGCACTCTTTCCTAATGCGTTGAATGCCTTACCGAAATCGGGGGGATGGATGACTACGGTGAAAGTTGTGTTAGGTTTCTTGGAACTCGCTCTTGCCTTGAAGTTTTTGTCCAATGCCGATTTAGTTTCCCATTGGGGTTTACTGAAACGCGAAGTTTTTGTTGGAATTTGGACGTTCTTAGCACTTGGCCTCACGCTTTATTTATTTGGACTGTTCCGCTTTCCGCATGATATAAAAGGAAAATTATCGAAGGTGAGAATGGGACTAGGTGCATTGAGTTTACTACTCACGGCCTACCTTTTCAATGGACTAGTGTCCAAAGAAAACACATTAACCCTTTTGAGTGGCTTCCCTCCACCAGCATTTTATAGTATTTATACCACAACATCCGATTGCCCTCTCGGGCTTGATTGTTACAAAGATTTTGAACGCGGTTTGGCAGTCGCCCGTTTGCAAAACAAACCCATTTTGTTGGATTTCACGGGTTGGGCCTGTGTAAACTGCCGTAAGATGGAAGAAAATGTATGGTCGAAACCCGCCATTTTTTCGTTATTGAACGAAGAAGTTGTGTTAATTTCCCTCTACATAGATGACCGAACTGCACTCTTAGATAATGATCAATTCAATTTCCAATATTCAGATGGTCGCATTCGAAGCATCAGCACAGTGGGTGAAAAGTGGGCAACGTTTCAAAGCCTAAATTTCTCTACAGCTTCGCAGCCCTATTATGTGCTCATGCAGCCCGATGGTACGCTACTAAATACGCCCATTCAATATACAGATGCTGCAACTTATTTAAGTTGGTTGAAGGCCGGACTGGCTCAATAACTAGCGTTTAATTTCTTTGCGTAAGCGTTTTATTTTTCGTTCTACTTGGATGGCTTTGCCCGTATAGCGTAAATGAATTTTTCTGGCTTTTAGCCGAAGCTTATAGCGGTAACCGGCGCCTTGTTTTTCCCATACATAGGTACGATTGATTTTTTTTGGAGGACCAAAATAATCTTCAATCAAGGCAATATTTTCATTCGTATGTTGAGGCGATACATTAAAGGCATAAGAGAGTTTGGTTTGTGCATTTAGTGAAACGTAACTAAAAAGCAACAAGAGTAGGATTCGTGTGTACATTATTCAAGGATTTGGGTTTACTAAAATTATAGAAAAATTTTAATAATGCAAAATGTGATTTGTTGAGCAGCAGAATGGAGTTAAATACTTTTGTATATTTAGATAGATAAAATAACCTACTTATGCTTGTTCAACTCTTTGGCAGCGCTGTCTTTGGCGTAGATGCCCATTTGATTACCCTAGAAGTAAACATAGACAAAGGCATTGGCTATCATTTGGTGGGTTTGCCCGATAATGCCATTAAAGAAAGCAATTACCGTATTGCTGCTGCATTGCAAAATATTGGGTACAAACTACCCGGGAAAAAGATCACCATCAACATGGCTCCTGCAGATATGCGTAAGGAAGGCTCTGCGTATGATCTCCCCATTGCCTTAGGGATATTGACTGCATCCAAACAGATTCAGGCCACTGAAATTGGGGATTACATCATTATGGGGGAAATTGCCTTGGATGGCAGCTTACGTCCAATCAAGGGAGCCTTGCCCATTGCTATCCAAGCTTTGAAAGATGGCTTCAAGGGATTTATCCTTCCCAAGGAAAATGCAGAAGAAGCGTCCATAGTGAAAGGAATAGCCGTTTATGGTGTCAGTCATTTAACCGAAGTAATGCATTTTTTTGAAGGAAAAGAAGCATTGGTTCCCACTCAAATCGATGCCCGATCCTTGTTTAAAGAACAACAGCAAAATACTGCATTTGATTTCTCGGATGTAAAAGGGCAGGAGACCATTAAGCGTTGTATGGAAATTGCGGCTGCTGGTGGGCATAATGTGATATTAATTGGTCCCCGGGAGCTGGGAAGATCATGTTGGCCAAACGCTTACCTTCCATTTTGCCTCCCATGACGCTTGGAGAGGCCTTGGAAACGACCAAAATACATTCTGTCTTGGGGCGCGTAAAAGAGAAGGGTTTGGTGCATCAACGTCCGTTTCGCTCGCTCCATCATACTATCTCTGATGTAGCTTTGGTGGGTGGGGGAACCTATCCGCAGCCGGGAGAAATTTCCTTGGCGCACAATGGGGTGTTGTTTTTGGATGAATTACCCGAGTTTAAACGTTCGGTGTTGGAAGTTATGCGGCAACCCCTAGAAGACCGAGAAGTGACTATCGCCCGTGCCAAGTTTACCGTTACCTATCCAAGTTCATTTATGTTGGTGGCCAGTATGAATCCCAGTCCTTCGGGCTATTTCCATTCAGGATCAAGTACACCCATAGAAACCCAGCGCTATTTGGCTAAAATATCCGGACCCTTGTTGGATCGTATTGATTTGCATATCGAAGTGGAACCGGTTCCCTTTGAGGAACTGGCAAAGAAAGCATTGGGTGAAAACTCGGCCACAATTCGGAAACGGGTAACTGCAGCGCGTGCCATTCAGCAAAAGCGCTTTTTAGCCTTTACCAGCATTCATTACAATGCACAAATGAGCCCTAAGCAATTGCGGCAGTATTGTAAACTAGATCCTTCAGCTCTTGACTTGCTAAAAACAGCTATGAAGAAATTGGGTCTTTCTGCCCGGGCCTATGACCGCATCTTAAAAGTAGCCAGAACCATTGCAGACTTGGCTGCATCTGACAATATTCAATCTGCGCATATTGCTGAGGCTATTCAATACCGAAGCCTAGATCGAGAGGGTTGGATGGGTTGATGAAAAGTTTTAAAAAAAAAAGAGGTACAAATGACAGTCTAATTAACGAAAGCAATTATTTTTGTGCGGAAAATAAAGCAAGTGTAGAGCATGAAAACATTAGGGGAATTTTTAATCGCAAATCAGCAAAAGGTCCAAGATTCCACAGGAGAGTTCAGCAAGGTCATTCATGCGCTTCGCCTAGCCTCTAAAGTGGTAAGTCATGAGGTCAATAAGGCCGGTCTTGTAGATATTTTAGGAGAAGTTGGTACCACCAATATCCAAGGAGAATCGCAGCAAAAGTTGGATGTCTTTGCTCATGATCTCTTCATTAAAACACTAACCAATAGAAAAATTGTCTGTGGGATTGCCAGTGAGGAAGCCGATGATTACATACAAGTAAAACATCCAGATGCTGAAGAAGATAGCAAATACATTGTACTGATTGATCCTCTAGATGGATCATCCAATATTGATGTGAATGTTTCTTTAGGTACTATATTTTCCATTTACAAAAAGAAATCTGAGGGAGACGAGGTGGTCTTGGATGACTTTTTACAGGCAGGAACAGAGCAAGTTGCTGCGGGTTATGTGCTCTATGGAACATCAACACTCTTTGTGTATACCACCGGTCAGGGGGTAAATGGTTTTACCTTGAATCCTGCCATTGGAACTTTTTATTTATCTCATCCCAATATAACCTTACCCAAAGAGGGGCATATTTATTCCATTAACGAAGCTAATTATGCCAGTTTCCCTCAATCGGTCAAAAACTTTTTAAAGCAGCGCAAAGCGGAAGATTTAAATTACACCACCCGTTATATCGGCTCTATGGTGTCTGATATACATCGCAATATGCTTAAAGGCGGACTCTTTTTGTATCCTCCCAATGCGAAATCACCGCAAGGAAAACTTCGTTTATTATACGAGTGCAACCCAATTGCCTTTATCGTAGAACAAGCCGGCGGAATGGCGGTGAGTATGGATAAGCGAATCATGGAAATACAACCCACGGAATTGCACCAACGCGAACCCTTCTTTTGCGGAAATAGCGAGATGATCCAAGACCTTCAATATCATTTACAAAAGGGGGAGTGAAAAATAAATCCCCTGTAGTCTTTTCATAATTTGATCCAAAAGTTAAGTAGCTGTTTGATATAATTGTATTAACTTTAGATAACGTCTTGTCAAAGCATTTTCGCTAAGCTATAGGAGACGTTTAATACAACTATATGGGGAGTAAAATTACGGGTTCAGGGAGTGCAATGCCGAGTAGGATAATTACCAATGATTACTTTTTAAAGCACAACTTCTATACCAAAGAAGGCAAAAAAAATGAAAAGCCGACCGAAGCAGTTATCCAAAAACTAGAGGAAATTTCGGGTATAAAAGAACGTCGTTTTATTCCAGAAGAAGAGCCCTCTGTTGAAATTTTATTTGAAGCTTGTACGAATGCGATACAAGATGCAGGGGTCGATAAGAATGAAATCAGCGCCCTTATTGTGGCCCACAATGCAGGTAATATGCTTCCCAACAAAGAAGGCGTATTTCATACAGTGCCTAATTTGGCTGCCGTGGTAAAGAATAAATTGGGGATCACCAATCATCAATGTCATGCCTATGATATTCTTTTTGGTTGCCCAGGATGGTTACAAGGGATCATTCAGGCCAATCGTTTAATTGAGTCGGGAGAAGCTACCCACGTACTTGTAGCTGGTTTAGAAATAGCTTCTCGTCTTTTGGATCCGCACGATGTGGATTCCTTGCTCATGGCCGATGGCTGCGGGGCTACCCTTGTTTCTAAGAATGATGCAAAAAATAGCGGCGTTATATCGCATGCCATGTTCTCGCATACCGAAGAGGACCTAAATAATATTACTTTGGGAGATTCATTAAATAAGGAAGCCGCAGGACATTGCTTTTTTAAAATGAATGGCCAAAGGGTTTATAAATACGCTACCACTTGGTTGCCTCAAGTAATTAAGCAGGCATTGGAAAAAGTAGACATTACTCCCGATGAGGTTGATTATTTTTTCTTTCATCAAGCCAATGCAAAAATGCTGCGTGTGATTGCGAGTAATTTAATGGGTTTATACGATCTTAAGGATGCGACTTATGCTCATAAAATCCCCTCTAGCATTAGTTTTTTAGGCAATACCTCTGTAGCAACCATCCCTACGCTTTTTGATTTGGTAGATAAAAACAAGATGGAAGGCTTTTCATTGAAAAAAGGACAGACGTATGTCTTTGCATCAGTTGGTGCAGGGATGCATTGCAATGCTGTGGTATACAAGAGTTAGAAATTTTAAAATGATTATATTACACTAAAATTCTAATGTTTTCACGATTCAAGGGTGGTCCAGCTTTTATAATTACTGCAGCCTTTATTGGTCCAGGTACAATTACCTTGTGTGTTTTAGCCGGTGTTCAACACGGTTTTTCCTTATTGTGGGCAATGCTGCTCTCCATTTTGATTACCATCATCATCCAAAACACCACTGCTAGAATAAGTTACACCACGCGTAAAGGTTTGGCAGAAAGTGTACTCTTGCAAGCCAAACACCCTTTGGTGAAATTCATTTTAGGACTGCTATTGATCAGCGCAGTTTTTATAGGAAATGCAGCTTATGAGGCCGGAAACATATCTGGTGCGCTCATAGGTTTTCAAACATTAATGCCTAGGATAGACTTTCATTTTGGGACAAAGCTTAATTTTTTACCATTGTTCGTGGGTAGCCTGGTGGGAGTTCTGCTTTTGGTGGGCTCTCCAAAAAGATTAAAGCATATTTTGATCGGAATTGTACTGCTGATGAGCACCTCTTTTTTGATTACGGCCATACTCACTCAACCCAATTTGGGTGAAATCTTTAGTGGCGTTTTTATTCCCTCGTTTAATGTAAATGATACCTTGATTATTGTTGGTTTATTGGGTACAACCGTGGTACCATATAATTTATTCCTTCATGCTGCTTTGGTTAAAGAAACAAATCTATCCCTAGAGGCGCTTCGAGCAGACACTATTGTTGCGGTCGGTCTTGGTGGATTGATTTCTATCTCTATCATCATTTGTGCAGCTGCGCTTCAAGGACAATCCATCCAGTCTGCAGCAGATTTAGGTCAGTCGCTTGCACCCTTATACGGTCGCTTTGCGCCAGTACTGATGTCTATTGGATTGTTTGCTGCTGGAATTACTTCGGCACTCACTGCTCCCATGGCAGCAGCCTTTGTTGTTTGTGAATGTTTTGGCTGGCGGTCAAATGCTATGGCCTATAAAATTGTTGCTTTCTTGGTATTATTGGTCGGGGTTCTTTTTGCTTCTCTAGAAATTAAGCCCATAGAAATCATACGTTTTGCACAGATTACAAACGGAATTTTACTTCCTGTGGTCGGTTTTTTTATTTTGTTGTTGGTAAACAATGCCAAATTAATGCGGGGGAATACGGCTGGCACAGGAGTCAATCTTCTCCTTGTTTGCATTGAGGTCTTTTTTCTTTTCCTCGGCGTTAAAAGCCTTGGATTAATTTTTTAGTATGTTTAGCATCGACTTGAATTGCGATGTAGGCGAGGGCACAGGTAATGATGCCAAACTAATGCCTTTTATTTCTTCTTGTTCCATTGCCTGCGGAGGACATTATGGTTCTAAGCAGACCATTGAAGCAACTGCACAACTTGCCCAAGCGCATGGTGTACATATTGGCGCACACCCTTCTTATCCTGATAGCGAAAATTTTGGACGTAAATCAATGAATCTGTCACTTGCAGACTTGCAAGATGCTTTGCGAAAACAACTGGATCTTTTTTTCTCTATTTGTACAAACGTAAGTCATATTAAACCTCATGGAGCACTATACAATGACCTGTTCTTTGATTTGGAAAAGACTGAAGCTGTACTTGCTGTGTTTGCTGAGTATGCGCCGGGTATACGGGTGTATTGTTCAGCTGCCAGTCAATTGGCTAAAGTAGCAGCGCACAGTGGTTTTTCTGTTTGTATTGAGGCGTTTGCTGATCGCAGTTATGCAAAGAATGGATCCTTGCTGTCGCGTTCTGAAGATAATGCGGTACTTACGGACAAGCACAGTATTGCAAAGCAGGTTATTCAACTGGTGACCTCCAAGAGTGTTGAGTGTAATACTGGAGTGATTATCCCGGTTAAAGCACAAACCATATGCCTTCATGGTGATGGCTTACATGTGATTGAAAATGCTGCTTTTTTAGCAGAATCATTAATGCAAAACAATATTCGTGTTCAAGGATTGTAGGATTTTAAAAATAACTCCATCGATTTATTCGCTTCATTTTGAGAAGGGTTTTAATGGTGTCTTGACCTTGATCAAACAACGACTGAGCCAACTTTTCCCTGAATTGATTGAAATAACCAACAGCTTCAATCGCATAAATTTGATTTTTCCTAATGACCAACCGATCAAAGCGATAAAATCAAAGCTTAGCTCCTTGGACCTTGAGAAACAATCGGTCAATTTTTCTGCGATACTTTGGGAGATTCCCATTTGTTTTGATCCCGTTTTTACGACTGACTTAGATACGCTTTTTGAAGATGACCTTGAAGCTGTTAGTCGCTATAGGCATGATTTTTTAGCAACGACTTTTACTCTTGAACTCTACGGCTTTCTGCCGGGATTTGGCTATCTGTCTGGTTTGCCAAAAGTATTGCAGCTCGACCGAAAGACCAATCCGAACGCCTTAACCCTAAAAGGTACTGTGGGTGTAGGGGGAGCCCAAGTTGGGGTATATCCACAAGATAGTCCCGGTGGATGGCAAAACATTGGCAATTGTCCATTGCCCTGGATAAATTTCACCAAAACTCCGTATACCTTTGTTGCTATTGGTGATAAAGTTTGCTTTTACGAAGTTGATTTGGCAGAACATAAAAGGATAGAGCATGAAGTTGCCATGGGGAGTTATCAACCTAAATCAAGTAGCTATGATAAAAGTTGAAGCTCCCGGTTTTTTCACCACTATTCAAGATAAAGGCCGGTTTGCATATCGGCATCTTGGCGTTCCTGTTGCCGGTCCAATGGACCAACATGGCTATGATTTGGCAATGGCTTTATTGCCCCATATACCCGATGGTTGCGTTTTTGAATGCACCTTGATTGGTCCGACCTTGCGACTGACAAAAGAAGTGCGATTTGTGGTTACCGGTGCACCCATTTCGATTAATCTTGATGGTGCACAATTGGCCATGAACAAAGTGCATCTTGCCCCAGTCAACAGTTTATTGAAATTGGGTAAAGTGGAGAAGGGCATGCGTTCTTATTTGCGTTTTGGAGCGGATTTAGGAGTACCTACCATCCTTGACAGTAAATCGTTTTATTCTCCACTAACTGCACACAAATCTTTGCAAAAGGGGGATGTTTTTTCGATTGAGAATACGCGATCCACAACTGTTATGAACCATGCATTGCTTCGCGTAAACGACGATTATATCACAGCGACCAATTTGGTCGTGTCTCACGGGCCAGACTGGGGGTTGCTTTCCACGGATCAACAATTGCAACTTCTCAATGAAACGCACAAGGTAGAAGCTCAAAACCGAATGGGGTATCGATTGAGCAGTACAATACGTGTTAATGCTCCTGCATTACTGAGTCAACTGGTCGTTCCCGGAATGGTACAACTTACTCCGGGTGGTAAACTATTGATTGCTACTGCTGACTGTCAGGTTACCGGTGGTTACCTCCAAGTCTTGCGATTACACAAGGAGTCGCTTGATGTGCTCGTTCAAAAAAGAGAAGGGGAGATCCTTACTTTTCGAAATAAACTTCGTTGAATGGAACCCGAAATTGGGGCCCATAGACACCGCCTTTGCCTCGAATTCCACAGCTAATAATCATATTGATCATTGCTGCTTTTGGGAGTCCTAAAATGTCTTTTACACGTTTGGAGTCAAAGCCCTCCATGGGGCAAGTATCATAGCCATGTGACGCCATGCTAATCATGAAGTTTTGTGCTGCTAAGGCAGTGCTCTTGTGTGCAACCACTTTAAGGTCACTAGCAGATACTTGTCGATACATTGGTTTTGAAAGCCCACTGATAAAGGCAAATATGCCTTTGAAAAAGCCGAGTATGCCGAAGTAATCTGTGTAGAGCGTAGGGATGATTTTTGTGTAGTAATTGGTCGCTATTTTCTCGCGTTTGTGGTCGCGTTTTTCTTGTGCTTCGAATTGAGCCTTCAAAAAAGCGAGGTTTGCTTGAACGCGTGATTTCCACAAATCTTTCCGCACCACTGGAATGACAAACTGAAGCGCCGTTTTTGCAGCTGCTTGTCCAAAACATGCTTCAGCAATTTTTGCTTTCACAGTAGGGTCGGTGATGTGATAAAACTCCCAGAGTTGAAGATTACTGCTCGTTGGAGCAATTGCGGCTTGTTTTACGCATTTTTTTACGATTGCCGTATCGATTGCTTTTGATGGATCATAGATGCGCACTGATCGGCGATAACTGATCGCTTCACTTACCGTTTTCTCGGTCATATTATATGTTTTTTAAAAGTTTTTTCAGCCAATTAAAGGAAGTTGGGTAAGGGGCATAACGTATGGATGGGTCAATCCAAGTTCCACGTTTTACGAAAGGTTTGTAATGCGTAAAAGCATCAAATGAATGTTTCCCATGGTAGGCCCCCATGCCACTGTGTCCAACTCCACCAAAGGGCAGGTTGTCATTGGCAAATTGGATTAGGCTATCGTTGGCCACTCCACCTCCATAGGAGTGTTGAGCAAAGATGCGCTTGATGAATTTTTTTCGTTTGGAAAAGACATAAAAACCTAGCGGGCGTTCGTATTGTTCTATGATGTGATCAATTTCATTTTCGTTCTGATAGGATAAAACAGGTAGGATTGGACCAAAAATTTCTTCTTCCATGGTGGGATGCGAACTGTTGTTAACCTCGAGAACAGTGGGGCCAAAATAGTTGGTTTTGGCATCGTGATCTCCACCGTGAATTAGATCAGTGTCTTTGACAAGGTGCACCATGCGATCAAAGTGTTTGGCATGGGCAATGCGTCCATAACTTTTGGAGCTAGAAGGATCCTCGCCAAAGGCATGTTTTATTTCGGCGACAATGGCTTCTATCAGCTGATCTTTTATGCTGGCTTCTGCCAAAATGTAATCAGGTGCAATACAGGTTTGACCGCAATTCACATATTTCCCCCATACAATGCGTTTGGCGCTTAATTGAATAGAAGCTGAAGCATCAACAATACAAGGGTTTTTTCCTCCCAGTTCCAATACAGTTGGGGTTAAATGAACTGCAGCAGCTTTGGCAATGATCTTTGCGATATGTGTACTACCCGTAAAAAAGATATGATCCCAACGTAGGTTTAGTAATTCATTGGCAGCTGAGGCATCTCCATTGACGACCGTGACATGTTGAGGGTCGAAAGATTTTGCGATTATTTTTGCAACAATCTCTGCCGTTTTGGGTGCGTGTTCTGAGGGTTTTAAAACAACCGTATTTCCTGCGGCAACTGCACCAATCACCGTGGCTAAAGAAAGTTGGAAAGGATAATTCCATGGACTTATTTGTAAACAACAGCCAAAAGGCTCAGGTAGCAAATAGTCCTTGGAAGGGAAATTTAGCATTGAGGACTTAACCCTTTTGGGCATCGACCAGCGTTCCATATTTTTGATCATGGTTTTCAATTCCGACATTACCACAAAATACTCTGTCAAATAGGCTTCAAAGTCTGGTTTTCCTAGGTCGGAAAATAGTGCGTGATGGATTGCATTTTCTTCTTCTATCAGCACAGCTTGAAACCGAATAAGACTATCTTTGCGGAATTGAATGTTTTTGGTTTGATGTGCGTTGAAAAAAGCACGTTGTTTTTGATGAATGTCAGAAATTGGCATAGTAATGTTTTAAAGTAGTAAAGTAGTTAACTTTTTTGAATGGGGGAGAGGAATCACTTTTATTAATTGAATGTGGGCTTCGTTTATTACTTAGGAATAACTATTTCAAACGATTTAAGTAGCTGTTTATTAGATTTTTAATTATATTAATGTGTCTTTGGGCATAATAGGAATAAATCTTTTTTGGCTGTGGTGCTTTTTTTGCATTTTAAATTCGTTACATAATAAATTAGATGGAGCTCAATAAATACAGTAAAGCGGTCACCCAAGACCCAACACAACCTGCAGCGCAGGCAATGTTACACGCTATTGGTTTAACCGATGAAGACTTTAAAAAACCATTAATAGGTATCGCAAGTACGGGTTACGAAGGTAACCCATGTAATATGCACTTGAATGCCCTTTCAGTTGATATCAAGAATGGAGTTCAAAGCGCCGATTTGGTTGGTTTGATTTTTAATACGATTGGTGTTAGTGATGGAATTTCTATGGGAACACCCGGAATGCGCTTTTCCTTACCTTCTCGAGATGTAATTGCCGATTCGGTAGAAACAGTAGTACAAGCAATGTCCTATGATGGTGTAGTTACCGTAGTAGGCTGTGATAAAAATATGCCTGGTGCCCTTATGGCCATGTTGCGTTTAAACAGACCGAGTATTTTGGTCTATGGTGGAACCATTGCCGCTGGTTGTCACAAGGACAAGAAACTAGATGTTGTCTCTGCCTTTGAAGCTTGGGGCGAAAAAGTAGCGGGAACCATCGATGAAAAAGAATACAAAGAAGTGGTGCGTAATGCCTGTCCAGGCGCCGGTGCTTGTGGCGGAATGTACACAGCCAATACTATGGCATCTGCTATAGAGGCTTTGGGAATGGCATTGCCTTATAATTCATCCAATCCTGCTGTTAGTCCAGACAAAAAAGAAGAATGTGAGCGTGTTGGAAATGCACTAAAACATTTGATAGAAAATGACATTAAACCCAAAGATATTGTAACCGCTAAGGCCTTAGAAAACGCCATCCGATTGATTGCTGTTTTGGGAGGATCTACGAATGCAGTGTTGCATTTCTTGGCGATTGCTAAAGCGGCAAAGCTTGACTTTACCATCGATGATTTTCAAAAAATCATGGACAAAACACCTTTCCTTGCTGACTTGAAACCAAGTGGTAAATACCTCATGGAAGATTTGCACAATATTGGAGGTGTACCTGCAGTACTAAAATTTATGCTTGAAGAAGGTTTGTTACATGGAGACTGTTTAACCGTTACTGGAAAAACCTTGGCTGAAAATTTAGCGAATGTTCCCTCGCTCAAGGAAGGACAGCAAATCATCAAGCCCATGGATAATCCTATTAAAGCTACAGGTCACATCCGTATCCTGAAAGGAAACTTAGCTGCAGGTGGGTCAGTTGCAAAAATTACTGGAAAAGAAGGCCTCGTTTTTAAAGGCCCGGCTCGTGTGTTCAATGGCGAATATGCAGCCAATGACGGAATCCGTGAGGGCTTGGTCCAAAAAGGAGAAGTTGTTGTCATTCGATACGAGGGTCCTAAGGGTGGTCCGGGAATGCCAGAAATGCTAAAACCAACTGCTGCCATTATGGGTGTGGGATTAGGAAAAGATGTAGCGCTGATTACTGACGGACGATTTTCTGGTGGAACCCACGGTTTTGTGGTAGGTCACATTGTACCTGAAGCGCAAGAGGGTGGAGTAATTGGATTGCTCGAAGATGGAGATATCATCGAGATCAATGCAGAGAAGAACACCTTAGAGGTGCATTTATCGGATGCAGAACTAAGCGAACGTAAAGCAAATTGGACAGCACCCGAGCTAAAGTTCTCGAGTGGTGTACTTTATAAATACATTAAAAACGTGTCAACAGCCTCTGAGGGATGTGTGACCGACGAATAAACGCATATGAAAAACAAAGAATCACTCCATATTTCTGGAGCTGAAGCGGTCATCCGCTGTCTTTTGGCCGAAGGTGCTGATTTGATTTACGGCTATCCAGGTGGGGCAATTATGCCCATCTACGATGAGTTGTATAAATTCAGTGATCAATTGCGTCATGTCCTGACGCGTCATGAGCAAGGAGCGACGCACGCAGCTCAAGGTTTTGCGCGTACCTCTGGAAAGGTAGGTGTTGCCATGGCAACCTCTGGACCAGGCGCAACAAATTTAGTTACTGGTATAGCAGATGCGCAAATTGATTCAACCCCGATGGTTTGTATCACGGGTCAAGTTGCCTCCCATTTACTGGGGTCAGATGCCTTCCAAGAAACAGATATCATCGGAATTTCTACTCCTGTAACCAAATGGAATTACCAAATCACCAAAGCCAGTGAAATTCCTGAGATAATGGCCAAGGCATTTTATATTGCACGTTCTGGACGTCCAGGACCTGTACTTGTAGACATTACAAAAGATGCTCAATTTGAATTGTTTGACTTTAGCTATGAAAAGTGCAAAGGTGTACGCTCTTACAAGCCCGTTCCCACCATGGACATGAAGCAAGTAGAAGAAGCGGCCGCTGCAATAAATGAGGCTAAGCAACCCATGATTGTTTGGGGACAAGGAGTAATTTTGGGCGAAGCCGAAGAGGAGTTTAAAACCTTTGTTGAAAGCACTGGAATTCCTTCAGTTTGGACCATCCTTGGACTTTCTGCCTTGCCAACATCCCATCCTTTAAATATGGGAATGGTTGGAATGCATGGAAATTATGGTCCCAATTTGTTAACCAACGAATGTGATGTTCTTATCGCCATCGGAATGCGTTTTGATGACCGTGTAACTGGGAATTTAGCGACCTATGCCAAACAAGCGAAGGTGGTGCATTTGGAAATAGACCCGGCTGAAATAAGTAAAAATGTACATGCCGATTATCCTGTTTTAGGGAATTGTAAAGAGAGCCTGAGTGCTCTAACCAAATTGGTAGAGCATAAACCATTGGAAGAATGGAAAGCACGTTTTACCTCCCATATGGAAACAGAATACGAAACCGTAATCAAAGGAGATACGCTTCCAACCAAAGAAGGCTTAACGATGGGTGAAGCCATTGTAGCCATTAATAAGCATACCGCTGGTGATGCAGTAATCGTAACTGATGTGGGACAACATCAAATGATTGCCTGTCGTTATGCGGAGTTCATCCGTTCTAAAAGTAATGTAACCTCAGGAGGTTTGGGAACGATGGGCTTTGCCTTACCTGCTGCTATAGGGGCCAAAATGGGAGCTCCAGACCGTCACGTTGTGGCAGTCATTGGTGACGGGGGGTATCAAATGACCATTCAAGAATTGGGTACTATATTTCAAACAGGAACCGCCGTAAAAATTGTAGTCCTCAACAATGATTACCTTGGAATGGTGCGTCAGTGGCAGCAGTTGTTTTTCGATAAACGCTATGCCTCTACAGAAATGACCAATCCAGATTTTGTGATGATTGCTAAAGGCTATAACATCGATGCACAGCGCGTAACTGAGCGTTCTCAACTCGATGCAGCTGTAAAAGAAATGATCGCTTCAGACAAACCTTATTTCCTCGAAGTTTGTGTTGAAAAAGAAGCCAATGTATTCCCGATGATTCCTACCGGAGCATCCGTATCTGATATAAGACTACAATAATGACTGAAATTACTCGCTATACCATCTCGATTTATTCCGAAAACAACATTGGTTTGCTCAATCGCATCTCGGCCATTTTCCTAAAACGTCACATCAATGTACTAAGTTTTTCTACCTCGCAATCTGAAATACCGGGCGTTTTTCGCTTTGTAATTGTGGTAAAGATGACTGAATCTGGGGTGAAGAAAATCGTTCAACAGATTGAAAAACAAGTTGATGTAATCAAGGCTTTTTATCATACGGATGAAGAAACTATTTTTCAAGAGTCGGCACTTTACAAAGTGAAATCGAGTTATTTGTTTGAAGAACGTCAAATACAAAACATCATTAAAGATAGCCACGCAAATATTGTTACGGTATCTCCAGAGTTTTTTGTCATTGAAAAAACAGGCTTCAGACACGAAACAGAAAAACTAAGAGAAGATTTAGCCCCATACGGATTATTACAATTTGTACGTTCAGGACGTATTTCTGTAACAAAATCTCCCATGGGTATCTCAGAAATTTTAAATAATTTTAACAACCAAAATAACGATTAAACAAAACACAATGGCAAATTATTTTAACCACCTATCACTACGAGATCAACTGGACCAATTAGGGCAGTGTCGCTTCATGGATTCTTCTGAATTTAGCGATGGCATTACTGCACTAGAAGGAAAGAAAATTGTCATTGTAGGTTGTGGAGCGCAGGGACTGAACCAAGGTTTAAACATGCGCGATTCTGGCTTAGACATTTCTTATGCTTTGCGTCAAGGGGCAATCGACAACAAAAGAGCTTCTTTTCAGAATGCATCAGACAATAACTTTCCTGTGGGAAGTTATGAGGAAATGATTCCAGATGCAGATGTTGTGATCAATTTAACACCAGACAAGAACCACACTTCAGTGGTAAATGCTGTTATGCCGATCATGAAGCAGGGAGCAACACTCTCTTACTCGCACGGATTCAACATTGTTGAAGAAGGAACGCAGGTAAGAAAAGATTTAACAGTTATTATGGTTGCGCCAAAATGTCCAGGATCAGAAGTACGTGAAGAGTACAAGCGTGGATTTGGAGTACCAACTCTTATCGCTGTTCACCCAGAGAATGACCCACAAGGTCATGGTCTAGCTCAAGCCAAAGCCTATGCTGTTGGTACAGGTGGACATCGTGCAGGAGTATTAGAGTCTTCTTTCGTTGCTGAAGTGAAGTCTGACCTAATGGGAGAGCAAACCATTTTGTGTGGAGTGCTACAAACGGGCTCAATTCTTTGTTTCGACAAAATGGTTGAAAAAGGTATCGACGCATCCTATGCTGCTAAACTCATTCAATACGGTTGGGAAACAATCACCGAAGCATTGAAACACGGAGGGATTACCAATATGATGGATCGCTTATCGAATCCAGCAAAAATAAAAGCCTTTGAATTGTCTGAGCAGTTGAAAGAAATTATGGAGCCTTTGTTCCACAAACACATGGACGACATTATGTCTGGACATTTCTCTAAGACAATGATGGAAGACTGGGCCAATGACGATAAAAACTTATTGGGAT
The DNA here is from genome assembly GCA_022425945.1 of Flavobacteriaceae bacterium. Taxonomy (GTDB): domain Bacteria; phylum Bacteroidota; class Bacteroidia; order Flavobacteriales; family Flavobacteriaceae; genus Arcticimaribacter. Next base: position 41,991 of record JAKMEK010000008.1, read on the forward strand.
GGCGTGCAGCAACAGGAGAAACTGCTTTTGAAAAAACAGCTCCAACTGATCAAGAAATCTCAGAACAAGAATTCTTTGATCATGGAATTCTAATGGTTGCCTTTGTACGTGCTGGTGTTGAGCTAGCTTTTGATACCATGGTAGCTGCCGGAATCAAAGAAGAATCTGCTTACTATGAGTCTTTGCACGAAACGCCGCTTATCGCCAATACCATTGCGCGCAAGAAATTGTTCGAAATGAACCGCGTAATTTCTGATACAGCTGAATACGGTTGTTACCTTTTTGATCATGCATGTAAGCCTTTATTGGTTGACTTCATGAAAGGAATTGAGACCGACGTAATTGGATCTTCCTTTGCTGCTGCAGCTGGAAATGGCGTTGACAATAAGCAATTGATTGACATTAATGAAATCATTCGCTTTCACCCAATCGAATTGATTGGTTATGAGTTGAGAAACTCCATGACTGCGATGAAAAAAATAGTATAAGATGAGACAACCAAATGTTGAAGGGGCTCTGGCCGCGCAAGCTCGATTAAAAGAGGTTGCATTGGTAACACCCTTTCAACATTTGGCTCGTTTTTCTGATAAATTTAACGCCCAAGTCTATACCAAGCGCGAAGATTTACAACAAGTACGCTCGTTTAAAATACGTGGTGCTTACAACAAATTCCTCACCCTTAACGAACAAGAACGCTCCAAAGGTACCGTATGTGCCAGTGCAGGTAATCATGCCCAAGGCTTTGCCTATGCTTGTCGTGCACTAAAAGTTAAAGGAACCATTTTTATGCCCGTTCCTACGCCCAATCAAAAAGTTGATCAAGTACGAATGTTTGGCGGAGCTTTTGTCGATATTCAGCTCATAGGCGATACCTACGACGATTCTTCTAAAGCCGCCCAATACTATCAAAAAGAAAATGATTTGGTCTTTATTCATCCCTTTGATGATGTTGATGTGATTGAAGGTCAGGCGACCATTGCACTTGAGATAATTGCGCAAGCCGATCAACCCTTAGACTATTTATTCGTCCCTGTGGGTGGCGGTGGATTAATTTCAGGAATTTTGACCGTTTTTAAGTCCCTCTCTCCTTCCACTAAAATTATTGGTGTAGAGCCAGCCGGAGCTCCTTCACTTCGCGTTTCTCTTGACAATAAAAAAAATACACGTTTAAAAACAATCGATAAGTTTGTCGATGGAGCTGCTGTTCAGCGAGTGGGTGATCTATGCTTTGCTGTTTGTGAAGACCATTTGGATGATTGTATTTCGGTAGATGAAGGACGTATTTGTCAAGAAATTTTGACCTTGTACAACACCGAGGGAATTGTTGCTGAACCAGCAGGTGCAATTTCTTTGGCTGCCTTAGATCAGTACGCTGATCAGTTGGACGGAAAACAGGTAGGAACATTAATCTGCGGAGGAAACAATGACATCACACGAACACCAGAAATTAAAGAACGCGCCTTGTTGTATGCGCAGTTAAAGCATTATTTTATTGTTCGTTTTCCCCAACGTGCAGGAGCGCTCAAAGAATTTGTGAACGATATTCTTGGCCCTCAAGATGACATTACCTTTTTTGAATATTCAAAAAAGAATAGTAGAGTAAATGCACCGGCTGTTGTTGGCATTCAACTCAAAGAAGCGAGCGATTTTGATCCTCTCGTTTCCCGCATGAAAGCACATGGCTTTTTTGGGGACTATCTAAATGAGAAACCCGATTTATTCCAATACCTAGTTTAGAAGATTAAAAAACGAAGGGAATAATGTACTGAAAGAGAAAAATCAACAAGACGACTGCAATTAGGTTGATGATTATTCCAATTCGAGCCATTTGCGCAACCTTGACATAACCACTTGCAAAGACAATGGCATTGGGGGGTGTTGCCATGGGGAGCATAAAGGCACAGCTACTTGCCATGGTTACCGGAATTAACAAGTAAAGAATGGGTACTTCTAAGCCCATGGCTATTCCTGCTACCACTGGTGCTAGCACGGCAACTAAAGCGACATTACTCATCAATTCAGTCATGAACAACATGAGGAGAATAAGCAGAGAAGCTGTGATTAAAATATTCAAATTCGCTGTAGCAATGGCGTCAGTAATTAGTGAAACGATGCCCGTAGTCGACATGCCTTTGGCTAGGGCAAGCCCACCACCAAATAAGATTAAAATTCCCCAAGCTAGTCGTTGAGTATCTTTCCACTCCAAAATAAAGGTTCCTTTTTTAAAATCATGGGGGAGGGCAAACAATGCCACGGCACAACCCATGCTAATGATGGTGTCAGAGAGGCCTAAGCTGGGGAAAACAGTGTTCAACACAGTTCGAAAGACCCACAAGAAGACCGTTAGCCCGAAAACCGCAAGCACATGTTTTTCTTTTGCGCTTATGGGCCCCAAATCGGCTAGCTTTTGTGCAATCAATGCATTGGAGGAAGAAAAGGCAATTCCTTTGTTTGGAAACATCCAACGGGTTAAAATAAAATATATGATGACGATCATGATGGTCGAAAATGGAAGTCCAATGCTCATCCATTTGAAGAAGGAAATTTGGATGTTGTATTCATTTTCCAATAGGCCTATGAGAATGGAATTTGGGGGTGTGCCAATCACTGTTGCAATTCCGCCAGCGTTGGCAGAAAATGCAATTCCTAGCATCACACTCAGGGCAAAATGCTGTTCTTGCGGGGTAAATTCTCCATCGCTTTTAACCAGTAGTTGAATGACCGAAAGGGCGATGGGAAGCATCACTACGGTACTGGCTGTATTGGAAATCCACATACTCATAAAAGCGGTGGCCAGCATAAAACCTAGGATGACTCGGTTAGGGGTGGTGCCTGTTCGTTGAATAATGGTGAGCGCAATGCGTCGGTGAAGATTGACCTTTTCAAGTGCCAATGCCAATACGAAGCCCCCAAAAAAGAGAAAGACAATTGAACTGCCATAGTTGGCGCCAACCTCGTTCATTGACATCACTCCAAACAGGGGAAACAGGATCAGGGGTAGCAGTGCTGTCACAGAAATTGAAACAGCTTCCGTGATCCACCAGCTTACCATCCATGCAGCCAGTCCAAGAACTACACTCGCCTCGGGCGACAGAAAAGACAACTGACTGCCTTTGATGAAGATGAATAGTAATGGGCCGACAATTAATCCAATTTGTTTACTCATTCGTGGGTGTTTTAAATTAAACTTTAGTTTAATTAGGTGTATGACCAAAGTTTATGCGTTAATTTTCGGCTTGATGCAATTATTTGTTTAACTTTAAACTTAAAATATTAAACAATAAATATGCAAAGCGTTCAATTAGGTAAGATAGATACTTCTGTCAAATTTGACAATCAAATTCATTGTAAACACTATTTGGTTGATGGAGAATTAAAAAGTTGGGAATGGAGTACATCCGAGGTGTATTCAACCATTTATACCGAAAATCAAGCAGGCGAAACTGGACCGACCTTGTTGGGATCCATTCCAGACATGGAAACCGATGCAGCTCTAGATGCGTTGAATGCTGCAGAGAAGGCCTTTAATCGTGGACAAGGAACTTGGCCAACCATGAAGGTGAAAGATCGTTTAAAGTGCTTGAATACCTTTGCTGGAAAAATGAAGGAGCACCGCGAACAAGTCGTTGAATTATTGATGTGGGAAATCGGAAAAAACAAAGCGGACTCCTACAAAGAATTCGATCGTACGGTAGATTATATCTACGATACGATTGAGGCCTATAAAAAGCTAGACCGAAAGAGTGCAAAATTTGACAAGCAAGCAGGAATTCATGCGCATATTCGTCGTGGTCCTCTGGGCGTTGTTCTGTGTTTAGGGCCATATAACTATCCTTTAAATGAAACCTTTTGTTTATTGATTCCGGCCATTATCATGGGAAATACTGCCATTTTCAAGCCTGCAAAACACGGAGTGTTATTGATCACTCCCTTGCTCAAAGCTTTCCATGAAAGTTTTCCTCCCGGTGTTGTGAATATTCTTTTTGGTCGCGGACGTAAAATCGCTTCCCCAATAATGGAAACAGGAAAAATTGATGTACTGGCCTTGATAGGCCATTCTACCTCTGCGGTTGCGTTGCAAGATTTGCACCCAAATAAAAACAGATTGCGTTTGGTTTTAGGATTGGAGGCAAAGAATCCTGGAATTATCCTTCCAGATGCAGATCTTGATTTAGCCATCAAAGAATGTATTTCTGGGACCCTTTCTTATAATGGTCAACGTTGTACTGCCCTTAAAATGTTGTTTGTACACGAATCTATTGTAGATGAGTTTAATTCACGTTTTGCAAAAGCAGTGGATAAACTGACTTATGGTTTACCTTGGGATGATGGCGCCTTTTTGACGCCATTGCCAGAGCCCAATAAACCTGCCTATATTCAAGAATTGATTGCAGATGCTAAAGCGAAAGGCGCTAAAGTGCTCAACAAAAAAGGAGGGAAGTTAACGCATAACTATTCTTATCCAGCGGTTTTGTATCCGGTTACAAAAGATATGAGTGTTTACCATGAAGAACAGTTTGGTCCAGTAATACCCATCTTATCCTACAAAGACATCAACGAACCCTTGGACGTAATGGCTGCCTCAGAATATGGTCAGCAGGTGAGTTTGTTTGGGCGCGATATTCGTAAAATAGGACCTTTGGTCGATGTATTGGCCAATTTGGTTTGCCGCGTGAATTTAAATTCTGCCTGCCAACGTGGACCAGATGTTTATCCGTTTACGGGGAGAAAGAATTCTGCAGTTAGCACGCTTAGCGTTTTTGATGCCTTGCGTTCGTTCTCTATCCGAACGTTTATCGCAGCAAAAGACAATTCATACAACAACGAGATTTTGGATGCATTGATGGATTCAAAAGAATCTAACTTTGTGAATACAGAATACCTGCTGTAGGCTAAAAATACTGACCAATACCAAAGACAAGTCCATTTTGTTTTGAATTGCCAAGCGCAAAACCATAGTCAATGCGCAGCACAGCATTGTAGATGTATTTATGTATAAAACGAATGCCTATGCCATTGTAGGCATGGGCATTCTCATTTTTAAATAGATCCTTTAGTGCATAGCCCGACAGCCGTATTCCAGCTACATCAACAAAGAGATTGGCCTGCATGGCGAACCATTTTCGTTCAAATAAACTTTGACGGTACTCACTGTTGATGACCCAAAGGGCACTTCCTCGTTGGACTAAATTGCCACTCCCACGAACATTACGGTTGTTGTCGATCGCAAAGGGTGGGAAGGGAGTGTCAATGTTTTTTGCATAACCAAGCTTTACACGAAGGGCCAAATTTCCCATCGCTTTAATTCGTTTAAAATAGGTTGTCTGATTTTCTATGGAGTAAAAGGTGTTGTTATTTGTGATGGTTTTTCCCCATACATGAGCAAAAATTAGTTGGTTTTTCCAGCCGCTATTGAAAATAGTAATAGGGAACGATGGCATCATAATCATAACCCACTTTTCCGATCAATTTTGTGGTGTTGAATTTTTCTGGTGCACCCATTAAGCGCTCACCATGACTAAATGCATAGCGTTCCCCAAACCATCCAATACCCACATAAAGCTTACTTTTTAGGTTCAGCTCTTTACCAAAACTTGTTTTGATGGACTGTATACGGTAACGATAATTCGCTTCAAGCTGGTCTTGCTGGATGGGTTCTAAGGTTTCGCTTTGTTGGGCAATAAATTTCAACTCATGCTTGGCAGAAATGAAATTATTATTTTCGAGGATGAGGCCAAAGCCAGCAAAATTATTGCGTCGATAAAACGCACCTACCGTATAACCTTTTCCGATAAAATTGTGGTCGGTCACGCCAAGATGATAGCCGAGTTGATTTTCAAGGGTTTGCCATAGATCTACCGCCGGAATAAGGGTTTTGTTTTCTTCAATATGTATGATGAGTCGTTTTCCATTCTCTTCTAAGTAATAGTAGGCATGACTAATGGCGGGTTCTCTGATGAGACGAATCATGTCTTCGGCCAAAATCAAGCTGTCGATTGGACTATTGTTGTCAAAGCTGAGTAGTTTCTTTAAATATTGTTCTTTTGATTTCTTTAGCCCTTCAAAAGTAATGGATTCGATAAGACGATCTTGTGCCTTTATGCTTGCACAGAAGAGCAAAAAAAGTAGCAATAGTGCTTTGTGCATATCAATTCAGTAAAGCCCTTAAACCAATGTTAAACGATTGCCCAATGCCGCTGTCTTTTCCCCGTATAAAGTTAGCATACAAGAGTTCTAGGTTTAGGGTTTGATTCAGTTGAAATTTTGCGCCCCCGCCAAGGGCAGAGTAGTCCTGTGAAAAGCCATTGCTGATGGCAAACAAATTGTAGTGTTGCGCCAATAGCAGGAGGGTGGTGTTGGGTGAGGGGAAATAACTAAAGAAGATGCCCGGACTAATGCCAAACGAATCATTGGCAAAGCTGTTCTCTTTGTTTCCAAAATTGTATTGGGTGTTTACTTCCGTATAAATTTGTACACTTCTATTGGGGGCAAGATAATCGCAGAAAAATCGATTCTGAAAGGTTTTCCCTTTTTGGTCTAAAAAGATCCCGTTCTGGGTTTCTGCTCCCGAGAAAACAGGAAAGCTAAGGGAAGATTGGATGGCAAAGCGCGCCCATCGTTTAAAGGGAGTAAACTTAATGGCCGGTGCAATACTGGATAAGCCAGAACGATTGTGGGGCTCACCAGCAAAAGAAAACGGTTTGAGAATGCCTTTTCCGTTAATGGTGTTGGAACGGTATTCCACTAACACGCCCACATTTAAACGATCAGAATTACTTACTCCAGTAAAAAGGTCGAGGGTAGAAGTGAAAAAATTCTGTCGCGGAAAAGTAATTGTATTCTTCTGATCATCGATTCGTTTGTTCTCTGTATAGAGATTGTTGAACCATTTGATGTCCCATTGCCCTTTCCGAAGCAGTTTGGACGGGGTATAGGTTTGAATGTTTGAGCTTTGTTGTTCAATTTCTTCCGATTCAATTTGAGCAGTTAAAACGAAGGGAGTAAATAGAAAGCAGGCGAAAAGTGTTTTCATTTATAGGTAAGATTGGTAAGTTTGAGTACTTTAAATGTATGAAAATTTATTCACCCATGTGGAAATCTCTTTTTACGGTACTATTGAGTGCTTTCTTTTTTTGGAGTTGCTCTCCCTTGAAGCAGTATCCCAAAGAAAGTTATGCCTGGGCAGCCCAAGAAATTGAAAACTTTGTCGCTCAAGACAGCACAGAAGATTATCCCGAGAATTCCCTCCTCTTTGTGGGTAGTTCGAGCATTCGTTTGTGGAATACACTAGCAGAAGACATGGCGCCTTACCCGGTCATTCAGCGCGGCTATGGCGGAGCGCATTTACGGGATGCGATTTTTTATACGGATAAACTTCTTGGAAAGCACCAACCTACAATGATTATCGGCTTTATTGCCAATGATATCAAGGGCGTAGCCGAAGATGAATCCCCCCGAAAAGTAGCACGTCTTTTTCGATTTTTTCTGAAACAACTGCGCCAAACACATTCCAATATCCCTTTTTTGTGGGTTGAAATTACCCCCACCAAAAGTCGTTGGAAACAATGGCCCGAAATTAAAACGGTGAATGAAAAAATAAAAGCCTACTGTGCCAAAACACCCAACCTCCATTTTGTGGAAACGGCTGAAGCTTTTCTCACCAAAGAGGGATTACCTAGAACGGAACTTTTTGTAGCTGACCAATTACACCTTAACCCTCAAGGCTATGCCCTGTGGAGTAGTCTCATTAAAAAAGAAATTGAACAACACTTAGATTAAGCGGCTTTTTCCATGCTACGCAGCACCCAGTAGGGAATTGCGTTAAAGAAAATCCACAACAGTTTGTAAACGCCCATGACGAGATAGAGGTCGCGCTTGAAGGCCACCAATGTTCCTCCATAAAAGTGCTCATGTAGCGTAAAGACCTGATCCGTGAAAAAGAGTAGTACAAGCGAAAACAATAGCAAAATAAAAAAGTTGAGTCTGGTGCATTGCCATAAAAAGGCTTTGAGTTGTGCTAGAGTCATAGAACTTTTGGTTTAGATAAATTTAGGCAATTTTTTTGTCTACTGGCGCGCGTTTATAACGCGTGGCCAATTAATCTAAACAGGCCTTACTAAAGGAGTAAAAAAAAATAAGTTCTTTGAAAAGAGTTA
>JAKMEK010000015.1 GCA_022425945.1 Flavobacteriaceae bacterium
TTAGTAGTGCCTCAAATAAAAAAACCACTATATTTATTTATAAAGAGGCAGTTCTTTTTTAAAGAACTGCTTTTTTTATCCTTTTTTTCTCGAATTTAGCGTAAAACTTTAGATGATGTTATTTGAAGATACTGAAGTTGCGTTTGCCTCAAAAAGCGATGCGGCCCTTGAGCGTGCCTATTTTTTATTTCGTTTAATTGCTAACCAACCTTTGGTGCGTATAGGCACCAATATTGCACAATTTGCTTTACAGTCACATCTGCCCGTAGAAGGGTTGATTCGCGCGACTGTTTTTGATCATTTTTGTAGCGGAACTAGCGCAAGGGAATCCCTTACGGTAGTTAATGCACTTGCAGAGCAAAATGTACATTCCGTCTTGGACTACTCAGTAGAAGGTGCGAAAGCAGAAATAAGTCTTGATGATTGTTTGAAAAATATTTTGGCAACCATTGAATTGTCATCTACTTCACAAAACATTCCCTTTACTGTCTTCAAACCTACCGGGTTTGGGCATCCATCACTGTATTTAAAAAAAAGTAAGCAAGAAAAATTATCAGTTGAAGATGCAGCAGCATGGGAAAGAATTCGAAATCGCTTTGTTCAATGTTGTGAAGTGGCCAAAGCACATAAAATGAAATTATTGGTCGACGCGGAGGAAAGTTGGATTCAACCAGCCATCAACCTACTTGTTGAAGAGATGATGTCGATTTACAACAAAGAATATGCCTTAATACATACTACTGCCCAACTCTATCTTAAGGATAAGCTTGACTATTTGTATTATTTAGGAGATAAGGCAAAGAAGGATGGTTTTGTAGCTGGAGTAAAGCTTGTGCGGGGTGCGTATATGGAAAAAGAAAGTGAACGCGCACTTGCCTTGAATTATTCCAATCCAATTTGTTCTTCGAAAGAAGAAACCGACATGAATTTTAATGCCGCATGGGACTATATGTTGGATCAGCTAGAATTCTTTTCACTCTATTTTGGAAGTCATAATGAGGAAAGCACCTATGCTCTAATAAACGCGTTAAAAATACGAGGTATAGCGAAAAATCATCCGCATATATGGTTTGGTCAGTTGTATGGAATGAGTGATCATATTAGTTTTAACCTTGCCAAAGCTGGATATAGGGTGTCAAAATATTTACCCTTTGGGCCAGTTAAAGATGTACTTCCTTATTTGATTCGTCGTGCCGAAGAAAACACTTCGGTGGAGGGACAAACAGTGCGCGAGTTAGCGCTGATTGTGAAGGAAAGAAAACGCCGAAAGCTTGTCTAGCTAGTCCTTGTAAATAAATGCTTTTAAGTTTACGTCATGTAAGCAATTTTCGATGCTTAACTGTACTGGTCGCTTTTCTAAATAACTATTCAGAACATAGATTTTACAGCTATCTAAGGTTGTGTTACTTGCACCAAAGTCAACATCAGCAGCTTTTAGTAAGTGTTGAATTTCCAAGCTGTCAAATGCTATTGGAGCAGTTACAGAAGGGCTGATCACCCAATTTTTATCAGACAAGTTGTCCAATACTCTTGCTTCTGGACCATAGTGACACTGTGTTCGTTTTCCGTTGAAAATGAAAAACAATAAAATCAGACCAATGGAAAATCCTCCTAAATAGTAGCCTAAGCGATGTAAAAATTCCATAGTATTTATGTAAGTGTTAATTTTCTTGTGTTCTTGTCTATTTTCTCAAGTCTAATGCTTTGGTGACTTTCGGGTAAGATACTAGCAATGTTTTCCGACCATTCAATCAAGCATAAATTTCCAGAGTAGAGGTATTCTTCAGCACCAAAATCCAAAGCTTCCTCTTCCGATTCAATCCGGTAGCAATCAAAATGATAAATGCTTTCGCTTTGTTCATTTTGGTATTCATTGATTAGAGAAAATGTTGGGCTAGTTACAACATCTACAACTGATGAAATTTTACACAAGGCTTGAATAAAGCTAGTTTTACCTGCGCCCATTTCGCCTTGAAAACAGATAACGTTAGATGTCAACAAGGGGAGTATTTCCCTTGCAACTGAATTTATTTCATCTAATGTATACGATTTTGTCACCTTTACTATTTTGGCGTCAAAAATACAAAAGGAATTAGGATTTCTTCCAAAGAAATCCCACCATGTTGATAGGTGTTTTGAAATAAGCTTGCATAGTGATGGTAGTTTTTAGGGTAAACAAAATAATTTGCTTCTTTGGCAAAAATGAATTTACTATTTAGTCCTAAACGCGGGAGTTTGTAATCTTCCGGATCACCAGCCTCCATGACTTTCTTTGAAGGATACTTGAGATTTCGCCCTGTTTTATAGCGCAAGTTTAGACTGGATTCTCGATCACCTACTACCTCTAAGGCAGTTTTAACGTTGGTTGTTCCGTGGTCAGTGGTTAGAATCAAATTGAAGCCGAGGCGTTGAGCCGTTTGGATAATTTCAAGCAATGGACTGTTCTTAAACCAGCTTTCTGTTAAAGATCGATACCCTTTATCGTCTGAGGCCAGTTCTTTGATGATTTCCATTTCTGATTTTGCATGGGATATCATGTCTACAAAGTTGTAGACAACCGTCAATAAAAGATCTTCCTTATGACTATGCATTTGTTCTGTTAAAGTTTTCGCTGCTCTAAGTTGAGTGATTTTTTTATAACTAAACTTGCCTTCAACATGCAATCGGTTTAATTGATTATGGAGCAATTCTTCTTCAAAAAGATTTTTGCCGCCTTCCTCGTTATCATCTTTCCAGTTGTGGGGATATTGTTTTTTGATTTCACTGGGCATTAAGCCAGCAAATAAAGCATTTCGAGCATACTGGGTAGCAGTAGGAAGTATGCTGTAATACATGTCTTCTTCTTTTTTCTGATAATAGTTCGACAGTATGGGTTCGATGGTTTTCCATTGATCCCAACGGAGATTGTCAATCACCAGTAACAATGTGGGGGTGCCTGTGCTTAATTTTGTCCTAATCTTTTCCTTGAATAGACGATGAGATAGGATAGGGGCTGAATCCGGAAAATCCAACCAGTTTTTGTAGTTTTTCTCAATGAATTTCCCGAAAAGAGCATTGGCCTCTTTTAGCTGATTTTCGAAAATCTCCATCATATAAGAATCGTCTAATTCTTGCAATTCCAGCTCCCAGAAAATAAGTTTCTTATAAAAGGCTACCCAACCCTCATGCGTGTTAATGTCCATGAGTTCGAGGCTTATTTTTTGAAATTCTTTTTGATAATTGTGGGTTGTTTTTTCAGAGATTAAACTTTTGTGATCTAAGATTTTCTTCAGTGATAATAATACCTGACTTGGTTTAACGGGTTTAATTAGGTAGTCAGAAATTTTGGATCCAATCGCATCCTCCATAATGTGTTCCTCCTCGTTTTTGGTTACCATGACCACAGGAATGCTTGGATGTTGGGTTTTCAATATAGCCAGTGTTTCTAAACCATTTAGACCTGGCATGTTTTCATCCAATAATACAACGTCAAATTGCTGAGAATTAACCAACTCAATGGCTTCTTGACCATTGGTGCAGGCGTGGGCTTGATAGCCTTTGGCTTCAAGGAAAATAAAATGCGGTTTAAGCAAATCAACTTCATCATCTACCCATAAGATTTGGATTGGTTGCATATTCTTTATATTTGTTTAAAATCTCCTTTTTGAAAGCGAACAAACTCCCAGTATTAAACGATCCAATTTACGGATTTATTAGAGTAGAATCGAAATTAGTTTTTGATTTATTGGAACACCCTTATTTTCAACGTTTGCGGCGAATTTCGCAAATGGGACTCTCTTCATTGGTTTATCCTGGCGCACGACATAGCCGATTCGAGCATGCCCTCGGAGCAATGCACTTGATGAATAAAACGGTCGAAACCTTACAGCGAAAGCACATCGACATTTCTGCTGAAGAGAAAGAAGCCTTGGCCATTGCCATTCTTTTACATGATATTGGACATGGCCCTTTTTCCCATGCAATAGAACGGACTATTTTTCTAGGCGTTAATCATGAGTTGCTTTCCTTGGGCTTTATGGAATTGTTAAACAAAACATTCAAGGGTAAGCTATCACTGGCTATCGCTATCTATGCAGATCAATATGAGCGTAAATTCATGCATCAATTGGTTTCCAGTCAATTGGATATAGATCGTTTAGATTATCTCAAACGTGACAGTTTCTATACGGGTGCGACCGAAGGTAATATTAATAGTCCACGAATTATCGAAATGCTCAATGTTGTTGATGATCAAGTCGTGGTGGAAGAAAATGGGCTTTTTTCCATTGAAAAATTCATCATGGCGAGACGCTTAATGTATTGGCAAGTATATCTTCACAAGACTGGGCTTGTTGCAGAACTATTATTAAGTAATACCATGAAGTATGTGCGTAAGCTTGTTGCAAAGGGGGAAACTGTTCCTATGACTGAAGATTTGATGTATTTCATTTCACAAGACCAATTGGATCCTGAAAATCCCATGGTGTTAGAGAAATTTAGTCATTTGGATGATACGGATATCTATGCAGCATTGAAAAAATGGCAATATCACCCTGATGAAGTTTTAGCCTCTTTTTCAAAGAGAATCATTAATAGAGATTTGATGAAGATGTATTATAGGGAAGAGGCATTTTCGACTGAAGAAATTCAAATGCAAAAACAAAAAGGTGTTGAAAATGGATTTTCACCCAATTACATGGAGCATTTTGTTTTTACGGGTGAAGTTTCTTGCAAGGTATACTCCAATAAAAGTTCCATTAAAATACTGGATAAAAGGGGAGAAATTCACTCCCTAGAAGACTTTTCTTCTCTTTTTGATGGAAAAACTTTCTCTGCGACCGAAATAAAGCATTATCTCTGCTATCCAAAATCCAAATAGTTCCTTAATTTTTATACTTTTGCACTAATGAAATTTACGGCTGCACAAATCGCTACAATTCTCAATGGTACAGTTGAAGGAGATGCTACTTTAGAAGTTTCTCAATTATCAAAAATTGAAGAAGGAACACACGGCTCTCTAACGTTTTTAGCTAATCCAAAATACATCCCTCACATCTATTCTACCAATGCTTCGTTGGTGATTGTGAATCATGATTTTAAGGCAGAGAAGGAGTTGACGTCTACCTTGATTAGGGTTCCCGACGCATACCAAGCATTCGCAACTCTTCTAGAGTACTACAATAACCAGAAAAAAGCTAAGGCAGGTAAAGAGAAAACTGCCATCATCGGAACAAACTCGAGAGTGCCAGATAGTTGTTATTTAGGTCATTATGTTGTTATTGGTGATAATGTTCGCATTGGTAAAAATACTGTAATACATGCTCATGTAGTTATTGAAGACAATGTTGTCATTGGAGATGATTCAGAGATTCATTCAAACTCAATCATTCATTCGGATACGCAAATGGGTAAATTTTGTGTAATCCATTCAGGCTGTGTTATTGGTTCTGACGGTTTTGGTTTCGCACCTAGCCAAGATGGTAGCTATAAAAAAATACCTCAAACTGGTGCGGTAATTATTGAAGACCATGTTGATATTGGTGCCAACTCAACGATTGATCGAGCTACACTTGGGGCAACCAAGATTGGTAGAGGAGTAAAATTGGATAACCAAATTCAAATTGCACATAATGTAGAAATTGGTGAAAATACTGTTATAGCAGCTCAAACGGGTATTGCAGGATCTACTAAAATTGGTAAAAACTGCATCATCGGTGGACAAGTGGGCATAATTGGTCATTTGAAAGTCGGAGACAATGTAAGTATACAAGGTCAGTCGGGGGTTACCAGCAGTGTGGAAAGCAACAAAACGCTATATGGTACCCCAGCTTTCAACTACAATGAATATTTAAAATCATACATCTATTTTAAGCGTTTTCCTTCCATCGTAAAACGCCTAGAGGCGCTAGAAAAATCAAACACATGAAAAGCCCACAAACAACAATTGGTAAAGAAGTAAGCCTCAAAGGCGTTGGTTTGCATACCGGTAAAAATGTCACCCTAAAATTCGTTCCAGCTCCTGCTAACACTGGGTATCGTTTTGTTCGTTTTGATCTCGAAGATTGCCCTGAGATTGAAGCAGACGTTCAGTGGGTAACAGACACGCAAAGAGGAACTAACCTCGAAAAAAATGGCGTGAAAATTCATACTTCCGAACACGTACTCTCTGCAATGGTAGGTTTAGAAATCGACAATTGTTACATTCATCTAGATGCTCCCGAACCTCCCATCATGGATGGTTCTTCAATTGAGTTTGTTAAAGCATTGCGTGAAGCTGGAATCAAAACCTTAGAAGAGGATAGAGTAGAATATGTGGTTAAAGAAGTGATTCATTTTAAAGATGATGAAACTGGGAGTGAAATGACCATCCTTCCATCTGACTCCTACCAAATCACTACCATGGTAGACTTTGGGACCAAGGTCCTTGGTACGCAAAACGCCACCTTGGATACCTTGGCCGATTATGAAAATGAAATAGCCTCCTCCAGAACCTTTAGCTTTTTACATGAATTAGAAATGCTTTTAGAGAATGGTTTAATCCAAGGGGGGGATTTGAATAATGCCATTGTTTATGTAGACAAGCCCTTGTCTACTGAAACCATGGAGCGCTTGAAGAAAGCTTTCAATAAAAAAGAAATTGCTGTCCGTCCAAATGGGGTATTGGACAATTTATCATTGCACCATCCAAATGAAGCAGCACGTCATAAATTACTCGATGTTATTGGAGATTTAGCGCTAATTGGGCAAAGAATTCGCGGAAAGGTTATTGCGCACAAGCCAGGACATAGAATCAATGTTGAATTCGCCAAAAAGTTGGCAAAAATCATTAAACAAGAGAAGCGTTTAAATGTTCCAACGGTAGACATGAGTATACCTCCTCTTATGAATGTTACTCAAATCATGAAAATGCTTCCGCATCGTCCTCCATTTTTATTGGTTGATAAAATTCATGAGTTGTCAGAATCACATGTTATTGGTTCTAAAGGGGTAACTATGAACGAACCCTTTTTTGAAGGACACTTCCCTGGTGCACCAGTAATGCCAGGTGTTCTTCAGGTCGAAGCCATGGCTCAAGTGGGAGGGGTGTTAGTCCTTAACACTGTACCAGATCCAGAAAATTACTTGACATTTTTCATGAAAATTGACAATGTTAAGTTCAAGCATCCTGTTCACCCAGGCGATCATCTTGTGTTTAAATTAGAACTTATTACGCCTATCCGAAGAGGGATTTGCCATATGAAAGGATATACCTTTGTCAATGGTAAGCTTGCCACCGAAGGAGAATTAATGGCCCAAATTATACGAAAAGAAAAGGTATGAACCAACCACTAGCTTATGTACATCCAGGCGCAAAAATCGCCAAAAACGTAGTGATTGAACCTTTCACTACAATTAACAATGATGTTGTTATTGGAGAAGGTTCATGGATAGGATCGAATGTGACCATCATGGAAGGAGCACGCATTGGTAAAAATTGCTCTATATTTCCTGGCTCAGTAATTTCTGCTCCTCCACAAGACTTGAAGTACAACGGGGAAGAAACCCAAACCATTATTGGGGATAACACCACCATACGTGAGTGTGTTACAATTAATCGCGGTACGAGCGAGCGTAATAAAACAGAGATTGGAAGTAATTGTTTGGTTATGGCTTATTGTCACATCGCACACGATTGTGTTGTTGGTGATCACTGTATTTTTTCAAATAACAGCACCTTAGCCGGTCACGTAAACATTGGTAATTGCGTTATTCTTGCTGGAATGACTGCCATTCACCAATTTTGTACAGTTGGTGACTATGCCTTCATTACCGGAGGTTCTTTGGTGCGAAAAGATGTACCACCCTATGTAAAAGCTGCTAGGGAACCGCTTTCTTATGTTGGAGTCAATTCTGTAGGCTTAAGAAGGAGAGGCTTTTCAACAGAAAAAATTAGAGAAATACAATCAATATTCCGTATTCTATATCAGAAAAACTATAACAATTCACAGGCTACGGAAATCCTTGAAGCTGAAATGCAAGTAAGCCCAGAGCGGGATGAAATCATTGACTTCATCAAGAATTCACACAGAGGAATCATGAAAGGTTACTTTCGTAAAAATTAAATTTAATTATGGCATCTACTTCAGATATTCGCAAAGGACTTTGCATCAAATACAACAATGGAATCTACAAAATCATTGAATTTTTACACGTTAAACCTGGGAAAGGACCCGCTTTTGTTCGCACCAAATTAAAAAGTGTGACCAACGGAAAGGTCATTGACAATACCTTTTCTGCAGGACACAAAATTGAAGATGTTCGCGTTGAGACCAATAAGTTTCAGTTTCTCTACAACGAGGGAGAGGCTTATCACTTCATGAACAATGATGATTATAATCAGATTAGCATTGAGAAAAGTATTTTGGATAACCCAGAATTGATGAAAGAAGGGGAGATCGTGACCATTTCTATCAATACAGAAGACGGTATGCCTTTGTCAGTAGACATGCCAGCGAGTGTAATATTGGAAGTAACGCACACTGAGCCGGGGGTTAAAGGCAACACGGCCACCAATGCAACAAAGCCAGCTACAGTTGAAACTGGAGCGAGAATCAACGTTCCTTTGTTCATCAATGAAGGAGACAAAATAAAAGTAGATTCTGAAAAAGGAGCCTACTTAGAACGAATCAAAGGATAAATTAAACATAAAATAAACTAAATGAGCGTATTAGTAAACAAAGATTCCAAAATCATCGTACAAGGTTTTACGGGTAGTGAAGGTACTTTCCATGCTACACAAATGATTGAATATGGTACAAATGTTGTTGGTGGGGTAACCCCAGGAAAAGGTGGGCAAAACCACTTAGACCGACCTGTATTCAATACGGTAGCTGAAGCAGTTGAAAAGGCTGCAGCAGACACTGCAATTATCTTCGTACCGCCAGCATTTGCTGCTGATGCTATTATGGAAGCTGCTGATGCAGGGATTAAAGTAATAATTACCATCACGGAAGGGATTCCTGTTGCCGATATGGTAAAAGCATCCAACTACATTAAAAACAGAGATTGTACATTGATTGGTCCAAATTGTCCAGGGATCATCACTCCGGGTGAAGCTAAGGTGGGTATTATGCCCGGTTTTGTCTTCAAAAAAGGAAATGTAGGAATTATTTCTAAATCAGGAACCTTAACTTATGAAGCGGCAGACCAAGTAGTGCGTGAAGGCTATGGGATTACAACAGCCATTGGTATCGGTGGGGATCCTATCATCGGAACAACAACCAAAGATGCTGTTGAGTTATTCATGAATGATCCTGAAACTGAGTGTATTGTAATGATTGGTGAGATTGGTGGACAGTTGGAAGCCGATGCTGCACGTTATGTAAAAGCCTCTGGAAATAAAAAGCCTGTAGTAGGTTTCATTGCTGGAGAAACTGCTCCAGCTGGACGTACAATGGGGCACGCTGGTGCTATCGTTGGTGGATCTGATGATACGGCTCAAGCCAAAAAACGTATAATGGCGGAATGTGGAATTCACGTAGTAGATTCTCCCGCAGCCATAGGAAAGAAAGTTGCAGAAGTACTCGCATAATAAGCATTAGATGAAATTACTAGACGGAAAAACAGCTATTATTACCGGTGCCAGTAGAGGTATTGGGCGTGGTATTGCGCAGGTATTTGCCCAACATGGGTGTGCTGTCGCCTTTACATACAGCAGTTCAGTTGAGGCTGCAAACGCCTTAGAGTCAGAGTTAAAAGCACTTGGAGTTGAAGCAAAAGGTTACCAAAGCAATGCTGCAAGTTTTGAACAGGCGCAACAATTGGTAGAGGATGTACTAAATGATTTTGCCGGCATTGATATCTTGATCAATAATGCAGGAATCACCAAAGACAACTTGTTGATGCGTATGGGTGAAGAAGACTTTGACAAAGTCATTGAAGTCAACTTAAAGTCCGTCTTTAATATGACCAAGGCGGTTCAACGTACCTTCTTAAAACAACGTAAAGGATCGCTTATTCACATGAGTTCTGTGGTTGGTGTCAAAGGAAATGCAGGACAGGCGAACTATGCGGCTTCAAAAGCAGGTATTATTGGTTTCTCTAAGTCCGTCGCATTGGAATTAGGTTCACGTAACATACGTTCAAATGTTATTGCGCCTGGTTTCATAGAAACAGAAATGACCGGAAGCTTGCCAGAGGATGTTGTCCAAGGCTGGCGCAACGGAATCCCCTTAAAAAGGGGAGGTAGCCCAGAAGACATTGCGAATGCATGTGTTTTCTTGGGATCAGATTTATCCAACTACATCACCGGACAGGTGCTCAATGTAGATGGTGGAATGTTAACTTAAAAATTAAAGCAACATGCAAAAATTACCAAAAATTGGCCTACCTGCCCTTGCAATAGGGTTTATTCTTATTATTTTCATCTCTAAATCGTCCATTAACATTGGTTATGGAGAAGCCGGGGTTTTATTCAAAACTTTTGGTGGAGGAGTAGTGGTTGATAGACCTCCATTGGGAGAAGGGTTTCATATCATTGCTCCTTGGAACAAGGTGTATGTTTACAATGTGAAGCAGCAAGAAGTCTTTGAAAGTAAAATGCAAGTTCTATCGTCTAACGGTTTGGAAATTAGTTTAGATATTTCCGTATTGTATCAACCCAAGGTTGCAGAGCTAGGAAAATTGCACAAAACCAAAGGAGAGAATTATTTGAATATCATCATTATTCCTCAAATTCGTGCCGTAGCAAGAAGTGTTGTGGGACGTTATACGCCTGAGCAGTTGTATTCAACTAAGCGTGACGCAATCCAAAATGAAATCTACGAAGAAACCAAAAAAGTAGTCGAAGATCAACACGTTCAATTGAATGCTGTTTTGGTTAGAGATGTTACCCTTCCAATTGCCATTAGAGAAGCTATTGAGCGTAAATTAAATCAAGAGCAAGAAGCACTAGAATACGAGTTTAGAATTGCAAAAGCTACACAAGAAGCAGAACGTCAGCGTATTGATGCTGAAGGTAAGGCGACAGCTAACCGCATTTTAAGTGCATCTTTGACAGATAAAATTCTACAAGAAAAAGGTATTGAAGCAACCATTAAATTATCCGAATCTCCCAATTCAAAAGTAATCGTGATTGGAAGTGGTGATGGTGGATTACCCATTATTCTAGGAAACCAATAGTCTTAACATGAAAGTCAATAATTAGAATTTTATTGACTTCATCTCACTAATTAAAGTCGAATGCTATGTAGTATTCGACTTTTTTTTTAAAAAAACAATTGAGAACTTCATGATTATTAGGAGGTCACCATAGTGTATGCATTATTTTCTTGTAAACACTAGGGCATATATGCCCCGCAAACAAAACACTCTTTCGCTGTATTTTTATTGATTGATGATTAACCCAAATCAATGTATAGTTCTAAAACGTTTGGTGACCGCGTGAAATATATTCGTCACAGACTGAACATAACACAAAAAGAACTGTCAGATCGTATCGATATGGATGATGGTTCTTTGCGTAGGATAGAAGCTGGGAGAACCAATCCAATATTATCCACAATATGTTGTGTTTCTAGAGGGCTTCGTATTCCCATTTATCTGTTTTTTCTGCCAAGTGAGAAATTGATGGACTATTTTGATCAACCGTTAGACACCTAATTTTTTTAAGCAACTGTTATGATTTTAACAAATTGTATTTTGAATTGTTTTCGTTCGGTTTTTCTCCTTTATAAATAAACGCTATATTTGCATCATCAATGAAAAAAAACACACTACATACACATCATTTCACCTTTCGATCAAACGAGAGCTAATGATGTAGTGTCAATATATTAGTAACCCGTTTGAGCTTCAAGCGGGTTTTTTTAGTTTAAAAAATAAGCGAAAAGCGAAGGCATAACATAAAAAAAATGATCAGAATAGCGATTCAAAAATCTGGACGACTCAATACAGAGTCATTGGCATTACTAAAAAGTTGTGGTATAGCCATTGATAATGGAAAGGACCAATTAAAGGCAGCGGCAAGAAATTTTCCCGTAGAAGTATTCTTTTTACGTAACGGAGATATACCGCAATACCTTCGAGATGGTGTTGTGGACTTAGCCATTTTGGGGAGTAATACCTTGACCGAAAAAGGTCAGGACTTGGCCATTATCGAACGTTTAGGCTTTTCTAAATGCCGTGTTTCCATTGCAGTTCCAAAGGGTGTTAAATTCAATGGTTTAGACGATTTAGAGGGAAAAAAAATTGCGACTTCTTATCCCAATACGGTCAAACAATTTTTAGTTGAAAATAAACTAAATGCCGACCTGCACGTCATTAATGGTTCGGTTGAGATTGCACCAAGTATTGGTCTTGCAGATGCGGTAGTAGATATTGTTTCAAGCGGAAGTACGTTATTTAAGAATAACCTTGTCGAAGTGGCGAAAATTCTTGAATCTGAAGCGGTTTTAGTTCAGGGACCCAACATCACGGAAGCACAGCAACAACTTATCGAAACTATACAGTTTCGCATTCAGGCCATTTTACGTGCTAAACGTTCACGCTATATTCTATTGAATGCCCCCAATAATTCTATTGAAGAAATTACGGCTATTTTGCCCGTGCTAAAGAGTCCGACCGTTCTTCCTTTAGCGAAAGAAGGATGGAGTTCTTTGCATTCGGTCATCAATGCAGGTGATTTCTGGGAAGTAATTGACCAGTTAAAAGCCGCTGGCGCTGAAGATATTTTGGTGTGTCCAATTGAAAAAATGGTATTGTAATGCAACAATTCCTTCAACCTAGTACAGATGAGTGGGCAGCTCTACTGGCACGTCCCACAGCCTCTTATAATGACTTGGAACCTGTTGTGGAAAATGTATTTGCAGAGGTTAAAAAAAGGGGAGATGACGCACTCAAAGCGTATACAGCTCAATTTGATCATGTTGAACTAGATGAGATTAGGGTTTCCCAAGCTGAACTTGATGGTGCCGCTTCGCGAATAAGTAAAGAATTAAAAAGCGCCATTCAATTGGCTAAGAACAATATTGAAGGCTTTCATCTTACACAGAAAACACCAAAAGTTTCTGTAGAAACTCAAGCCGGTGTAGTGTGTTGGCAAGAAAAACGCCCAATTCAAAAGGTGGGTTTATATATTCCTGGTGGTTCAGCTCCTTTGTTTTCTACCATCCTAATGTTGGCCATTCCTGCCCAAATTGCGGGTTGTTCTGAGATTGTGCTGTGTTCGCCACCCAATAAGGCCGGTACGTTACCTGATGAAGTGTTGTATACGGCAGCTTTATGTGGGATTTCAAAAGTATATACGGTAGGGGGTATTCAGGCCATCGCTGCCATGACCTTTGGAACCGAAACTATTCCTAATGTATACAAGATTTTTGGACCGGGTAATCAATTTGTAACGGTGGCAAAGCAATGGGCAACGCGCTTCAATGTTGCCATTGATATGCCAGCTGGTCCAAGTGAATTGTTGGTTGTTGCGGACAATAGCGCCGTTCCGGCTTACGTGGCCGCTGACTTGCTTTCACAAGCTGAACACGGCCCAGATAGTCAAGTTATTTTGGTGACAACTTCTACTGAGTTATTGCCTAAGGTAGCCGATGAAATTAAAGCTCAGTTGAAGGAACTCCCTCGAAAAGAGGTTGCAACCAAAGCCATTGAAAACTCCAAAATGATTGTTTTCGATACAGATGAATTAGCGATCGATTTCATCAATCAATACGGACCCGAGCATTATATTATCTGTATGGAAAATGAAGATCTATACATCAATGCTGTTCAGAATGCAGGATCGGTATTTGTAGGCAACTATACACCAGAAAGTGCAGGAGACTATGCCTCAGGAACCAATCACACCTTACCGACCAATGGTTATGCGAAGCAATACAGTGGGGTAAATCTCGACAGTTTCCTAAAGCAAATGACCTTTCAAAAAATTTCTAAAGAAGGGATTAAAGGCATTGGCTCTGCCATAGAAGCCATGGCAGCTGCTGAAGGTTTGCAAGCGCATAAAAATGCCGTAACTTTACGTCTAAATGACCTCAAAGATGAAGCCTAAAGAACAGATTTTAGCGTGGGCACGACCTGAAATTGTAGCCCTAAAACCTTATGCGTCTGCACGTTCAGAGTTTAAGCTGGGTGAAAAGGATATGATTTTGCTGGATGCAAATGAAAACCCTTTCAACAATGGTATGAATCGTTATCCTGACCCCATGCAGGGAAAGGTAAAAAAACGCTTAGCCGAAGCAAAAGGCACATCCGTCGATCAGATTTTTTTAGGTAACGGAAGCGATGAAGTACTGAATCAGTTGATGATTGCTTTCTGCCAACCAGGCAAGGATAAGGCTATTCTATTACCGCCCACCTTTGGTATGTATCAGGTATGTGCTAGCATCAATGGCATTGAAACGGTACAAATCCCATTAGCAAAAGATTTTACGTTGGATGTTAGCGCAATCAACAAAGCGCAAACTGACAAGACTAAAATTATTTTTATTGCCAATCCGAACAACCCTACAGGAAATTGTTTTGCCCTTGAAGACATCAAAGTGATCATTGAAAATTTTGATGGCCTGGTTGTAGTGGATGAGGCCTATGTTGAATTTGCAGAAGATAAATCAGTAATTTCATGGATAAGCGATTATCCAAACCTGGTCGTCGTTCAAACCTTTTCTAAAGCCCAAGGCTTGGCGGGTATTCGGCTGGGAATGGCCTTTGCGCACCCAGAAATTATTGATTTAATGAACAAGGTTAAAGCGCCTTACAACATCAATACACTCACGCAAACAGAGGTTTTAAAGCGTCTTGAAGAACAGGGGTTAATTCAGCAACAAGTGCACCAAATCAGGGAAGAAAAAGCGAAACTGCTGAAAGGAATCAAAGGCATTTCTTTTGTAAAGAAGGTGTATCCGTCTGACGCTAATTTCTTTTTGGTGAAAATGGACAATAGTACAAAACGGTACAACGAATTAATTGATCGAGGCATTGTTGTACGTAATGCATCTAAAAATCAAAACTGTGCCAATACATTGCGGATTACAGTAGGCACGCCCGACGAAAACAATGCGTTAATCATTGCATTACGCAGCATGGATAATTAAATGAAGAAAGTATTATTTATTGATCGAGATGGAACCTTGGCACTAGAGCCAAAAGATTACCAACTCGACGCTCTTGAGAAATTAGTCTTTTACCCAGAGGTATTCACTTATCTTGGTAAGATTGCAAAAGAATTGGATTATGAACTGGTCATGGTCACCAATCAGGATGGTTTGGGAACGGATAGCTTTCCAGAAGACACCTTTTGGCCTACCCATAACTTTCTTTTGAAAAGCTTTGAAAATGAGGGAGTTATCTTTAGTGATATCTGCATTGACCGTAGTTTTCCTGCCGATAATTCTCCGAACAGAAAGCCAAGAACTGGCTTGGTAGAAAAATACCTTAATTCCCCTGACTATGACATAGCAAATTCCTTTGTTATCGGAGATCGTATCACCGATATGGAATTGGCAAAAAACTTGGATTGTAAGGGGCTTTTTATTGCGACAGACGAGCATTTAGGAGCTGATGAAGCTGGAGAAGGAATTGCAACTTCTAGCGCACTAAAGACAACTGCCTGGGAGGATATCTATCGCTTTCTGAAATTGGAACAACGCATCGTTAAACAACAACGGACCACCCATGAAACGGACATTGAATTAACACTCAATTTAGACGGAACAGGAAAAAGTAATATCGATACTGGTATTGCTTTCTTTGACCATATGCTAGACCAGATTGCTCGACACGGTGCAATGGATTTAGATTTAACCGTAAAAGGGGACTTGGAGGTAGATGAACACCATACCATTGAGGATACTGCCATTGTTTTGGGTGAGGCTTTTGCTGAAGCACTTGGCGCTAAATTAGGGATTGAGCGTTATGGTTTTTGCTTGCCTATGGATGACTGCTTAGCCCAAGTGGGTATTGATTTTGGCGGACGCAATTGGCTCGTTTGGGACACGGAATTTAAGCGTGAAATGATCGGTCAAATGCCCACAGAAATGTTCATGCACTTTTTTAAATCTTTTACTGATGGAGCGAGAGCAAACCTCAACATTAAAGCTGAGGGAACCAATGAACACCACAAAATTGAAGCCATTTTTAAAGCGTTTGCCAAAGCCATAAAGGTAGCCGTAAGACGCGATCCTGATAAGATGATATTGCCCTCAACAAAAGGAAGTTTGTAAATGAAAGTAGCTATCATAGATTACGGTGCAGGAAACATCCAAAGTTTGCAGTTTGCCTTAAATCGACTAGGTGTTCAAGGCCTTTTAACAGCTGATGTCGATCAATTGCAAACGGCAGATAAAGTTATTTTTCCGGGAGTGGGAGAGGCCAGTAGCGCTATGCGAAAGCTCAACGCCTCTGGTTTGCAGCATTTGCTTCCAACATTAACGCAACCTGTGCTTGGGATTTGCTTAGGAATGCAACTCATGTGTAATTCTACCGAAGAAGGAATGACCCAAGGCTTGGGTATTTTTGACGCAGCTGTCAAGCGTTTTTCAGCTAAAGTAAAAGTCCCGCAAATGGGATGGAATACCATTTCCAATACAAAGGGGCCGTTGTTCGATGGAATAGATGATAAAGAATACATGTATTTGGTGCACAGTTATTTTGCACCAAGTTGCTCTAATACAATAGCTGAAACCAATTATGACGGGGCTTACAGCACCGCTTTGCAAAAAGACAATTTCTATGGAGTGCAGTTTCACCCAGAGAAAAGCAGTAAAGCTGGAAGCCAATTACTACAAAATTTCTTGTCCATATGAGAATCATACCCGCAATAGACATCATCGACGGAAAATGTGTTCGTCTTTCTAAAGGAGACTATAACACGCAAAAAACCTATAACGAACATCCCTTGGAAGTAGCGAAAGCTTTTGAAGACCACGGGATAGAATATCTGCATTTGGTCGATCTAGATGGTGCCAAATCCAAGCATATAGTCAATCATAAGGTATTAGAAACCATTGCCAGTAAAACCAGCCTTAAAATCGATTTTGGAGGGGGGTTAAAGTCAGATGAAGACTTGAAAATTGCTTTCAACAGTGGTGCAAACCAAATTACGGGAGGTAGTATCGCGGTAAAAGACCCTGCAACCTTTAGTCGATGGATTGAAGTTTATGGTACTGACAAGATTATTTTGGGTGCCGATGTAAAAGGAGAATATATTGCCACCGACGGTTGGTTAGAAACCTCTGATCGATCTTTATTTGACTTTCTTGCACATTACGAATCGATCGGTGTGCGCTCTACCATTTGCACAGACATTAGTAAAGATGGGATGTTGGCAGGACCATCCTTTGATTTATATGAGAAAATAATTGCTCAATCCAAGATAGCCCTAATTGCTTCCGGAGGTATATCAACCTATGATGAATTGCCACAACTTGCTGAAATGGGCTGTGAGGGAACTATTATTGGAAAAGCCATATATGAGAACCGCATCTCCTTAAAACAACTCGAAAACTTTATTTTAGGTTAAATGGAGGCTGCTCTGCTAAATGAATTTAAAGAACACAGTTGTTTTCGATTGAAAGAAGGGCAGCGTATGATTCATTTGGCCTTCAAGACTGTAGATGATTTTATGGTATGGGAACTGCCTTTTTCTGGAGGCATGTGTCTAGGCAATCAACTCTTGCACATTGCTGGAAATATGACACAATACATTATTTCTTCTCTTGGTCAAATAAAAGATGAACGACAGCGGGCGTTGGAATTCTCTGCAAACGGAGGGAAGAGCAAAGAGGAACTCTTGCAGCTGCTTGATACCACCGCTGAAGCTGCGATAAAAACCATTGAAAAAGCTCACCATGCTGAATTCCTAAAAGCGCGTAAGGTGCAGGGATTTGAATTTTCAGGTGTAGGAGTGGTGTTGCATGCCGTAGAGCATTTTTCGTACCATGTTGGTCAAATTGCTTTTTGGGTAAAACTACTCACTGGAAATGATTTAGGCTTTTATGCACATCACAATCTTTCTCAATTAAACGAATAACTATGCTAACCAAACGGATCATACCCTGTTTAGATATTAAAGACGGACGCACCGTAAAAGGGGTGAACTTTGTCAATTTGCGCGATGCTGGAGATCCCGTAGAGTTGGCGGCCCAATATGCCGAGCAAAATGCAGATGAACTGGTGTTTTTAGACATTTCTGCTACTGAGCAAAAACGTAAAACATTGGCAAATTTAGTATTGAAAGTAGCTGAGGCCATTGACATCCCCTTTACTGTTGGAGGTGGAATTTCCTCTGTTGAAGATGTAGATGTATTGCTGAAAAATGGCGCTGACAAGGTGTCTATTAATTCTGCTGCCGTAAAACGTCCTGAGCTGATCAATGAATTGGCTACCGCTTTCGGAAGTCAGTGTGTGGTCGTTGCCATCGATGCGAAGCAAATTAAAGGAGAATGGTTGGTACATTTGGTGGGAGGGAAGGTTCCTACTGAAATAAACCTCTTTGACTGGGCCAAAGAAGTAGAACAACGTGGCGCTGGAGAACTACTCTTCACTTCGATGGACCACGACGGAACCAAGGCCGGTTTTGCAAACGAAGTATTAGCGCGCCTTTCTAGGGAAGTTAATATTCCTATAATAGCCTCTGGGGGTGCTGGTGAACTTAAGCATTTTGCCGATACCTTTACCCATGGAAAAGCAGATGCAGCTCTGGCAGCCAGTGTGTTTCACTTTGGTGAGATTAGCGTACCTGATTTAAAACAACAACTAAAAGCACAGCAAATAGCTGTGCGCCTTTAACCTTATGGAACTCAATTTTTCAAAATCAGCCGATGGACTTTTGCCGGCAATTATACAAGACGCAACCACCAAGACGGTATTGATGTTGGGCTATATGAACGAAGCCGCTTTGGCGAAAACCCAAGAAAGTGGTAAAGTAACCTTTTATAGTCGAAGCAAACAGCGCCTCTGGACCAAAGGTGAGGAAAGTGGTAATTATCTGCATTTGGTTGATTTAAAAGCCGATTGCGATCAAGATACGCTATTGATTACTGTTCGTCCAGAAGGGCCAACCTGCCATAAAGGAACGGATAATTGTTGGGGGGAAACAAATGTTCCTAGCTATGGTTTCTTATCAGAATTAGAAGCCACGATTGCGCAACGTAGACAGGCAAAAGACGAGAAAAGTTATGTAGCCTCGCTTTTTGACAAAGGGATCAATAAAATTGCCCAAAAAGTAGGTGAGGAGGCTGTTGAAACGGTGATTGAGGCCATGGACAATAAAGATGAATTATTTTTATACGAAAGTGCCGACTTGCTATTTCATTACCTTATTCTCCTTCAGGCGAAAGGCTTCACCTTAGCCGATATCGTCGCGGCGCTAGAAGCCCGAAAGAAGTAGGTTAATTACACAATTTGTCTTGTGGGTTTTCTTTTGTAAATTTAAAAAAAATTAAATCACCATGAAGAAGTTTGCCCTACTAATGTGTTTGCTTGTAGTTGTTTCTTCCTGTAACAATACTTCAAAAAACACTCCCGCAGCCTTTGATCAGTTGTTGGAGGACTATTACCAAGAAAGTCTTGAACTCTATCGTCTTCCCTCTACCTATTTGGGAGAGAGTCGTTATAACGATAGTTTACCCAATTTCCTATCCGCAGATTTTTCTGCTAAAGAAATTGCATTCAACAATAAGTATGCAACAGCCGTTAACGAATTTCCGGATGAACTACTGTCCAACACCCAACAATTGAGCAAAAAGCTTTTGTTGTGGGAAACTAGCATAGCTTTAGAGGGCAAGAAGTTTCAAAAGGATTTGATGCCCATCGACCAAATGTGGTCTTTTCATCTCAATTTTGGTCAATTGGCCAGTGGCCAAGGTGCGCAGCCTTTTGCAACGGAGCAAGACTATGCCAATTGGTTGATTCGAATTGTAGGCTATCTACAATGGATGCAATCAGCAGAAGATAATATGCGAAAAGGCATGGAAACAGGTTGGGTCTTGCCCATATCCTTAATCAAAAAAGTAATCCCGCAGTTGGAACAAATGATTACTAACTCGGCAGATGAACATTTGTTTTATGGTCCAATCGCTGCTTTGCCCGAAGGTTTTTCAGCCGAAGCGAAAGCACGAATTACAGCCGAATATGTCGCAGTCATTAATGATGAGATTATCCCAGCCTATACCCAGTTGCATGCTTTTATGGCCAATGATTATCTGGCTGCCGGAAGAGCAAGTAGCGGATACGATGCCTTGACCGATGGGCCTGCCTATTATCAATATGCCATTAAATTGTATACGACAACTGAAATGACCCCCGATGAAATTCACCAATTGGGTTTAAGTGAGGTTGCTCGAATTCGCTCAGAAATGAAAGAAGTGATGGATGAAGTTGGTTTTAAAGGAGATTTAGCCGCTTTTTTTGAACATGTACGTACTGCTCCATCTTTGATGCCTTATACGGATCCGCAAGAGGTGATAGACAATTTCAATGCCATTCACCAACGGGTCATTCCTAAAGTAAATGAATTGTTTTCCCTGCAGCCAAAATCACCTTTTGAAGTAAGACGCACAGAGGCCTTCCGTGAAGCATCAGCCAGTGCAGAATACAATGTTGGATCGCTAGATGGCTCACGACCCGGTATTTTTTATGTGCCTATCCGCGATGTGAAGTCCTATAATGGTCACCAAGATGAAGATCTATTTTTGCACGAAGCCATTCCGGGGCATCATTTTCAGATCTCTTTGCAACAAGAAAATACGGCCTTACCTTCCTTCCGAAAAAATCTTTGGTACAGCGCCTATGGAGAGGGCTGGGCCTTGTATACAGAATCCTTAGGGAAAGAATTAGGACTTTATGAAGATCCTTATCAATACTTTGGCATGTTGGCCGCTGAGATGCATCGCGCCATTCGCTTGGTGGTAGACACAGGACTGCATTCCAAAGGCTGGACACGCGAACAGGCCATAGCGTATTCCTTGGAAAACGAATCGGAGTCGGAAGTAAAGATTACCTCCGAAATTGAACGCTATATGGCCAATCCTGGACAAGCGCTTTCTTATAAAATTGGTCAACTAAAAATTAGAGAACTGCGCACTAAGGCTAAAGAAAGCCTTGGCGATCGATTTGACATTCGCGACTTTCACCGAGAGGTGCTGGAGTCAGGCTGTATTCCCCTGGCTTTGTTAGAAGAGAAAATCAATCGCTGGATAGAAACCAAAAACTAAACCCATGGAAATCATTCGCCCAGACGTACTGCAGTTTTTCAATGAACTCGACGAGAACAATAACCGAGATTGGTTTGACGCGCAAAAGCCTCGTTTCAAGGCCAATGAAGGCGAAGTAAAGTCTTTTGCCGCGGCTTTGCAAGAAGCAATGAATGAGCACGATAGGGTAGACTCCTTTAAGTTGTTTCGCGTCTATAGAGATGTGCGATTTTCCAAAGATAAAACACCCTACAAAACCCATTTTGGCATCTCCTTTCACCGAGAGAAGCCTCGTTTTCGCGGTGGTTATTACCTCCACCTAAAGTCGGGTAATAATTTTATTGCGACAGGTTTTTGGAATCCTTCCAAAGAAGATCTACTGCGGATTCGAAAAGAATTGGAATTGGATGCTACAGAGTTTCGTGAAATCATGAGAAACCCCTCATTTTCATCTGTTTGGGGGGAATTAGAAGGGGAAGAAGTAAAATCTGCTCCACGTAATTTCTCGAAGGACGATCCCAATATAGATTTGATCAAGAAGAAAGCCTATTTGTTCACCAAGCAATATTCCGATAAGGAAGTATTGTCAGAGGGTTTTCTGCAGCAGGTCAGTGATGATTTCAAAGCCGTGCGCCCGTTTTTTGATTATATGAGTAGCGTGCTTACAACCGACCTTAACGGGGTTTCGCTCTTAGCAGAGGATTAGTGTACTGCTTCAACAGGACTTTTGGGCGCATTAAAGGCCTGTAGCTGGTCTTTTAGCCGTTCGATGACCATATTCATCATGCGTTTGTTTAGGGCAGAGGAATTGCTGCTGTAGGTTGTGTATTCCTCGATGGTAAACTGTCCAATGACCATTCCTTTAACAGAATTCCGAAACTTCTGATCCTTGACAAGGCTATTCTCAATGTAGGCAAGTTTCTTCTCAATGCCTAAGGTGTAAAACACCCCTTTGCGCTTCTCAATATAGTTGTGAAAAACAACCAGCAGTAAAGGATTCTGCAGCTTTAGAATAGGGCGGAGGGTCTCATTCTGGAAGCGCTCATCTGGACTCATATTGTCAAACTGCTGGGTTTTCTTTATCTCGGGGCGAATCCGGAGCAGATCATTAGGTCGATCGTTCATGGCTATTGTTTTACCTAAAGTTACGCCCTTTTGCACTACTATAGAACAACCACAGCTGTGCTTTATTCACAGGCTTGTGAACAGGAGGGCTACTTGCTTATTCTAGTTGGAGCTAGTCTCTGCAAAAGTAATGGCAGGAATGTAGTCATCGTCTGGATTGACCCTTCCTCCAGGAATAAAATGTTTTGGGCAGTGCATTATCAACAATTTCAATTCCTCTATTTCTCAAAACCATTTCGATTAACGCTATCGATTGATCGAACTGTAAGGCAAGATTTTTAAGCGGTACACCTCTGAGGTAATTGCGCTCAATGCTTTGCTTGTCCAATTCAGACAAATGTTCGTTGGCCTGTGAGGTGTGGGTACTTAGCTTTGCATGATAATTTTCTAAGGTTTTGATCAATTCAGAAAGTAGGGAAGAGGCTATTTGTATCCGGCTTTGTTCGTCATCAATTGTGGTGTCGCTATTTTGGATGATTTCTACAGCGATACTGTTGTTTTGTTGAACGAGGTCAACAATGTAGGTCTTTTCTGAGGTTTCTAGTTGAGTGGATTCGAGGATTGATTTCATGGAAGGTTCTTTACATCTTTATTAGGTTATCGTTAAAACGCACAAACCCCTAGCGTCTTAGAAAGAGAGATCAACAAATGCGTAGGGTCGAGCATTATTCCCCAAATAAAACCAATAAATGCTACGAGTGTTCTTCGGTTAAGTGCATTTCGGATTGATTTGGGATCAATTTCTACCTCTAAAATACAAAAAAGAGGGAAACAGCGAAGTTGTTTTAAATTAAGGGAGGTGGAGGAGTCTTGCTTGATACTATTCCAGTAAAGCTGAACCTACCCATTTACTTGGGGTCATTGTATCGCTAAAATTATGCTATATTTAGTTCACCTAATCTTATAAACCAACCCTATGAACATTAACCAACTTTACCAAGACCTACAAACATTCATTTTTGAATTCGGACCAAAACTCCTCGGCGCTATCGTTGTTTGGATAGTAGGGTCATGGATCATCAAATTCGCTGTTAAAACACTAAGCAAGGTCTTTGAACGCACCAAGCTCGATAAGTCTTTAAAACCTTTCTTATTAAGTTTGACGGGGATGACTCTCCGCATTTTACTTGCTATAAGTGTCCTTGGAATGCTGGGGGTAGAAATGACCTCTTTTATTGCCATACTGGGTGCAGCTGGATTAGCCATTGGTATGGCACTAAGCGGTACTTTACAGAATTTTGCAGGGGGAGTAATACTTTTGGTCTTTAAGCCCTTTAAAGTGGATGATTTAATTGAAACCCAAGGTTACACAGGGGTGGTTAAAGAAATTCAGATTTTTGTTACCATCCTCTTAACCCCTGAGAACAAAACAGTAATTCTTCCCAATGGAGCAATAGCAAATGGAGAAATAACCAACTATGCCACAGAGGGAAATATTCGTGTTGATCTTGAATTTGGAATATCCTACAATGATTCTATCGATGATGCTAAAAGGATTCTATACACGGTTATGGAAGAGCATCCTTTGGTATTAGATGAACCCAAAGCATTTGTTGGAGTTGTAGGACTAGGAGATTCATCGGTTAACCTAGTGGTACGTCCTTATTCAAAACCGCGTGATTACTGGGCGGTGTATTTTGATGTTTACGAACAAGGAAAAAAAGCCTTGGATGCTGGTGGTATAGAGATTCCTTTTCCGCAGCGGGTCATTCATACGGCATAAAAGAGTATTTTTAAACATGAAAAATTATGTTCTAGGTCTCTTTTGCGGATTAATTTTCAATCTTTACGGTCAAGAAAAGCCTTCGCCTTATGGTGCAGTAACCAACTTTTTCAATGCCTTTCATGCCAAAGATAGCATCGCCATGCAAACGGTCTTTCACCCAAAAAAAGGACGTTTGCTGCGTTCGGCTAATCGAAATGGACAGCCCGTATTGATTGAAAGTGATTTGCAGCAATTTATACGTTCTGTGAGCACACGTCCCAATTCTCCTAAATGGGAGGAACGACTTGGTAATGAGCGCATCGAACACCATCATAACCTTGCTACAGTATGGGTGCCATTTGAATTTTATTTAGATGACCAGTTGTCGCATTGTGGTCATAATTTATTTAATCTCGTTTGGGATGGTTCCTCTTGGCTGATTTTATCACTAATCGATACATCAACAAAATCCTGTGATTAATCTTTTATAGCTCAATTCTATTTTAATTCATTTACAATTATCTAATGATGAGTTATTTAGATATAATTTATATTGTTTATAATTAACATTATGTAAAATTGATGTATATAAAATATGAATTATACTCTTCTACTTTAAGATTTTATAATTACTATATTAGTAGCATAAACAAAAAACAATGAGCACAAAAGCAAAAATTATTGGCGGTATACTAACCTTCATATTGGTGGTTATAGCCTATTTCTACTACAACCTCTTCATCAACCCTGCTAGTCCAAAAGACACGGTTACCTACACAAAAGATGATCTTAAGATTGAGGTCGTCTATAGCCGTCCTTTCAAGAAGGACCGTCTTATTTTTGGCTCAAATGACGATGGTGCATTGGTTCCTTTTGATGCCTATTGGCGTTTGGGTGCTAATGCTGCTTCTACTTTTGAAACATCTAAAGAGATTGCCTTTGCCGGAAGATCATTAGCTCCGGGAAAATATCGTCTGTACGCCATTCCACAAGCCGATCACTGGGCGGTTGTATTGAATGAAGAATATTCTGCCTTTGGGTATAGCGAACCCGATTACAGCAAAGATATAATGCGCGTGAACGTTGCTTCAGCAAAACTACTAACGCCTATTGAGCAGTTTAGCATTGACATACTGGAGGGCAATGAAACCCTGACCTTGCGTATGCGTTGGGATACCACGGCTGTTTCAATTCCCTTGAACTAAATGCAATTCTTTTCCTTGAAAAACTTCTTCAAAGCCCTCTTCTTTATTCTAGTGTTGGGTGGCACAACTTATTACATAGTCGGAAAGATTCAGGCCCGTAAAAACATCATGAGTTTTGAGGACTATGACCCGCCTTCAAGCCTTGTTGTGCCTGAACATCTTTTGACGCGCGCAAAGTTTC
Organism: Flavobacteriaceae bacterium; assembly: GCA_022425945.1. Classification (GTDB taxonomy): domain Bacteria; phylum Bacteroidota; class Bacteroidia; order Flavobacteriales; family Flavobacteriaceae; genus Arcticimaribacter. Next base: position 25,372 of record JAKMEK010000015.1, read on the forward strand.
CTTTTATAGACGTGCACAACCACCAATTTGATATGCCTGTCAAAGATTTATCGAATCTAACGGCAGAAATGGACAGCCTCAATATGGCAGTTATGATTAACCTTAGTGGCTTTCGCGGTCTCTATCTAGAAAAATGTCTCAAAAACGTTAAGGAAAACGCCCCTACCCGCTTCGGGCTTTTTGTCAATTTAGACTGGGAGAAAATTGATGAACCCGATTTCGTAGAAAACAACCTATTTATTTTACGAGAAGCCAAACGTGAGGGTGCTATTGGACTCAAGGTCTACAAAGGTTTGGGCCTTTCCGACACTGATGATAATGGAAATCGCATTGCGGTAAATGATCCCCGTCTCGATCCTATTTGGGCAGAATGTGGAGTATTAGGCTTCCCTGTCCTAATCCATTCCGCTGAGCCTCCCTCCTTCTGGAAACCGAAAGACAAAAACAACGAGCGTTGGCTTGAACTCAAACAAAAACCGGGTCGTTACCGCGATCCAGCTAAAGTACCTTCCTTTGAATCCATCATTGCGGAACAACATGCAGTTTTTAGAAAACATTCCGGTACCACCTTCATCAATGCGCATTTGGGTTGGATGGGGAACGATTTAGATCGCCTAGGCGAACATTTAGACACCTACCCCAATGTGATGACCGAAATTGGCGCTGTATTGGCTGAACTGGGACGTCAACCCCGCAGGGCACGAAAGTTCTTTGAAGATTACCAAGATCGGGTTCTATTTGGCAAAGACAGTTATAAGGTGAGTGAATATTACACTTATTTTCGTGTATTAGAAACCAATGATGAGTACTTTAACTACTACCGTAAACGTCATGCGTTTTGGAAAATGTATGGTTTGGGTCTCCCCGACGAGATTCTGAAGAAATTGTATTACAAAAATGCATTGCGCATCCTCCCTTCCCTCGATACTTCTTTATTTCCAGAAGACTAAGACTTTAATTCATAATCCTAATTCTTAATTCCTAATTCTTAATCCATCTCTATGCTCC
>JAKMEK010000018.1 GCA_022425945.1 Flavobacteriaceae bacterium
TTTTTAACCCTCTTAAGATTTATGTAAATTAGAGGTACATTTAGAATCTAAATCGATCATCATGAAAAAAATCGTCTTTGCCTTTTTATGTTGCTTGCTTATTGCTTGCGGCGATACGTCCACCAAAAAAGAGGAGGGATTTAAATTTAATCGCACAAAAAAAGAAACATCCCAAAAGGAAACCAATAAATCTAACACCCCCATTGATTTAACCAACAAAGGCATTGGCCCAATAAAAGACTTTGCTTTTACTACTGAAATAGATCAAACTTTGGTGGAAAAAGGAGCTACAGCTTTCAAACAAAAATGTACCGCTTGTCATAAAAGCAATGCCAAGTTAATTGGACCTGCAATGAAGGGTGTCTATGAAAGACGTCACCCTGCTTGGGTAATGAATCTATTACTAAATCCTACTGAAATGCTAAAGAAAGACCCTGTCGCCAAGGCGCTACTAGCTGAGTATAATAATATTCTTATGATCAATCAGAACCTCAGCGAAGATGAAGCAAAAGCGATAGCAGAATACCTACGGACATTATAGTGCCCAAGCCTTTCCGCCTGTAGCTTCTTGTAAATCGACACAACCTTTTTGTTGTCCGGGAACTGGGGCATAAACCATATGCTCTTTCGCAATAATGGCATTTCCTTCGAATGCACGAATAGCAAGTGTTCGTAAATTATAGAGAAAACTTTGACACACCCCTTCAATTGGAGGAGTAACCCCTGCACCTTCTTCTAAGGCCTTTAGGTAAACATCAAATGCTTCGCCTCTTTCTGCTTGCTTTTCTGGAGTAGCACGAAGAAAAGCGCTCAATTGTTGATCAATATCTTCTGTACTTATATCAGAAGCATTTTCTTTCGAAACAGAACTTAGGGTTGCTCCGATGAAAACTTCTGTAGCCATTTTAACAAATTCTTGCTCTTCTGAACTTATGACTTTAGCTAAATATCCGTCGACAAATTGAATCAAATTCAAATCTGTTGCTCCCGGTGTATTTTCTGTAGTGGGCAGCATTACGTCAATAATTTTAGCGATAACCCCAGCTTCTTCTTGAGAGAGAAAACTAGGGATCCAACCTGTTTCATTGGTCTGACAGCTTTGTAATAAACTAGCTACAGTAGGGGTTAATGTCAATGCGCCAAAAGATAGGCCTATATTTTTTAATGCGGTTCTTCTTTGCATAATGCGTTAGATTAAATGTTGTTCTTCTTCAGTTCTTCTACGGCAAAATGAACAGCTCTTGCTGTCAATGCCATATAGGTCAATGATGGGTTCTGATTTGCAGCTGATGTCATACAGGCGCCATCGGTAACAAAAACGTTTGGAACTTCGTGTAGTTGGTTGTTGGCATTCAGAACAGAGGTTTTTGGATCTCTTCCCATACGAGCTGTTCCCATTTCATGGATACCAAGTCCTAATTTATATTCATTGTCATAACCGTGAACATTTTTAAATCCAGCGTTTTCTAACATTTCTATGGCTTGTTGCTGCATGTCTTTTCGCATGATCATTTCGTTCTCTTTGAGTTCAGCATCAAAGGTAACGGTGGGCAATCCCCACTGATCTGTTTTTTCATAATCCAAGTACATGTGGTTTTCATGATAAGGCAATACCTCACCAAAACCATTAAGACCCATATTCCAGCCGCCAGGACTTATGATAGCTTCTTTAAATTCTGGCCCATAGGCCATTTCTTTGACATTTTCGGTCCATGATCCGCGACTACCTCCTCCTTGGTATCCGTAGCCTCGGATATAATCTTTTCGGTCAGTTGACCCTCCGAGGTTTCTGAATCGGGGAATATAAATCCCGTTTGGTCTTCGTCCTGTGAAGTATCTATCGTCAAAACCGTCGAACTCTCCTTTTGCTCCAACCTGGAAGTGATGGTCCATTATATTGTGACCTAATTCTCCAGATGCATTCCCCATTCCATTGGGAAAATATTCAGATTTGGATTGCATAAGGATGGCTGTTGAAGCAACTGCTGAAGCACACAAGAAGACTACTTTTGCCTTAAACTCAATTGTTTCGTTGGTTTCCGCATCGATGACGCGAACTCCCGTAGCCTTTTTAGTCTCAGGGTCATACAGTACTTCATGTACAATTGAATTGGGACGAAGTGTCATGTTTCCAGTGGCTTCTGCCATGGGCAAAGTCGATGAATTACTGCTGAAGTATCCCCCAAAAGGACAGCCTCGAGAGCAGCGATTTCTATATTGACAGCCAATTCGGCCTGCTCCTGGTTTGGTGCCTTCTGTGATATGTGCTACTCTCCCTATGGTTAACAAGCGATCGTCGTATTTTTCTGCAAGGGAACTTTTTAGATGATCTTCCACACAATGGAGCTCCATTGGTTTTAAAAACTCGCTATCGGGCAATTGTGGGAGACCTAGTGCTTCGCCAGAAATTCCAACATGTTTTTCAACATAAGAATACCACGGAGCGAGATCTTTATAGCGAATAGGCCAATCAACAGCTACGCCGTCTTTTGCATTGGCTTCGAAATCAAAGTCACTCCAACGATAACTTTGCCTTCCCCACATTATCGATCTACCCCCAACATGATATCCGCGACACCAATCAAATTGTTTGTCTTCGTTGTAAGGATGCTTAATGTCATCTACAAAAAAATGCTTTCGTGATTCAGTTGTAGTATACCCGGTTCGACTTTGCTTTGGTTGCCTTTTTCTGGTTTCCTCGGTAATCACCTCTCCATGAGGGTAATCCCAAGGATCTTTGTTCATGGTCGGGTAGTCATCAATATGTTTGACCATTCTTCCCCGTTCCAAAACCAATGTTTTTAATCCTTTTTCGGTTAGTTCCTTTGCAGCCCAACCGCCGCTTATTCCAGTTCCAACGACAATTGCATCGAACTTTGTTTCAAAATTTGAGAGACTCATATACATTATTTCTAAGAACCAATATAAGCACTGTAAACTTAAATTCTTAATTTATTGGCGTCAATAATGTGAAAAATGGAAT
>JAKMEK010000065.1 GCA_022425945.1 Flavobacteriaceae bacterium
GTTTTAAGCATAAAACGGTTAACTAAAGTAATATGTGGTATTTTATTTAAAAAATTACAGAAAGACCTCCTCGTTTTTTATTTAAGAAAAATGAGTTATTTTTGCTGCATGAAATTAGCCTTAATAAGTATTGTTCTTTTGGGACTTGCCTTCGCCGGCATCGCTATTAAAATATTGGTGAAAAAAGATGGGAAATTTGCCGGAACTTGCGCCAGTCAAAGCCCATTTTTAAACAAAGAAGGAGAAGCGTGTAGCTTTTGCGGAAAACTTCCGGATGAACAAGAATGTAAAGACCCATCGCTAACAAGTTCTTAGGAGTATCATTCATTATCTTTTGAGTATCTTCGTTTAAATGGATGAGATTAATATTCAACGTACAATCGACGAAGCAAAACAAAATGACCAACGTGCATTTGCCTTTCTATTCGATACCTTTTGGGATTATCTCTATGGTTACTTGCTTAAAAAAACTCAAAATGATCACCTAGCAGAAGAACTAGCCCTCAAAACGCTAGCGCGCGCTTTTGATAAGATTGACAGCTATAACCCTGATTTTGAATTCAAAACTTGGTTAGTTAGTATCTCTAAAAACCTGCAAATTGATCATTTCAGAAAAGAAAATAAAGAAAGTCAGCTAAAAATCACTTCGATGGAAAATAACGACTACAAGACCATCGTAGATGAAAACCCTTCTCCAGAGGATTTATTGATTACAAATCAAAACCTCAAAGAATTACTTCACAAAATCAAAGAATTAAAACCTACATATTCGCGGGTGTTGCGCCTCCGCTATTTTGAAGAATTGAGTTACAAAGAAATTTGTGACCAAACTCAGTTTCCTTTAAGCACGGTTAAAGTTACGCTACTCAGGGCAAAAAAATTGTTGGCCCAGAAAATTAATGATAATGGATCTCAATCTTAAAAAAATTGGCCCTGGACTTCTCTTTGCTGGGGCAGCTATCGGTGTTTCCCACCTTGTTCAATCAACCCGGGCGGGAGCTGATTTTGGCTGGGGTTTGTTGTGGGCACTCTTTTTAACCAATCTTTTCAAATATCCTTTCTTTCAGTTTGGCTCTCGTTATGCCTTAGCGACCCACAAAAATTTACTCGAAGGTTATGCAGAACTAGGTAAAGGCTATTTGTGGCTCTTCTTCTTTCTAAGCCTTGGCACCATGTTCACCATACAAACAGCGGTCACCATAGTCACTGCCTCATTGGCCTCTCTCCTTTTTGGCATCAATGCAAGTCTTGTTATATGGAGTGTGTTGATCACTTTTTTTTGCTTGGCATTACTTTGGAAAGGGAGTTACCATTTTCTCGACAAACTAATCAAAGTCGTTATTTTAATCCTCACCTTCAGCACTGTCATTGCGGTTTTTTTCGCAGGAGCTAAAAACACTACAGAAATACCGCTCGAGCAAATACTCCCAAGCAGTACTTCCTTTTTATTTCTTGCCGCTTTTATGGGATGGATGCCCGCTCCCTTAGACATTTCTGTATGGCAATCGATTTGGATGACGGAAAAAAACAAAGCCAAAAACATCAGTATCAACGAGGGACTGTTTGACTTCAATGTTGGCTATTTTATCACCTTTTTACTTGGGGTTTGTTTCATGGGATTAGGCACCTATGTAATGTTTGACAGTGGAACAACATTTTCAAATACAGGAGGTATATTTGCCAAACAATTGATTGATTTATACACTTCTACACTTGGTGATTCTGTCTACTTCTTCATCGTTATTGCAGCCTTTACAACCATGTTTAGCACGACACTTACTACGCTAGATGCTTCTCCTAGGGCGATGGAAAAAGCGAGTGCGATTTTACTTCCTCAATTACCACAATTAAATTTTCGCTTTTGGATTATTCTTCTGGCTGCTGGAACAATTGGGATATTCACTTTTTTACGCAATGAAATGGGAACCTTGGTTCAAATCGCAACAATCTTGTCTTTCTTAACGGCCCCCTTCTATGCCTTCCTAAATTACCGCTTGGTAACCAGCACACAAATGCCTGTGGATGCACAGCCCTCAAAACTGCTTAAGGTTTTAAGCATTATTGGCTTAATATTCCTCATTCTTTTTGCTACTAGCTTTGTTTTTGTGGTTATTTAAGTTTGTATATTTGTGCCAGAAAGAACGTATATGTCGACTGAAATTAAAGCTCAACCAATCACAAAGAAACCCAAATGGTTAAGGGTAAAACTACCTACAGGGAAAAAATACACCGAACTTCGTGGTCTTGTAGATAAGTACAATCTTAACACCATTTGTACTTCTGGAAGCTGCCCTAATATGGGTGAATGTTGGGGAGAAGGTACGGCAACTTTCATGATCTTAGGAAATATCTGTACGCGCTCTTGTGGTTTCTGTGGAGTAAAAACAGGACGCCCAGAAACAGTGGATTGGGAAGAACCCGAAAAGGTGGCCAATTCAATCAGAATAATGCAAATCAAACATGCGGTAATCACCTCAGTAGACAGAGATGATCTCAAAGATGGTGGCTCGATCATTTGGGGAGAAACAATTAATGCTATCCGTCGCATGAATCCAACGACTACTTTAGAAACCTTAATTCCAGATTTCCAAGGAGATCATCGCAACCTAGACAGAATTATTGCTGTACATCCAGAAGTAGTTTCTCACAACATTGAAACCGTTCGACGCTTAACAAGAGAAGTGCGTATTCAGGCCAAATATGACCAAAGCATGGCCGTCCTAAAGTACTTAAAAGACCAAGGCGTAAACCGAACCAAATCGGGAATTATGCTAGGCTTGGGCGAAAAAGAAGAAGAAGTAATTCAAACCCTTCACGATCTAAGAGCAGCCGAAGTTGATGTGGTAACCATCGGTCAGTATTTACAACCTTCTAAAAAACACCTAGGGGTGAAAGAGTTTATTACTCCTGATCAATTTGCTATATACGAAGCTATTGGAAAAGATCTTGGCTTTCGACATGTAGAAAGTGGTGCCTTAGTCCGTTCCTCCTACAAGGCTCACAAACACATTCACTAAGCGAGTTGCATTCCTTCTTTAACAAGGGAGTTTAACTGCTCGCCTTCTTCATTTAGAATTTCCATTTCAATGGGTAGATAGAACAATAGATCTTCATCAATTAATGGTGAAAGTCTTGTGAAGTCTTTTTGGGTGGTAAGAATCATTCTCCCGTTTGCCTTTTTTTGGATAGTCGAAATGTCAGCATCAGAGAAAATATGATGGTCTTTATATGGTAGGTGTTCGAAAATCTCGAACCTTCCTCTCAGATACGCTGTCAAGGGGGTGGCATCGGCGATACTTGTCACCAATACAAAAGGAATTCTATCCAAAACATCCAAGGGCAGCTGTTTGTTTTTTCCGAAAATAGAAGTTGAATAACGTATTGACGAGAAGAATAAATGCTGATGCTGTTTTAGGTGTAAGCGCATACGAATTTCTGTTTGTCGCTTAACAGAAAGGTTCCGTGGGCACTTAGTTACAATAATAATATTTGCTCGTTCGGCACCCTCAGACAGCTCGCGAAGGTTCCCTACCGGGAGAATGAAATCCCTTGAATAAGGGGATGAGTAAGTGGTCAATAAAATCATCAAAGAGGGCTTCACCCATCGGTGCTGAAAACAATCATCCCACAAAAAAATACCATCAGCTTTATTTGTATCATGGTTCAATAATGTCGTCATCCCTTTTCTTCTGTTATTGGAAACACCTACACGAATTTCTGGATGTTGCTTTAAAAACATTAAGGGCTCATCGCCCAGTGTTTTGGCAGTTGAATTTTCATTCCCCAATTGAAAGCCTTTGCTTATCCTTCCATGTCCCCTACTCAAAATGGTAACTGGGTAATGATTTTTAAATAACGTAATGAAATAATTGATGGCAACAGATTTACCAGTTCCACCCATCGACAAATTGCCAATTCCCAGTGAGGGCACATCATAGCTCGTACTTTTAAAAACACCAATGGAAAACAAAAAATTACGTAGACTCGTCGCACACATGTAGAGAATTGAAAAAGGAAACAGTAAAAAACGCAAAAAGCCCATAAAAATTATATCATTACCTTCGTAAAGATAAGTATTCGAAGATGATTTCATCTTCTATAAATTCGAGATAAATGAAAATTAGTGCTATAACACATATACTTGAACAATGGGCTCCACTTAGCTATGCAGAAGATTTTGATAATGTAGGTTTATTGGTCGGAAACAAGGAGGCAAACTGTGAAAATGTTCTGATTGCCCATGATGTTTCTGAGGCGGTAGTTGAAGAAGCCGTGGGTAAAAATTGTCAAATGATCATTTGTTTTCATCCAATAATTTTCAAAGGGCTAAAGTCCTTAACTGGTAAGAACTATGTGGAAAAAACAGTCATCAAAGCCATCGAAAACAAAATTGCTATTTATGCACTTCATACCGCTTTAGACAATCATAAGAAAGGAATTAACTACACTTTAGGGGAAACGCTAGGTTTAAAAAATCAACGAATTTTAATCCCCCAGAAAAACACCTTGTTCCAATTAACAACCTATGTGCCAAGCGCTCAAAAAACAGATGTTCTGGCTGCTCTACACAAGGCTGGAGCGGGTAGCATTGGCCATTACAGTCAGTGCAGTTTTACGGTAACTGGTGAAGGTCAATTTTTAGGAGACAACCATTCAACTCCTCAACAAGGAACGAAAGAATCTTTATCAAAGCTAACTGAGGATAGTCTTCGGGTAATTGTCCCTAAACACTGTAAAAAACAAGTGATTGACGCACTTCAGGACAGCCACCCCTATGAATCTGTTGCTTATGAACTCATCGCAGTAGAAAATTTAAATCCAGATATTGGATTGGGAAGCATTGGAGAATTAGAACAATCCATGTCTTTGGCTACATTTCTAGAACACACAAAAACTTCACTTAAGGTTCCTGCCATACGACATAGCGCTAGTGAGAAAGATCAAATTAAAAAAGTAGCTGTTTTAGGGGGTTCGGGAAGCTTCTGTATCAATGCTGCCATTGCCCAAGGTGCAGATGCACTGGTCACTGCAGACCTTAAATACCATGATTTCTACACTCCAGAGAAGGGACTTCTTTTGGTGGATGCAGGTCATTATGAAACCGAGCACTTCACAAAAAAAATAATCCAGGAGTTTCTTACAAAAAAAATCCCTAATTTTGCATTCACTTTATCCGAAGTTAACACCAATCCAGTAAAGTATTTCTAATTATGGCCAAGAAAAAAGAAATTTCAGTCGAAGAAAAGCTAAGAGCGCTTTATGACTTACAAATAATTGATTCAAGAATTGATGAAATTAGAAATGTTCGAGGAGAACTACCTTTAGAGGTAGAAGATCTTGACAATGAAATTCAGGGAATGAATGTCAAAATGGAAAAACTCAAAAGCGATCTTGCTGAGTTTGATGTTGCGATCAAAGAACACAAAAATAATATCGAACAAGCCAAAGAATTGATTGTCAAATATGCTGACAAACTGAACAATGTTCGAAATAATCGTGAATACAATTCGATTGTTAAGGAAGAAGAATTCCAAAAATTAGAAATTGAACTCGCTGAAAAGAAAATCAGAGAGATCAAAGCAAAAACTGAACTCAAAAACGAAACCATCACTACCCTAGGGGGGCAAATGGAAGACAAGCAAAAACACCTTGATGCTAAGAAAAGTGAGTTGGATGAGATCATGAATGAAACGCAAAAGGAAGAAAATCTTTTGCTAGAACAGTCTGAAAAATATGCTGCTAAAATCGAGGAGCGCTTGATCAAAGCTTACCAAAGAATACGTGGGAGTGTAAAGAATGGATTAGCAGTAGTTGCTGTAGAACGAGGGGCTTCTGGTGGATCTTTTTTCACTATCCCTCCACAGGTGCAAATGGAGATTGCTTCTCGCCAGAAAATCATCACGGATGAATATAGTGGACGTATTCTCGTCGACGGTGCATTAGCAGAAGAGGAAAAAGAAAAAATTACTTCCCTCATTAACGCTTTGTAATTCCTTCGTACAATTTTAAAAAGGCGCTTAAAGCGCCTTTTTTTGTACCTTAACTTTAGCAAAAAATCTATCTCATGGAAAAAGGAGTACTGATTTTTATGAGCGTACTAGCCGTTGTCGCACTTATCAATTTTGGTGTTATTCGTTTAATGAAGGTAGCCGAGGAGAAAAAAGCCAATTACCGAAAAGTCTTTTGGTATTTCTATGGTGTCTTAATTTCCATAAGTGGTTTTGTCAATCTCCATGAGAAAAATGAATTTAATCTAATCTTCATCCTCGAATTAGTAGTCGGAATAACAATAATTGTCTTGAATTTCTTTGGGAAGATAGAAACAAAAAACCCCACTTAAAAAAGTGAGGTTTATATGGTGGGCGCTGAGGGATTCGAACCCCCGACCCCCTCGGTGTAAACGAGGTGCTCTGAACCAACTGAGCTAAGCGCCCTTGCGGGTGCAAATATAACGCACTTTTTATGTATAACAAAGCGCTTTATGAAAGAATTTCTGCAACAACAAAAGTACTGCCCCCTACATAGATCACATCCTCAACTTCGGCAGCAACTTTAGCGGCATTAACCGCTTCTTTTACAGAAGAATAAGTGAAGTATGTTAGCCCACTATCTTTTGCGATCACTGAAATTTTATTTACTGGAATAGCCCTCGATATGGCAGGTGAACACAAGTAATAGCTGGCTGATGTAGGTAAAAGAGCAAAAATTTCTTCAATAACCTTCCCCTGAACGAAGCCTAAAACAATGTGCAAGCCTGCTTTTTTCATCCCCATCAGCTGAGGAATCGCTTGAATAAAACCTTCTTTATTATGCGTAACATCGGCAATCACCACTGGCTTACTTCCTATGGACTCCCATCGCCCCCTTAAACCTGTAAGTTGAACCACCTTTGAAAAGCCTCGAAGCGAATCGCCCTCTAATTGATTTCCCATTAATTGCTGTAAGGCAACATAGGCAGTTAATTTATTCTCTTCTTGATAACTGCCCAACAGATCTAAGTCAAGTTGTGGCATACTGTAGTCCTCTGCAAAGTAAATCGGTGCTTCTCGCTCTTTCGCAATTGACCTGAACACCTTCTCGGTTTCTAGTTGCTTTTTACCGATCACAACAGCTACTCCGTTTTTTATGATTCCTGCTTTTTCTGTGGCAATTTCCTCTAGACTAGTTCCCAAAAACTCTGTGTGATCTAGCCCAATATTGGTAATAACCGATATCAGTGGAGTGATAATATTTGTTGCATCCAAACGACCACCTAGTCCGACTTCGATAATCGCATAATCCACTTTTTGTGAAGCGAAATAAGCGAAAGCCATACCTACGGTTATCTCAAAAAAAGACAGCTGCTCTGCTACGAAATAAGCTTGATGTTGTCTAACAAAATCAATGACAAAACCTTCCTCTACCTCAACCCCATTAATGCGAATTCGTTCTGAAAAACGCACCAAATGCGGCGATGTATACAGTCCTACTGTGTAACCTTTTTCTTGCATCACTGCAGCAATCATATGGGAGGTAGATCCTTTTCCGTTGGTTCCGGCTACGTGTATGGAGGGAAACTTAGTATGTGGCTCTCCTAATATTTTTGCAAATGCACGCATCTTATCGAGACCCGGCTTATAGGCCGAGGCACCTTGTTGCTGGAAAACAGGAAGTTGAGTGAATAGCCATTGCGTGACTTCTTCAAAACTATTCATCACTCACTTAATTTAAAATTGACTACAACAAAGCCCGTTTGAGTCGCTGGAGCATTCTTATCTGGAAACCATTGATGTAAAAAAGCTGTTTTCTTTGCAGGATCCAACAAGCAGGGATGCACATTTGTACTTCCTTTGACGCCTGGCTCAGCTGTCAATACTTGCCCCTGTTGATTCACGGTTATTCGGACCACTACAACCCCCTCTTCATTGCACTCTTGGGTCACAGTACCATTGGACTGTAAATTACGTCCATTCAATCCAAATCCTTTACCATTTCCGCCCAATCCTGCTTTGCTATAGTAACTACTGGCATATGGATTTCCCTCAACTTTACCTTTATCTCCTTCCAATGTGTCGTTCCCTTCTCCAGACTTTTCTTCACCCTCACTTTTTTTAGCGTTCAACATTTTGGACAAAATATTTTTAGTCGAAGCTGCAACGGTGGGTTTAGGGGGCGCTGCTTTTGGGGTTAGCTTTTTTGGTTGCTTTTTCACTACAGGTATAGAGGTCTCCTCCTGTGTCAACACTTTGGTTACTGCCTTTTCCACCTTTGGTTGTACAGGAACTGGCTTGGCCTGCTGAGCGATAGGTTTTGGCTGACTTGCCAAAGCCTTTGTTGGCTGAACTTTTCCCTTCCCCTGGGTACTGGTTCCAAAATTTACCTCCATCCCATAACTGATAGGAGGGTCAAAATATTTTAATCCCACAAAAGACAACAGTAAAAGCAATAATGCTGCAATGATTGACGTCAGTACAGCCGATTTACGTTCGTGCGGAGTTTTAAGGTATTTCATCTTATTGAGCATCTACGGCCAACACAACCTTGATTGCATTTTCGTTGGCAATATTCATTACATAAACCACCTCTTCCAAAGCAACAGTTTTTTGGGCCCTCAAAATGATGACCTTTTCTTCTTTCTGTGCAAGTAACGAAAGTAGTTCAGATTTGATACTTTTTTTATTGACGCGTTCCCCATCAATAAAAAAACGATTGTTCTCATTTATGGTTACAGCGATTGACTGCCTGTTTTCGGTCTTCCCTTTTGCCTGAGGTAACTTCACCTCAATGGTATCCAACTGCTTGGCAAGCGTAGAAGCAATCATAAAAAATATGAGTAATAAGAACACTATGTCCGTCATAGACGACATGTTGAATTCTGGCGATATTTTGTTTCGTCCGCGTAAATTCATTTAAGCAGCTGGTTCGTTTAATAGATCCAAGAACTCAAAGGAAGTAGCTTCCATTTGATACACCACTTTATTGGTTTTCACCACGATGTGATTATAAGTGATGTAGGCGACAATCCCTACAATCAATCCGGCAACAGTTGTTGTCATTGCCGTATATAAACCATCTGAGAGTAGTTTCATGTCAATATTCCCTCCAGCATTGGATATTTCAAAAATGGATAATATCATTCCAATCACAGTTCCCAAGAACCCGATCATGGGAGCTGCACCAGCAATGGTTGCTAGGACACTGACATTTTTTTCGAGTTTATAAACCTCTAATCGACCTGCATTTTCTATGGTTGTATTAATATCATCTAAGGGACGACCAATGCGAGAGATTCCCTTGGCTATCAAGCGAGCAACAGGCAAATTTTCTTTGATGCAGAGGGCTTGTGCAGCCTCAATTTTTCCTTGCCCAACATATAGCCGAATTTGATCCATAAAATTCTTGTCTATTTTGTTGGCTGCACGAATGGCAAACCAGCGCTCAAAGTAGATATAGATAGCCATTAAAAGCAAGACAAATAGTAGACCAATAATGACTTGGCCACCTAGGCCTCCATCCCTAATCAACTCGATCAAAGACAAGGTTTTTTTAAGCTGCAGTGGATTCTCCTGAACAAATAAAATAGACACAATTCGGATCATAGTATTTCCTTTTTAATTTAGAACGAATGAAAACCGAATAAATTATCCGATTTAGGCGATATATCCGCGTAGAAGCATAAAGGTAATGGAACCAGCAAAAAAGCCGAGGAATGCTAACCAAGAAATCTTTTTCAGATACCAAAAGAAGTCTATTTTTTCCATTCCCATTGCTACAACTCCTGCGGCTGAGCCTATGATCAACATACTTCCACCTGTCCCAGCAGAAAAGGCAATAAAATGCCATAAGGGATCATCTGTACCCTGAGAAAACATTCCCATTGATGCTGCTACCAGTGGAACATTATCGATTACTGCTGAACCAATTCCCAGCAACATGATCACAATATCCGTATTGGGAATAGCTGTGTTTAAACTCTCTGCAAAGCCGAATAGCATTCCTAAAGATTCTAATGCCGCAACGGCCAATAAAATTCCTAAGAAAAATAAAATACTCGGTAATTCGATTTTTGAAAGTGATTTGTGAACTGGACTATTGTGCGAAGCATCATCATGATCTTGGTCAATCGATGTAATGCTGATCTTAGTTGCGCTGAAAATCTCGGCAAAAGTAGCTACAATAGCCAGAGAAAACATCATTCCAACATAGGGAGGTAGATGGGTTACTGTTTTGAATACCGGAACAAATACTATTGCCGATAGACCCAAATACAACATAGCAGCACCTCTTGGGTGAATAGGATCTTCTTCCTGATCTTCTACTGTAGGGATTTCTCCTTTAAAAGCCGGTAAAAGTGACGCAACAAAGACAGGTACAACCACACATACAATAGAAGGTATCAATAAATAAGCAATCAACTTTCCTGTGGTTACTTTATTTCCAATCCAAAGCATTGTTGTGGTCACGTCTCCAATTGGTGACCATGCACCACCAGCATTGGCAGATACGATAATTAGACCCGCAAACCACAAACGTGTATCACGATCTAAAATTACTTTTTGTAGTATGGTAATCAAAACGATGGTAGCCGTTAAATTATCGATAATGGCAGAAAGGATAAAGGCTAACACTGCAAAAATCCACAATAAGGATTTTTTAGATTTTGTTTTAATGAACGACTTTATTGCTGCAAAACCATTAAAGTAATCGATGATTTCGACGATCGTCATTGCCCCTAACAAGAAAATGATGATCTCCGCTGTCTTTCCTAAATGATGTAATAAAATCTCCTCTATATGTGAAGGAACCAATTGCTTTAACGCAGTATCTACGTCAAAGACAGGCAAATGCGCTAACGCTATGATCGCCCACAATAAGGCCATCATTGCCAAAGCAGGGATGAGTTTATCAATTTTTAAGGTATGTTCTAGCGTGATGGCAAGGTATCCCAGCACAAATATTGCAATTAATAGTAGTTCCATTCAATTCAAGATTTCAGATGCTTTCCAGATGCATCTTATGATTAGAAAAACGAAAATAGGGATTTAATCATAAACTCAAACTTTCTATGGGTAAAAAATATTTCCACTGCTATGGTCCTTGCTGCTACCCGTGAATCGGGAAAGACAGTTGGGCTGATTTAAGTGACGTAAAACCCCCAAAAAAGCAAAAACAATGGCTTCCTTGTATTCTATGATGGAGGCTGTAGGGAGCACTATCTGAGCACTAGACAACTGTTCGATTTGCTCCATCAAATAACGATTGAACGTCCCACCGCCACTGAACAGGACCCGCCCTTCTTTGGGCAAATTACGCACGATCTCTGTGGCAATATGTTGGCTGTAAGTATGTAATAAGTCTTCAACTTTATGGACTTCAAAAGCGTTTAGCAAAGGAAACAGGTTTGTATTAACCCACTCTATACCCAACGACTTGGGTGAAGGTTCACGATAAAAAGGAAGAGCATTGAGTGCCGATAAAAAAGCTGGAATGTTATTTCCACCGCGTGCCAGCTCACCATCCCGATCAAAGTCTAAATCTACTTTATTTGCCAAGGAGTTCATTACAACATTGACTGCACAAATATCATATGCGCTTTGCTTTGGTCCGCTCAAGTGAGAGATATTCGCAAAACCGCCCAAATTCACACAAGCATCATAGTTGCTAAATAAATGGATTTCTGCTCCCGGAACCAAGGGTGCCCCTTGCCCTTTTAGGGCAACATCAGCTGTCCTAAAATCACAAATAAGCTTTCGCTGAAGCTGCTTTGCCAAGCTAGGCAGATTCCCAATTTGATAGGTTATCCCATTTTGAGGTTCATGCAAAACGGTATGCCCATGCGAACTAACAAAGTCGATGGAATAGTCTGAGAATTTAGATAAAAAAGAATCAATTATATCCCCTAAAAAAACGGTGTAATCTTCATCCAACAATGCCCTCTCTTTTTCATCTAACGCTATTGCGTTTCTCAGTTTATTCTCCCAAGCTGAAGGGTAGGCGATTGTAGATGCTGCCAAGAGTTCAAATGACCATTCCCTTCCATTTATAAACTTAACGATGGCCAAATCTATACCATCGAGAGAGGTCCCTGACATCACTCCTAAAACCGTAAATTCATAAGATTCCATGAAAACGTTTGATTTTTAGGTAAAAGTAATCCGTTTTTTACGTTTATTTCAATAAGACTCTATTTGAATTGTGAAATATTAAAAATTTAGATGCACAAAACTAAAAGTCTTAAAAAGCAGAAAGTTTGATAAAACTTAGGAATAAC
>JAKMEK010000079.1 GCA_022425945.1 Flavobacteriaceae bacterium
CCCCCGCACACCACCCCCCACCCCCGCGGCCGCCGCGCCCCCCCCCCGGGGGAGAAAGTTGGAAACAGGTAAATGATAGCCGTGCTTTACGTCAACGCGCTTGGTACTATACCAAGATTTATGCTGACACCCAAGATGTAGATGGTGTATATGTAATGAATGTTTCTTATCATCATTCTACCGATGGTGGAAAAACCTTCAGTTCTCATAGAGCGCCACACGGAGACCATCACGATCTATGGATTGCTCCAGAGGACAACCAACGCATGATTATTGGCGACGATGGAGGTGCTCAAATTTCCTATGACGGAGGTGAAAGCTGGAGTACCTACCACAATCAGCCAACGGCACAATTTTATCGAGTCACCACTGACAATGCATTCCCTTATCGCATCTATGTTGCACAACAAGACAATTCAACATTACGCGTGAATCACCGTAGTTTTGGTAGAAGCATAGGAGAAGACGATTGGGAAGCTACTGCCGGAGGGGAATCAGCACATATTGCCATTGATCCAACCAACGATGAAATTGTGTATGGCGGAAGCTATGGGGGCTATCTTACGCGTGTCAATCACGACAACGGAAGTGAACGTGCCATAAACGTATGGCCAGACAATCCCATGGGCTACGGAGCAGAGGGAATGAAATATCGTTTTCAATGGAATTTCCCGATTGTTTTTAGCAAGCATAACCCCAAACGCCTCTACACTTTTTCCAATCAGGTGCACGTAACGGAAAATGAGGGACAAAGTTGGGATATAATTAGTCCCGATTTGACCCGCAATGATCCGAATCGATTAAAAACATCAGGAGGACCCATTACCCAAGACAATACCAGTGTTGAATATTATTGTACGATTTTTGCGGCAAATGAGTCTGCTCTGCAAGAAGGTTTACTCTGGGTAGGAAGCGATGATGGTTTAGTACACCTTTCCAAAGACGGTGGAAAAAACTGGACCAATATTACCCCAAAAGGAATGCCCGAATGGATGATGATCAACAGTGTTGAACCCTCTCCTTTTGATGCCGGAACCTGCTATATTGCCGGAACAAGATACAAACTCGGTGACTTTACTCCCTACCTTTACAAGACGACTGATTTTGGTGAAAGCTGGACCCGAATAAACAAAGGCATCCCTGCAGAACATTTTACCAGAGTTGTTAGAGCAGATCCTAGCCGCAAAGGCTTCTTATATGCAGGAACTGAGACAGGCATGTATGTTTCTTTCAACGATGGAGATTCTTGGGAAGCTTTTCAACAAAATTTACCCATCGTTCCCATCACCGATTTGGCAATAAAGGACAACAGTCTTATTGTGGCAACCCAAGGTAGAAGCCTCTGGATACTTGACGATTTAACCGTTTTGCATCAACTAGAAAGCGACACTAGCAAGCCTGTGCTTTATGCACCCAAACCCACCTATAGGGTTCAAGGTAGCGGTGGAAGAAGCTCACTAACCGAGGGGACCAATCTACCCAATGGAGTCATTACACATTTTTATATTCCAGAAACTGGCGCAAAAAATGATTCTGTGTCGTTGAGTTTTTACGAAGAAGATGGAAGCTTAATCAAGCGTTTTAGTTCCAATGACAAAAAAAATAAATTAACCCTTAAAAAAGGTGGAAATCAATTTGTCTGGAACATGCGTTATGACGGAGCTGAACGATTGAAAGGAATGATTTTATGGGGGGCTTCTCTCAGAGGTGCAAAGGCGGTGCCAGGTAAATATACGGTTACCTTATCTTACAATGGAAAGGATGAGTCAAAAACGTTTGAAATCCTCCCTAGTCCCTTGGCCGAAACGAGTGTAGCACAAATGCAAGAACAGTTTGACTTTGTCAATGGAATTAATGAAACCATAGATAAAGCCCACAAAGCCATCAAAAAAATTAGAGCGGTCAATCAGAAATTAACCGAATTCCAAACCAATTTTAAGGAGAACGAAGCTGCAAAAGAGCTGCGGGCAAGCGCAAAAGAATTGACAAAGAAATTAAGTGATGTCGAAAAAACGTTATATCAAACACAAAACAGGAGCAATCAAGATCCACTAAATTTCCCCATTCGATTGACCAATAAACTAGGTCACATTAACAACCTGGTCATGCGAAATGATTTTCCTCCTACAGCGCAAGACATGGCTGTTCGCGATGAATTGACCCAAGCCATTGATGAACAATTGACCATTTACACTACTTTGATGAAAAAGGATATTCCTGCCTTCAATGCAGCTTTTAAAGAATTATCCTTGGACTATTTGATTGAATAAAAAAGCTTGACCTTTTAGCACTCCCTGCTCCTGCAGGGGGTGCTGTTGGTTAGTTTTTCACTTCAACTAGAATTTCATTTCTTCGATTATAGAATTTATAGGGTGCGTCGTAGGACAAAATAACTGGAGACCCCAGGATTTCTTTGTCTGCTTGCTTGAGGGCTTTTAACAATGCCTCTTGATGAACTCTTTCTTTGGTTTCATTCGAATAACCACCGTATCGGATGGCAGCAAAATAGCCTGCTTTCGCTTGATAAACTGCAACATCTTTTCCTCTGGGGGTGGGTGCAACTGAGTCGTATTTTGCAGGAAGCACAAACTCCATTACTTCTGAAGGGCCGTTTTTATCCATATAAACGGGGGTGGTCATGGCAATTTTTTCTCCAGCAGCATTGTTTCCAGAGATATAACGAAACAAGGCATTGAAATTATTATTTCTCCGTTGGGGACTTTCAACCCTTACTTTCATGGCTGAGGGATAATAACGGATTTCAATTAAATTAATTGATTCTATGACCTCATAAGCTTGGGTTTCATACGATTGCATGAGTACAAAATATAATGATAATAATACGATTTGCATTTTCTTGTACAAGATAAGCCTTTCTGATGCATCTCATCCAAATGGAAAATTAACGCTGCTTGTTACGCAAACGTTCTTTCTCCTTTTCAACAGAAAAAAGGCTAAATGATTTGATTTGCAGAAAGTGAGACAACAATCCTATGCCCCATCCAAAAAAGGCAAAATAGGCCCAATCGAATTGGGCATTGTCATAATAATCGAGCATAAATAGGCCGGCATTAATGAGAAAATACATTAATAAATGACGATAGAAGCCTACATTTGCTTTAGCACGTTCGGTTAATTCTTGTTCATTCATGGGAAAAATATTAGGGGTTAATTAGAATATTCTTGGAAAAAAAACAGGGGTTTTCTTCTTGTAGGTTAGATAGTCTTTATTGTCTCCCCATTTCTCATCAGATCGTTCTTCAAGTAAATTTACTCCACTAACTTTATTGAGCAATAGGTAAACAAAAAGAGGCGTAATGAGTGCAGCCCATTGCAAACCCTCATAAACAGGAACAGCGATGATGGTTATACCTGTCCAGAGAACGAACTCCCCTACATAATTTGGATGACGCGATTGTTTCCATACGCCAACATTAATGAACTTTCCTGCATTCTTAGGGTCTTTGTTAAAGGCCGTTTTTTGGTTATCCGCTAGTACTTGATAGGCCCAACCGATTGCCCAAATGAGTGTGCCGATTCCTAAAAAAAGAAACTCCGCATTGGAAGGAGATGACAGTGCGATTAGGGCGGGATACGTACACATAAAAACCCATAAACCTTGAAGGACCCAGGTCAATAAAAAACGGGTGAACGAGGTTTTTAATCGATCGAAACGCCCATCTTTCCCAACACGTTTCACACGAGTAAACAAAAAACTACTCAGTCGAATGGCCCAAATTGTAATAAGACCAGTAAGCACAAGCGACCTCAAATCCCAATCACCAAATAATTCTTGATGTCGATAAACCATATACACCATGGTAGACAAATAGGTAATTCCCCCTGTTAAGTCATAAAAATGCTCTGTTTGAGCAATGTATGATGGGAGAAATACCACCAATTGGAGGAGGAAAATTAGCGATGCCGCTTCAAACAACAATGTATTGGATTGACTCGGAGTTCCCGCAAATGCCAAAGCGCTAACCAGAGCAAAAATTAAAAGGATAATGAAATAGCGTAATACAATGTTCTTCATCTTTATGTATTTTTGAATAAGGTAAGAAAAATTTAATGCTTCATGATTCGTAAAGCTCTTCAAGAAGATATCCCAAGACTTAAAAAAATAACCGAGGCTTGTGCAAAACACATGATCGCTCAGGGGATTTTTCAGTGGAATGAACAGTACCCATCGTTGGCTGTTTTTCGGAACGATATCGCGCAGGGAAACATGTATGTTTATGAGCTAAACGAAACAATTGTAGGCTGTGTGATGCTCTCCTTTGAAAAAGATGCTTTTTACGATTCCATTGCATGGCTAACCCCAGAAAAAAAACACCTCTATGTTCATCGACTCGCAGTTCATCCCGACTTTCAAGGCAAAGGAATTGCACAAAAAATAATGGACTACGGAGAAGCCTATGCCCTTCAAAACGATTGTTTATCTGTACGCTTAGATACCTTTAGTAAAAATCCACGCAACAATTTTTTTTATCAAACTAGAAAGTACCAAAGGGTTGGAGAAGTGTTTTTTACGCTGAAAAGTCCTCACCCATTTTATTGCTATGAAAAGGTTTTTGATCCTTTGCCCTAAGTTATTAATTACTAGTATCTAACTTCAAAAATAATACTACTTTTCAACGGGGTTATTTAACCGTAATTCAATTTGTTGTCCATTAGAAAATTTGTAGCTTCATAAAAAATTCTCGCCTACGCATTATATTAAAATTCTATGGAAATGAAAACTGCCTATTCAAAACTTCTTGAACCTTTAGACCTAGGGTTTACTACCCTAAAAAACCGTGTCCTTATGGGATCAATGCACACCATGTTAGAAGACATTGATGGCGGGATCCCACGTTTAGCTGCTTTTTATGCCGAACGTGCAAAAGGACAAGTTGGTTTAATCGTGACGGGTGGTGTAGCGCCAAGTAAGCAGGGCTTGGCTATTCCTGTAGGTCATCCTCTGGACAATGAAACAGAAGCAGAAAAACACAAAGAAGTAACCAAGGCAGTACACGATGAAGGTGGGAAGATTTGTATGCAAATTTTACACGTTGGCCGATATGGCTATACCCCTGAAAATGTTTCTGCTTCCAATACCAAAGCTCCCATTAGTCCCTTCCCAGCACGCGAATTGACTGGAGAAGAAGTAGAGCAAACCATACAAGACTATGTGCATTGTGCAAAAATGGCGCAATACGCCAATTATGACGGCGTAGAAGTGATGGGGTCAGAAGGTTATTTGATCAATCAATTTATCGCCAAGAAAACCAATTTACGCACCGACGAATGGGGAGGTGCTTATGAAAATAGAATAAAATTCCCGCTCGAAATTATTCGCCGTACTCGGGAAGCGGTAGGTGAAAATTTTATCATTATCTACCGCCTTTCGATGTTAGATTTGGTCGAAGGAGGAAGTACTTGGGAAGAGGTGGTTCATTTGGCTAAAGCTATCGAAGCCGCAGGTGCAACCATTATTAACACCGGAATTGGTTGGCACGAATCGCGTGTTCCTACCATCGGTACTGTAGTTCCCAAAGCAGGTTTTGCTTGGGTGACCAAAAAAATGATGGGAGAAGTAACCATTCCCTTAATCACCACCAATAGAATTAATATGCCTGACGTGGCAGAACAAGTCCTTCAAGATGGCTGTGCTGATATGGTATCCATGGCTAGGCCTTTTTTGGCTGACCCCGAATTGGTGCTCAAGTCCATCGAAGGAAGACCCGAAGAGATCAACACTTGTATTGCCTGTAATCAAGCTTGTCTTGACCACACATTTACCATGCAAGTTTCCTCTTGTATAGTCAACCCTCGTGCTTGTCATGAAACCATTTTAGTGCATAATCCAACTCAACACAAAAAGAAAATTGCGGTCGTTGGCGCTGGTCCTGCCGGACTAGAAGCGGCGACTGTTGCTGCCAAAAGAGGCCACAGCGTGGTCTTGTTTGAAGAAAAAGACGAGATCGGTGGCCAGTTCAATATGGCCAAGGTCATTCCTGGCAAAGAAGAATACGGTCAAACCATACGTTATTATGACAGCATGTTAAAGAAATACGGCGTAGAGCTTCGCTTGTCTACTCGTGCAGAAGAGGCAGCGCTAATAAACGAAGGGTTTGATGAAATTATATTGGCCACCGGAGTTACACCGCGAACGGTTCAAATCGATGGTATTGATCACCCAAAGGTGATGAATTATGTCGATGTATTGTATAAGAACAAAGCCGTTGGAAACAAAGTAGCTATTATTGGTTCTGGAGGAATTGGCTTTGACATGGCTGAATATTTAGCACACGACATGGCGCATGAGTCTGTTAGCCTGAACACTGAAAACTACATGAAAGAATGGGGAGTTGATATGACCTATGCCAAAGGAGGGGCTCTCGCAGAATCTCCCCTACCCTTGGCTTCTCCTAGAGAAATCTACCTCTTGAAGCGGTCTAAAGGAAAGCACGGGAAGAATCTTGGAAAAACTACTGGTTGGATTCACCGCTCTAGCTTAGCCATGAAAGATGTAAAAATGCTTTCGGATGTGAGCTACACCAAAGTGGATGATCGTGGACTACACATTACAAAAGGGGAAACACAAGAAATATTGGACGTGGATCATGTCATTGTTTGTGCAGGGCAAGAGTCACTTAAAGAATTGGAAGCAGGCTTAATTGCTGCGAACCAAAAAGTTCATTTGATTGGTGGGGCAAATATTGCAGCACAATTAGATGCAAAAATGGCCATCAAAGAAGCCAGTGAATTAGCAGCGAA
>JAKMEK010000023.1 GCA_022425945.1 Flavobacteriaceae bacterium
TGCGCAAACAGTTAGCGCAAACTTATCGTTATACTTTCTAATACCAGTGATAATATAAAAAACCGGTGCTTCTTATTTACAAAAGGTTTTTTGTTTCTGAAACAATCTCATCAGGGGTAATGCCGAAATGGCTGAACAACACTTCTGCTGGAGCAGATGCGCCAAAACTTTTCATTCCAATAAAAGACGATTTATTTGCTTTAGCTCTTTGACCTAAAAGCCATTCATCCCAACCTTGTCTAACTCCTGCTTCAATACCAATTCTAATTGATTGCCCGGCAGGCAATATACGTCTTTTATAGTTTTCATCTTGTTGTGAAAATAACTCCATGCATGGCATCGATACCACTCTTGTTCCTATTCATTGGTCTTCTAATAATTCGCGTGCTTTTAAAGCGATCGAAACTTCAGATCCAGTTGCGATCAGTATAACCCGTCGGGTTGTAGTGGCTTCCTCCAAAATGTATGCACCTTTAGAAACTAAGTTTGCCATCTGGTGTTTGTGTCTAAGAGTTGGAAGATTTTGTCTAGATAAAGCTAAAACAGATGGTGTATTTTTCATCGAAAATGCGATTTCCCAACTTTCGGCAGTTTCAATAGTATCCGCCGGTCGAAATACTAGAGTATTGGGAGTGGACCGCGATATTGCAAGATGCTCTACAGGCTGATGGGTCGGACCGTCTTCCCCAAGTCCAATGCTATCATGTGTCATAACGAAAATTGTTGGTATTTTCATCAGAGCTGCCAGTCTCATTGCCGGTCTTGCGTAGTCGGTGAAACACATGAACGTTCCTCCGTAGGGCCGTATGCCTCCATGAAGCGCCATACCATTCATTGCCGCCGCCATGGCGTGTTCGCGAATTCCGTAATGTATGTAACGGCCCTTCCGTTCATTTCTATCAAAAATTTTCATATCAAGTGATTTAGTATTATTTGAACCTGTAAGATCCGCGGAGCCCCCAATTGTTTCGCCCATGATACTATTTATAGTATTTAGGGTTAGTTCGCTGGCTTTTCTTGTTGCGATTGTAGGTGATGCAGCACTATTCTCTTTTTTAAATTTCCGAATTACTGGGCTCATTTTCTTTGGGATGTCTCCATTAAAAACTCTTTCAAACTCAGACTTTTTCGAAACTGATAAGTTTTCAAGATTGGACTTCCATTCTTTGAACGTTTTGTCACCTTTCAAGCCAGCTTCTTCCCACTGCTCTTTTACAGATTTGGGAATATCAAATGGCTTGTGGCTCCATTTGTAAACTTCTCTAGCATTTTTTATTAATTCAGGATCGGTTAAGGCGCCATGTCCTTTTGAAGTGTCCTGTGCTGCTGTACCTAAAGCAATATGGGTTTTACAAGCGATCATTGTAGGTTTTTGTGAGATTTTAGCAGCCTTGATTGCCATGTCGATTGCCGAAGGATTATGACCATCTATTTCAATGACGTTCCAACCTGAGGCTTCAAAGCGAATTTTTTGATTTGTTGAATCTGTGAGATCAACAGGTCCATCTATAGTAATATTGTTGTTGTCCCAAAAAACAATAAGCTTATTAAGAGATAGATGTCCTGCGAGACTTATAGCTTCCTGGCTTACACCTTCCATTAAGCATCCGTCACCAGCCACAACATAAGTATAGTGATCAATAATATTGGGGCCAAATTTTGCTCGAAGACTTTCTTCAGCGATCGCGAAGCCCACTGAGTTTGCGAGACCTTGACCTAGAGGACCTGTGGTTGTTTCGATAACATCCGATAAAAAGTTTTCCGGATGCCCAGCCGTTTTCATGCCCAGCTGCCTGAAATTCTTGAGTTGATCGATATCGAAATCTGCATAACCACAAAGATATGCAAGGCTGTAAAGAAGCATAGAGCCGTGGCCGGCTGATAAAATAAATCTATCCCTATTTGGCCATTTAGGTTGTAAAGTATTAAACTTGAGATGTTTTTCAAATAAAACAGTTGCAACATCGGCCATGCCGATTGGCATGCCAGAGTGACCGGAGTTTGCGGCTGCTACAGCGTCTAGTGTGAGCACACGAATAGCATTGGCTTTTTCCCAATGCTTAGGATGAAGTGTTCGAAGCTGTTCAAGTTCCATAGACGACGCGTTC
>JAKMEK010000059.1 GCA_022425945.1 Flavobacteriaceae bacterium
CCTTCTACGGATGGTGATTGGATGGTGAAGAAAAGAGAAATAAGTAGTGTTAACATTTTTTATTTTAAAAGTACAGAAAGATTCTCAATTCACAAGCGGTAAAATTTTCCCAAAAAAAATACTACCTTGAAAAAATGAAATACCTCAAGTACCTTTTATTGCTGTTAGCTCTTCTATGCTTTTTTGAAGTTTACTATTTGCATGCACAATTGAGCTTTATTGATTACCCTTTTGTTTATGTCGGTCTTTTTTTTCTAGTCCTCTTCTGCTTATCACTTTATTTAAGTCGTGAAAAATGATTTTATCTGATGCCGAAGAAATACTGGTCATTCTTGGTGGAGCGGTCATCATCATGGCCATGCTAGGGAATGTATTGAAAGACTACAGGAGTATGTCAAGAGATGCCAAGCGCAAAGTTGCCCAACAAGAACAGGATGAAGAATATGTGCGGAAACTCAAGAAAATTGTTGACCAGAAAAATGAGGCCCTACAAGAAGAAATCAGAAAACAAAACAAGCAATAAGAAAATCTTATTCCAAAAGTCTTCCTTCGCAATTAATTAACATACATTTGTACCTACAACAGTTAAGTCATATTCCATATGAAAACAGTCTTTCATGCTGCTAACACCCGGGGTCACCAAGATCATGGTTGGCTCAAAGCCAACCATTCGTTTAGTTTTGCCAATTGGCACAATCCGGAACGAGTACATTTTGGCGCTCTACGTGTTTTAAACGATGACTATATTGCTCCATCCATGGGTTTTGGAACACACCCGCATGACAATATGGAGATCATCACCATTCCTTTGGTGGGAGATTTGGAACACAAAGACAGCATGGGTCACGGAGCCGTGATTTGTGCCGGAGACATACAGGTGATAAGTGCTGGTACAGGAATTTACCATAGTGAAAGAAATCCGCGAGAAGACAAACAAGTGGAATTACTTCAACTCTGGATTTTTCCCAATAAACAAGATGTCATACCACGCTATGATCAAATCTCCATAAGGGACCTAAATAAGGAAAATGCTTTTTATCAAATCCTGTCGCCTAACGAAAATGACCAAGGGTCTTGGATTCATCAAAACGCATGGATGAGTCTAGGAGATTTTTCCCAAGAGACACAAACCACCTATGCCATTACAGACAGCGGAAATGGAGTTTATGTCTTTGTCATTGAAGGTGGCATTCGCATCGATGGACAAAAGCTCAATAAAAGAGATGCCCTAGGTGTATGGGATACAGCTAACATCGACTTCGAAATAGAAAAAAATTCACGCGTTTTATTAATCGACGTGCCACTACAATTTTAAACACTACCCATGACAGAAAATACCTCTACCAAAGAATTACTTGCTTTAATTGAACAACGGATTGCAGACAACCAAGTCAAAGATGCCGTCCACAAGATAAAATTCATGACAGCAAGAGACGTCATTAAGGAGCTTGTTAGGGGCTAAAAAAACCATACAACTGACATTCTTCTTTGTGCTATTAAAAACTTAAATTACATTTAGGCTGAAAATAGCACCATGTGAATCAATTATTTAAAGCACTTATTCTAACAAAGGCACTCCTGCTTCTTTGCTGCATTAATCTGTACAGCCAAGAAACCTCACCTATACAAACCTTTCCTGCTGAAATTACTTCAGCAGGCAGTCAAAATTGGGGAATTACCCAAGACAACGAACAGGTAATCTACCTGGCTAACAATAAAGGCATTCTGCGTTACAATGGGGCTCAATGGGATCAATTTCCAACCCCCGATAACTCCATCATGCGCTCGGTTAAGGCCATCGGTGATCGAATTTATAGCGGAAGTTACATGGACTTTGGCTACTGGGAAAAGACAAGTACTGGGGGACTAAGCTACAATTCCCTTGTCGACCAACTTGAACTCAAGGTGCTCGAAGATGAACAATTCTGGAATATCATCGATTTTGGAAAACTCATCGTATTTCAATCACTCGATCGCTTGCTTTTTGTGGATTTAGCTGCCAAGAAGGTAGAATATATTCATTTAGAAAATACCCTATTAAAGTCCTTCAAGCTTGAAGATCAACTGTATTTCCAAGAACAAAAAAAAGGGCTGTACTATGTAGAAAAGGGAAGGCCTGTTTTACTCAGCGACCATCCGACTCTTCAATCTCAAAGAATTGTTCAATTATTTAAACGAGACCAACGTTTTTTAGTCCTCACAAGAGAGAGCGGCTTTTTTTGGGTTGACAGCAA
The DNA here is from genome assembly GCA_022425945.1 of Flavobacteriaceae bacterium. Classification (GTDB taxonomy): domain Bacteria; phylum Bacteroidota; class Bacteroidia; order Flavobacteriales; family Flavobacteriaceae; genus Arcticimaribacter. The sequence continues at coordinate 2,235 of JAKMEK010000059.1, forward strand.
CCAATTTACTCCATGGAAAATCCCTGCGGAAGAATTATTGCAAGGCACCACCCTCTACACGGCCATAGAACGACAAAATGGAGGCTTTGCCTTGGGGACAATTGCGAAAGGATTAATTCTTTTGGACAAAGAGGGCGCGTTAGAAAACAGCATTCAACAAATCAACGGATTGAGTAATAACACGGTCTTATCGCTGAAGGAAGATACAGAAGAGAACATCTGGCTGGGGCTAGACAATGGAATCAATGTGGTCAACTCGACCTCGCCCTTTAAGGAATACCAAGACACCTTTGGAGAATTAGGAACGGTTTATACCGCTGCTCAGCACCAAGGACGTCTATACTTGGGTACCAATCAAGGGTTATTCGTAAAGTCTGGCGAAAAAATAAAGACATTCAAACTCATTCAAAATACCGAAGGACAGGTTTGGAACTTGACGATCTTAGATGATCAATTGTTTTGTGGTCATGATAAAGGAACTTTTTTAATAGATCATGAAAGTGCCAAAAAAATTAGTGCTGTTGAAGGAAGCTGGATATTCAGACAACATCCGAGCAAAAGAAATCTCATCATTCAGGGAAATTACGACGGTTTGCATGTCCTCGAAAAAAAAGGGACTGACTGGAGATATAGAAACAAAATCCAAGGCTTTGACATCTCTTCTCGTTTCTTTGTCTTTGCATCTGACTTTACTGTACTTATAAGTCATGAATACAAAGGAGTTTTTAAACTTCGACTTAATGAGGCATTGACCATTGCAGAAGAATCAGCACTAGAAACCTCTGTTAAAAAAAGTTACAACTCATCGATTGAAGCCTTTGATGATGAAATATACTACCGTAACAGCTCAGGTATTTATCGATACAATAGCGTAAAAAGGGCTTTTGAAGTTGACAGTTTACTTTCTTCTTATTTTACTAAAGAAGGCTACCTCACAGGAAAAATGATCAATGATGGGCAGGGTAAACTGTGGTTATTCTCAAAAGACCAACTCCATTTTTTCACCAAAGACATCTTCAACAAAACATTACAACACAGCTCGATTGCCTTTGATCAAAAAAACAAAAAAAGCCTTTCGGGCTTTGAACACATCGCGGCGAATAGCCGTTCAACATACACTCTAGGGGGAAGTAATGGGTACTTTACACTAGATGTTAGCGCAATTAAGAACAAAAAACCTCGAGTGAATATACAGTACATTCGATCAAGAAATCAGACAGAAGAAAAATTACTGTCATTAGAAGAAGAAATTATTCTCCCCTATACCTCGAATAGTTTTTCATTTGATTTCACTGCTTATGCTTACCAAAAATATGCACGAGTAGAATACCAAACACGCTTAATTGGTTATGAAGAGCAGTGGTCGAAATGGACAGAAAACCCTCGTGTAGACTTTACCAAGCTAGCGTTTGGTGAATATCAACTACTGCTTCGTGCACGGCAAGGAAAAGAGATCTCGTCCACATTTAACTCACCAATCATTAAGATTAAACCTCCTTGGCATTTATCCGTATGGTCAGGAATGCTTTACACCATTGTCGTTTTATTGGGGATGTACTTGTATAACGGTTACTACCAACGGAAAATGAAAAAGCAACAGAAAAAACTCATTAAAAAGAATATGCTCGCCATGGAAATGAGTGCGCGAAAAAATCAAGAAAAACTGATTCGCCTTAAAAATGAAAAGTTACAAAATGACATCGAGAGCAAAAACAGAGAGTTGGCTGTTGCCACCCTCAGCACACTTAAACGAAATGAATTTCTGAACAGCATTAAAAAAGAATTGTCCACTATTGAAAATGAACCTAAAGCGTCTAAATTAATCAAGACCATCAACAAAAAATTGAACAGTAATGATGAATGGGAATATTTTGAGAAAGCCTTTGAAAGTGCCGATCAAGACTTTTTCAAAAAACTCAAAACAGTGCATCCTAGTTTAACCAATAATGACTTAAAATTGTGTGCTTATCTTCGTTTAAATCTTTCTTCTAAGGAAATTGCCCCACTATTAAACATCTCTGTTCACAGTGTTGAAATAAAAAGATATCGCTTGAGAAAGAAAATGGAGCTCACTCGAAAACAAGGAATTGTAGCATATATTATGACCATCTAAGGCGTTAATTCTAAAGCCAAAAAACTATACATTTGTTATATGTGAAT
>JAKMEK010000060.1 GCA_022425945.1 Flavobacteriaceae bacterium
GAGGAAGAAGAAACCGGAGCAGAGGATTTAGAAATTATTAAACCTTTAATTCAAACCTTTCATATTTTCACAAGACATGGAAAGTATAAACTAAAAAAGACCTATTGGTTTGAGATGAAAACAGCATCAACCAAAAAGCTTACTCCACAAGCAAACGAGGGAATAGAAGAAGCAGTTTGGGTTTCAGAAAGTGAAGTGCCTTCTAAATTCAAAAACGCCTACGAAAACATAAAACAGGTGTACGCTGAATTTAAGAATTAGAAACAAATTCGGGCACTAAATGGGAATAGTCGCCATGGTTTTGAATAACTTCTCTTACAATACTACTGCTTATAAAAGAGGTTCCCGTAGAGGTTAACAAAAATACTGTTTCTATATTTGAGAGGCTTCTATTGGTATGTGCTATTGCTTTTTCGAATTCAAAATCTGCTGGATTTCTCAGTCCACGTAAAATAAAAGAGGCTTTAATTCGCTCACAAAAATTAACGGTTAATCCTTCGTATGTTTTAACAGTAATTTTTGGTTCATTTTCAAATGTTTTTTCAATAAAACTTTTTCGTTTTTCTAGAGAAAACATATAATTCTTATTCGAATTAATTCCTATGGAAATTACAATTTCATCAAATAAAGGAAGTGCACGTTGAATAATATCTACATGTCCGTTTGTTATGGGATCAAATGATCCTGGGAAAATTGCTCTTCTCATTGCTCAACTACTTTTGTTAGTTAAAGATATTCATTTTTTTTCAGTGCCTGTTTAATTAATTCCTCTAAGAAATCAATTAAAGAAATACCATCTGCTTCAAGTTGTTGTGGAATTAAACTTTGAAGTGTCATACCTGGAATTGTATTAACCTCTAAGAGATGAGGAATCCCATCTTCGAAAATAAATTCACTTCTAGTAACCCCTTCAAGATCCATTTTGAGGTATATTTTTTTTGATAACTCAACAATAGCTTTTGTCCAAGAATCTGGAATTTTAGCAGGAGTAATTTCCTTGGATTTTCCATTGTATTTGGCATCATAATCAAAGAAATCATTTTCACTTATTATTTCTGTAATTGGTAAAACTTTAATTTCTTCTTTCCATTTTAAAACACCAACACTAACTTCTCTTCCGTTTAATGCTGCTTCAATTAAAACTTGATTGTCTTCTTCAAACGCTTTATTAATTGCAGGCTCAAGGTCTTCAATTTCATACACTTTATACACTCCAAAACTACTTCCCGCTCTGTTTGCTTTAACAAAACAAGGAAGTCCAACTGCTTTTTCAATTGTTTTGGTCTCGTAAAGATCTCCTTTGTCAAGGGTATAAAAACGTGCTGTTGGAATATTTAAAGCGCGAGCAACTGCAAGGCAGTCTCTTTTGTTATATGTTAAAGCAGAGGTGTAACTAGAACAACTGGTTTGGGGGATTTTAAGTAACTCAAGCATCCCAGCAAGTTGTCCATTTTCTCCTGGTGCACCATGAATCATGTTTATGATAACATCAAAAGTGATGAGCCTCCCTTCTTTAGTGAAAGAAAAATTAGCCTTATTGATTTCGAATGTATTATTGGAAGCGTCTGAAACAGACCAGTCCGTTTTCGAAATATGAATTTTATATACTTCGTAAGAGCTGTTTACAAGGGTATTAAAAACTGTATTACCACTTTTTTTAGAAATGTCGTGTTCAGAAGTGAACCCTCCCCAAGCAATCCCAACTACTGTATTCATTTGTTTAGCTTTATTGAAATTCTAAAATAAGAATTTAATATGTTACTAGAACAAAGGTAATTGTTTTCAATCGTTCAAAACAAGAGGGATTTATTATCTTTACCACATATAAAAATCAAAATGAATTTTTTACGTTTCCTTTTCAGCAAAATCTTCTTCAAACAATTGTTTATTGCAGCTATAATTGCTGTTGTTTTTGTTGGTATAAGCTTTTGGGGTTTAAATATTTATACGAAACACGGAGATCGAATTCAGGTTCCAGACGTAGAAACACTTACTTTGAAGTCTGTTGCTACATATTTAGAACAAAACGAACTCCGCTACCAAGTTTTGGATTCTGCTAAATTTAACCCATCATATCCTCCTTTTTCAGTAATAGAACAGTATCCATTCGCCGGTTCTGATGTAAAAAAAGGGAGAACAATATATTTAACTGTAAACCCTTCAGGATACAGAAAATTGAGTGTCCCCAATGTAATTCAAATAACAAAAAGAAATGCCGAAACACGACTTACCTCCGTTGGCTTTCAATTAGGAGAAGTTACCTATCGAAATAACATAGGAAAGGATATGGTGCTCGAAATTCGTCATAAAGGAAATAAAATTGAGCCCGGAGTAATACTACCCAAAACATCAAAAATAGACTTAGTCTTAGGAAATGGAAAACGATAATTTAGAGCCTGAATTTCAAGAAGAACAGGTGTTGCATGAACACTTTTATTTTACTGCAGACCCGGGACAAGAACCACTAAGGGTGGATAAATACTTAATGAATCGAGTAGAAAATGCAACACGTAATAAAATTCAAAATGCAGCTAAAGAAGGAAGTATTTTTGTAAATGATGTGGTTGTTCGTTCGAGTTATAAAGTAAAAGGGGGAGATACAGTTCGAGTTTTATTTGGACATCCACCTTACGAAAATTTATTAGTAGCAGAAGATTTACCTCTGGATGTAGTTTACGAAGACGACAGTTTGATTATTGTAAATAAAGCAGCCGGAATGGTAGTTCATCCTGGTCATGGAAACTATTCAGGTACTTTAATAAATGCTTTAATGTTTCATTTTGATAATTTACCTCAAAATGATCAACAGAGACCTGGTTTAGTTCATCGGATAGACAAAGATACTTCTGGTCTTTTGGTTGTTGCAAAAACAGAAATTGCAATGACTCATTTATCTAAACAGTTTTTTGATAAAACTTCAGAGCGTAAATACTTTGCTTTGGTTTGGGGGGATGTAAAAGAGGATACGGGAACAATTGAAGGTCACATTGGACGCCATCCTAGAAATAGACTTCAAATGACTGTTTTTGAAGAGGGTGATGCTGGAAAGCATGCGGTTACTCATTACAAAGTCCTGGAACGTTTAGGATATGTTACTTTTTTAGAGTGTCAACTCGAAACCGGTAGAACACATCAAATCCGCGCCCACATGAAACATATTGGTCATACTCTTTTTAATGATGAACGTTATGGAGGAGATTCAATTCTAAAAGGAACAAGTTTTACAAAATACAAACAGTTTGTAGATAATTGTTTTAAACTAATACCACGCCAAGCTTTACATGCAAAAACTTTAGGTTTTGAACATCCTGTTACCGGAGAATGGATGCAGTTCGATTCAGAGATCCCACAGGACATGCAGTTAACTTTAGAAAAGTGGCGTCAATATGCTGTGCATAAAAATTTATAATGAAGCTATAGGAAGGAGAAATTGAATAAGGTTTCAATTTTAAATTATACTTCTTAATTTAGATTAAAATTGTTGGACTATGAAAATGATAATTTCACCTGCGAAATCTCTTAATTTTGAAAAGGAACTTCCTACCTCAATTGCTACTCAACCTGCTTTTACATCAGATTCAGAGCGAATTAATAAATTATTAAAGAAAAAGTCAGTTTCTAGTTTAGGAAGTTTAATGGGTATTTCAGAAAAATTATCCCAACTAAACTGGGAACGTAATCAAGCTTTTGAACTTCCATTCACAGCTATAAATGCACGCCCTGCAGTCTACACATTTGATGGTGATGTGTATACCGGTTTAGATGTGTTTACACTAGATCCCAATAAAATTGAAGCGTTACAGGACCAATTACGAATTTTATCAGGCTTATATGGAATTTTAAAACCACTGGATTTAATTCAAGCCTATCGTTTAGAGATGGGCACTAAATTTCCTATTGGTACAAAGAAAAATTTACCTGATTTTTGGAAATCAAAAGTAACACAAAGCTTAAACGAGGAGCTTAAGAAAGGGGAACTCTTTGTCAATCTAGCAAGTAATGAATATTTTGCTGCTATAGATACTAAATCATTAGAAGCAGAAGTGGTTACTCCTCACTTTAAAGATTTTAAAAACGGAAAACTTAAAATTATTTCCTTCTTTGCAAAAAAGGCAAGAGGAATGATGGTTCGTTATATCTTAGATAACAACTGCGAAACATTATCCGATATAGAAGGATTTAATTTAGACGGATATCAGTTTAGTAAGGAGCATACTCAAAACGAATTGCAGCCTGTTTTTATCCGATAGTTTGTCTAGGATAAATTAAAAATACGATCTGTTTCGAATTATAAGCTTACTTTAACGTAAAAGTATAGCCATGTGGTTTCACAAACACCCTTATGCACCTTTTATTCCAGAAAAAACAACTCGATTGATTGTTGGCACGTTACCTCCTCCGAGGTTTTCAAAGGGAAATTTAAATGATCAAGATGTTGATTTCTGTTATGGCAGTAGTCAGGGTATGCTTTGGAAAATATGGGATATTATTTATGACTTAAATCTTGTTTTTGAAAATACAACATACGCAATAGAGTAACGTAAAGCCTTTTTAATACAGGAAAAATTTGGGATTTGCGATATTGTAGATGGAGCTTATCGAGATAAAATTGACGCGTTCCAGTAGCACTCACCATAATCGCAAGACTGATAAAAAACGTTAGTGCCATAGAAGACATTGCGTCTTTATTTTCTTTTTTTAGATCATTCATGTTCCATCCTTGTTCTTGTACTAAAATACTTCTAGAAACCAAACACACACCCGCCATAGTGGTACCAACCATTCCGGCAACAATAAGTCCTGTATTATCTCCAAGGGGTAATTCTGGGAAAAATTCAAGGATTGAATTAGTAGATTCTTTAACCACCATAAAACTAGTAACCAAAAAAGCAACTGCCATAAAGCCGACCATAATACTCATGGCTTTAATAAAGTTTTCATGTTTCCCAGTCCAAAAAAGACCGATTAATAAAGCTATGAAAAGAGTTGAAATAAGAGGTCCGTTTAGAAAAGAAATGGAGGTTTTTACAGAAACCCTTTCCATGGTTACTTCCGCAACTACACCCATAACACCAATTACCGAGGAAACGATTGAGACCGCTAATGCTGTTATGATGAAAATGGTAATGGGTTTACCAAATGTTTTTTTGAAGTTAAACATTAAAGTTTCTCCAGATATAATGGTGAGTTTGCTAATTGAGATCAGTAAAAAATAGGTAAAAAAACAAGAAAGAAGCAACGCCCAAGATAGGCTAAGCCCATAGTTTGCTCCGGAAACTACCATAGAGGTAACACTGCCAGTACCAACTACATATCCAATAATAAAAAATGCAGGACCAAAGTCCTTAAGTTTAGATTTTAATCGATCAGAGCGAGAAAGATTGGTAGCATCCATGCTTTACTTTTTTGAACTGTTTTTATATTGTTCAATATATCTTTTTTATTAAAAATAAAGAAGGATTGCTCGGCTTTTTGGTTATTGGTATTGTTTAAAAACAACAATAATCAATATATCATCGTATGCTTATCTGATGGCAGCTATAAAATCTTTGATATTTTTAACCCCTTCTTTTTCTAGGAATTTGATAAAGGCAGAACCAATAATTGCACCACGAGAGTGGGTAATTGCAGCTTGGTAGGTGTCAGCATTACTTATTCCAAAACCAACTACGGTTTCCGTTTTAAGGTTCATGTTTGCAATACGCTTGAAGTAGTCTGCTTGTGTAGCTCCAAAAGAACTTTGCGCACCGGTGACCGCAGCACTTGAAACCATGTAAATGAATCCGTTTGAGACCTCGTCGATATATCGGATACGTTCTTCAGGAGTTTGCGGTGTAATCAAAAACATATTATACAGTCCATGTTTGTCAAAAAGACTTTTGTACTGTTCGTTGTATACGTCAACTGGAAGATCTGGAATGATAAGGCCATCAATTCCAATGGCTTCACATTGTTGGCAGAATTTTTCAATACCAAATTGCATCATCGGATTGAAGTATCCCATAAGAACCAATGGAATGTCAATATGATCACGAATTCCTTGAAGTTGTTCGAATAGCTTGTGGGTGCTCATACCGTTTTCAAGCGCGCGGGTAGAGCTTTCTTGAATAGTAGGACCATCGGCAAGGGGATCAGAAAAAGGAAGTCCAATTTCGACCATATCTACACCAGCAGCTTGTAGGTTTTTTAAAATAGGTACAGTATCTTCTAGGTTGGGAAAACCAGCAGAAAAATAGATGGATAATAGTTTTTTGTCTTCTTGAAATTTGAGGTCTATTCTATTTTGTTTCATGTTCTAAAATCTTGGTTGTTGTTTTTACAACTTAAAATAATCGATGTAGGTTTCTAAATCTTTGTCGCCACGTCCCGAACAGTTAAACACAACAACTTCGTTAGGTTTAAATTTACGAACATCAAGAGCTGCAAAGGCGTGAGCTGTTTCTATGGCTGGAATAATCCCTTCCATCTGAGAAAGTGTAAGCCCCCAGTCCATTGCTTCTTGATCAGGCACGGAAACAAATTCAGCACGTTTAGTTCTGAAAAGGTGGGCATGCATAGGTCCAACTCCTGGGTAATCTAGCCCAGCAGAAATGGAGTAGGGTTCAGTGATTTGTCCATCTGGAGTTTGCATCAACAGTGTTTTACTACCATGGATGATTCCTTCTTTCCCAAGAACAGAGGTGGCTGCACTTTCGCCAGTATCAATACCTTTTCCAGCTGCTTCTACTGCTATGATATTTACACGTTCGTCGTTGAGGTAATGGTAGTATAATCCAGCGGCGTTACTTCCCCCTCCTACACAAGCAATTACATGATCTGGATAGTCGCGATCTTCTAATTCTAGAAGTTGAGTTTTTATTTCTTCGCTAATAACCGATTGGAATCGCGCTACCATATCTGGGTAGGGGTGAGGACCTACAACCGATCCAATGATATAGTGTGTATCAACAGGATTGTTGATCCAATCACGAATGGCTTCGTTGGTTGCGTCTTTTAGGGTTCTACTCCCTGACATTGCTGGTCGCACTTCAGCACCTAACATTTTCATACGGGCAACGTTTGGAGCTTGACGTTTAATGTCTAGCGCTCCCATATATACAATACATTCAATTCCCATTAAAGCGCATACTGTTGCAGTTGCTACTCCGTGTTGTCCAGCTCCTGTTTCGGCAATGATTCGATTCTTTCCTAAGCGTTTTGCTAGTAAAATCTGGCCGATGGTGTTATTTACTTTGTGCGCTCCGGTATGACACAAATCTTCTCTTTTCAGGTAAATTTTTGTGTTGTATTTTTCAGATAAACGCTTAGCAAAGTAGAGTGGGGTTGGTCTCCCTACGTAACTTTTTAAAAGTGCGTCGAATTCTTTTTTGAATTCTGGCTCTGCTGTAATTTTGAGATAATTCTCTTTTAGTTCAGCTACATTTGGATATAACATTTCGGGGATGAATGCACCTCCAAAATCTCCGTAATATCCTCTTTCATCTACATTATAGTTCATACAATTCGTTTTTAAATTGTGTTAGTGCATCAATATTTTTAAGTGCTGGAGCGAGTTCAAATTTACTATTTACATCAATAGCATGTAGGGGTAAATCGGTATTTAATAAAGCTTTAATCTGTGGGGTATGCTCTAAGCCAATTCCTCCGCTGAGGAAAAAAGGTTTTTGGGAAGGATAGTTAGTCAAAAGACTCCAATCAAATCCATAGCCATTGCCCCCTGGAAGTTCCCCTTTGGTATCGAAGAGGAAGAAATCACAGCTGGTTTCATAAGGCTCCAACTGACTGAAATCAAAGCTGTCTTTAACCGAAAAGGCCTTGATGACTTCCACGCCAAAGTCTTGGACAAGGGCGCAATATTGAGGTGTTTCTTCTCCGTGTAATTGAATGGCTTGTAGCTTGTGTTGCAGCACCATGGATTGAATATAATCGACAGAGGCATCCACAAAAACGCCTGTTTTTTTAATTGCTGAGGGAAGTTCAGGAGTGGTTGTTTCTACATACCGACTCGATGGTGCCCAAAAAATAAAGCCCATATAGTCGGGTGTTAAAGCTGAAAGTGCTTTAATGTTCTCTGGCGCTCGCATGCCACATACTTTTAGTTTCATGCCTCCAGTTGTTTAATAAAATCACCAGCGGCTTGTCCGGGACCGTCTGTTTTCATGAAATTTTCTCCAACCAAGAAACCTTGATATCCAAAAGTTTTTAAGTCTTGGATAGCGGAAACTTCACTGATGCCACTTTCGGATACTTTGACAAATTCGTTGGGTATTTTTTCGGCCAATGTGCGACTGGTGTCCAAAGAGACCTCAAAGGTTTTAAGGTTGCGGTTGTTCACTCCCAGCATGTCCAAACTGGGCATGATGGATTTCTCCAACTCTTCCAAATTATGTACTTCCAGTAAAACATCCAATCCAAGGCCTTTTGCTACTTCAGAAAGCTGCTTGATTTCTTCTCGAGTCAATACCGAAGCAATCAATAAGATGACATCCGCACCGTGTGCCTTTGCTTCGATGAGTTGGTATTCGTCGACGATGAATTCCTTCCGTAACAAAGGAAAATTTGTTACTGCACGAGCAAGGGTAAGATCGTCTAATGAACCCCCGAAATATTTACCATCTGTCAAGACAGACATTCCACATACACCCGCTTCTTCATAGCCTTGGGCAACCTCACTCACCGAGAGTGAGCTGTTGATATTTTGCTTAGAAGGAGATCGACGTTTGTGCTCGGCAATGATGCCCGAACTACTTGCTTTTAATTTTTCCGCAAGGGAATTGGCTGCTCTTCCAAAAAGGGGAGATGCTTCCCAGTAGTTGGTTGGAAATAGTTGCTTGCGTTGCGCTACTTCTGTTTTTTTATCGGCTATGATTCGATCTAAGATGGTCATGCTTTGCTTATGTTTTGTAAGTTCGTTAAAGCCGTTAATGCTTTCCCAGATTGAAGGGATTCTTTTGCTTTTTCAAAGCCTTCGATGGGCGAAAGATCTAAGGCGGTGGCAATGGCCATTCCGGCATTGGCGCAAACGACATTGGTTTGGGCTTCAGTTCCTTTATTTTGAATCACGTTCATAAATATTTTTGCGGAAGATTCTACGGTGTCTCCTCCGGCAATTTGTTCCGCTTTGAGTGGGAGAACACCAAAATCTTGCGGATTTAATATCCGTTCGCTGGTTTTACTAAAAGCCTTTGTAGGGCCAGTTAGCGAAATTTCGTCATAGCCATCTAAAGCATAAAGAATGGTAAAGTTTGTGTCTGTCTTTTGAAAAAGATAGTGATATAAACGCGCTAATTCGAGGTTAAATACTCCAGTCAACTGATTCTTTGGGAAGGCAGGATTGACTAGTGGGCCCAGCATATTGAAGAAGGTTTTAACCCCTAGATCTCGTCTTACCGGTGCCACGTTTTTCATGGCAGGATGAAAGAGGGGAGCGTGCAAGACACAAATGCCTGCCTGATCCACACAGCGTTTGAGGAAATCGGCATCATTGGAGAATTTCACGCCTAAAGCCTCTAGTACATTGCTGGAACCACAACCCGAGGAAACGCCATAATTTCCGTGCTTGGTCACCTTTACTCCAGCACCAGCCGTAACAAAAGAAGAGAGCGTTGAGATATTAAAAGTATCTTTTCCGTCGCCTCCAGTACCGCATAAATCAATGGTATCAAATTCACTTAAATCGATAGCGATACAAAGTTCTAGGAGGGCTTCTCTGAAACCTTGGAGCTCTTCTAAGCTAATGCTTCGCATCATGAATACGGTGAGGAAAGAAGCGATTTGAACGGGGTTGTATTGACCATCAGCAATGTTGATGATCATTTGCCGCGCCTTTTCTTTACTGAGTTGTTCGTGTTGAATGAGTCGGTTGAGCGTTGTTTTCATATTTAGCTGTTGATCCAGTTGTCTAATATTTTTTTTCCATTGGGTGTCAATACAGACTCAGGGTGGTATTGCACCGCTCTAACATCATAGGTTTTGTGACGTAAGGACATTAGCTGCCCTTCTTCATCAAAAGAAGTAGCGATGAGTTCTTCGGGCAGTGGTGTTTCGACTACCCATGAGTGGTAGCGTCCAATGTCAAATGTTTTGGGTAGGTCCTTGAAAAGAAGATCCTCTTCGGTAACGGTTACCGGAGTCGCAATTCCGTGATAAACCTTGTCTAAGTTAATTAGTTTCGCGCCAAAAACTTCGCCGATGGCCTGTTGCCCTAAGCAAATACCGAGTATTTTTTTGGTCGGAGCATAGCGTTCAATGGCTGCTTTTAATAGTCCAGATTCATCTGGAATACCTGGGCCTGGTGAAAGTAGGATTAAGCTGTAATCTTCCAATTCGTCCAATTCAAACTGGTCGTTGCGTTTTACGATCACTTCGCAATCCAATTCCTCGAGATAGTGCACAAGGTTATAAGTGAACGAGTCGTAATTATCAATAACAAATACTTTTTTCATATTATACTTCTTCAGCTAGGGTTAAGGCTTTGTCCAAGGCCCCTAGTTTATTATAGACTTCTTGCAATTCACTTTCCGGAACAGAATCGGCAACAATTCCTGCCCCTGCTTGATAATGCAATTGATGGTTTTTACTTAAAAAAGATCGGATGATAATGGCATGATTAAAATTGCCATGAAAATCCATGTAGCCAATGGCGCCTCCATAGACGTTTCTTTTTGTGGTTTCGTAGCGATCGATGAGTTGAAGGGCATTGTGTTTGGGGGCTCCACTAAGGGTTCCTGCGGGGAATGTATCGGCCACTACACGGAAGGTTTTAGCAGCTTCTTTCATGCGACAAGTCACCTTGGAGACCAAGTGAATTACATGGGAGTAAAATTGAATCTCGCGGTTTTTTTCCACCACTACTTCCGATCCATTTCGGCTTAAATCATTGCGGGCTAAATCGACCAACATTACATGTTCGCTATTTTCTTTAGGGTCTTTAGCGAGTTCTTTTGCTGCAATAGCATCTTGTTCGTCATTCCCTGTTCGCCGAAAGGTTCCTGCGATGGGATGAATCTCTGCTTTTCCCTTTTCTACAATCAATTGGGCTTCAGGGGAACTGCCAAAAATCTTGAAATCGCCATAGTCAAAGAAAAACAAATAAGGCGATGGATTGATGGAACGTAAGGTACGATACACATTGAATTCGTCTCCTTTAAACCCTTGGGAGAAACGACGTGACAGGACCAATTGGAAAACATCGCCACGAAAGCAGTGCTCTTTTCCTTTTTTGACAAAATCGATGAATTGATCATCGGTTAAATTAGAGGCTTTTTTCCCTACCTTTTCAAAGGTAAACTTGCTGCTGTTTTTTGCATTTAATAGGCGTTCAATTTCTGGGAGATTGTGTTCTCCGTCATAAACATGTGAAAATAAATGCGCCTCATGATTGAACAAGCTAATGGCAATGATGTTTTGATAGACCGCGTAGTAGATGTCGGGTATGTCATGGCCGGGTTTGGCTTTATTGAGTTGGATGTTCTCAAACTGATCAACAGCATCGTGAGCAACATAACCGAAAATTCCATTGCTTATGAATTTAAAAGGAAACACTTCATTGTCGAATTGCTGTGAAAATTGATGGATCTTTTCGGGTATATCTACTGTTTCATCTACAATGTCTACTGTTCTGCTTCCGTCAGGGTAAGCAGTTGTTAATTGTCCATTCTTTAGTTCAATGGAGGCAATTGGATTGCAGCAGATGTAAGAGAAATCATTATTGTTGGCATGATAATCACTACTCTCCAACAAAAGGGAATGAGGGAAAACATCTCTTAACTTGAGATACGCACTTACCGGCGTAAGCGTGTCGGCAAGGATTTTTTTATGTTCTGTTTGCAGTGCAAATTTTTTCATCGGCTAAAATTAAAAAAGGCTTGTCGTGATGACAAGCCTTTGATATGTTGATACAGCGTGTTTCACGAATAAATTATTTTATTCGTTCCACCAATTTGTGCTGTTGTTTCTCGTTTTCATTGAGTCAAATATAATTCAAAAAATTAATGTGTTCAATATTGGAGCGAGAAATTATTTTTTAGTGTGAGATCCATCACAAAATCCATCAGGGTTTTGCGTGTTTCCACAGCCGCATTTTGGTTGTACTGGCATGCTTTATAGTTTAAGGGTTACGTCTAATTCAAAATCATTGTAAATCGCTTTATCTCCCAAGTTGTCGAAAAAAGAGTTAGATCCATAGCGAATGTCATAGAGAGCACGGTCGATGATTACTTTAGCTGTAGCTGATCCGTCTGCTAGCGTAAGATCAAATTGAGCAGGATTGGTTTTACCTTTAATGGTGAAATCCCCAGTAATGGTGTAGACGCCATTTCCTTTTGCTTCTACTTTGGTAAAAATTAGGCTTGCTTCTGGATGATTATCTACTCCAAAAAAGTCGTCAGACTTCAGGTGGCCAATTAGTTTTCCAGCGGAGTTACCTGAAAGATCAGTGCAGCTCATAGAAGTCATGTCGACAACAAAACTACCGCCAGTTACGGCTCCGTCGATCAGGTTGATGACGCCAGATTTTAGTGCGATGTTACCTTCGTGTTGTCCGGTCACTTTTTTACCCAACCAGTGGATGTTGCTTTCTGCTGTGTTTACAACACTGTCTTGCGCTTGAACGCTATGTAATCCAGTGACTGATAAAATAGCGATTAATAGATGTAGAAATGATTTTCTCATAGGGTGTAAAGTTTATATTTAAGGTTGTTGAATTAGTTTCGATAATAGGCTTGTCAAGAGATCTTTTTCATTCGGGTCAATCTCCTCCAACAATTGGGCCTCTTTACGGTCCAATTTTTTGTCAATGTCTACCAGAAGTTGAAGGCCATTTGGTGTAATGAATAGTTCGATTTTACGGCGGTTATTTGCACATATAGTGCGCTGAACATATTCCTTTTCAATGAGCTTGTCTATCAAACGTGTCGTATTACTCATTTTGTGGATCATGTGTTCGTTGATGGTAGAAAGGTTGGCAGCCTTTCCCTTTTGGCCACGTAAAATACGGAGCACATTGAACTGAGGAAGTGAGATGCCAAACTGCTTGATGAAGAAATTTAGTTCTTCATTCATTTTGTTGCCTACGCGGAGCAGCGTAACAACAATAGCACGATTTTTCTCTATATTTGTCATAACAACAATTGTACATACAAATGTATAAAATAATTTTAGTCAGCAAAATTTTTTCGCTTACATTTGAAAAAAAAGTAAAATGACTGAACTTAATCAAAAAGACTGGGAAGAAACACGGCTAAAAACAGCCAATTCGGTTTTGTTGGATGTACGCTCTGAAGAAGAATTTGATGCTATCCATATCCCAAATGCTCGTATGATCGATATTCGACAGCCACAAGCATTTATGGAAGAAGTGCAAACCCTTGACAAAGACAAAGAGTATTTTGTGTATTGCCGCTCTGGGGCCAGAAGTGCACAAGCTTGTCAGGTTTTAGATCAGCTGGGTGTTGCAGCAACCTACAATTTAGTGGGTGGAATTTTAGGGTGGACAGGAGAAGTCGTCGAGTAATTTTATTTCCCCAAATCGATGAAAGAAGACTTCCTTCACTATGTGTGGAAGCATCAGAAATTTCCACTAGCGACATTGCGAACCTCCCAAAATGAATCCATTGAAGTGATTCGGCCAGGTTTTCACAATCAACATGATGGGCCAGACTTTTTGCAAGCCGAGTTGAAAATTGGAAAACTCCGCTGGGTGGGTTCTGTTGAAATCCACCTAAAATCTTCTGATTGGTATCGGCATCAACACCAGCTCGATAAAGCTTATGACAGCACCGTTTTACACGTGGTTTGGGAAGATGACATTGAAGTGTGTTTGGCCAATGGTACTTTACTTCCTACTTTGGTGCTTTCCACAATTATCTCTCCAGATTTGGTTGCGAAATTATCGCATTACTTCAAGCAAAAACAATCTTTTATTCCCTGCGAGGACCAATTTTCAAAGGTGCCACAGGAAGTGTTAAACCTATGGAAAGAGCGTCTGTACATTGACCGTTTATCGGAAAAAGCAACACGTATACAACTCCTTTTAGAAGAAACTCAAAACGATTGGGAGGCTGTATTATTTGTTTTGTTAGCGCGGAATTTTGGTTTGAATATCAATGGGGCAGCTTTTTTTTCGGTTGCAAAAAGCATTCCTTTTGGTGCACTGAGAAAACTCAGAGAAGAGGTAAAGGATGTGGAGGCACTGTTTTTAGGTCAGGCAGGTTTGATTTCTGCCCAAACTGCTTCTCCCTTATGGCGCTTTTTATGGGAACGTTTTTCGTACATAAGGGTTAAGCACTCGCTTCCTACGCCTCCGCAAGTAAGCTTTCATTTCCCGCGTTTGCGACCTCACAATTTCCCTACACTACGCTGGGCACAATTGGCACAGCTATATGCCTCTTCGGTTCAGCTTTTTGGCCGTATTTTCACTCCCCAAGGGGGTGGAGACAAGCTGGTTGACAAAAAGCGGAGTCTCTCTTTTCTGGGAAACACACTACAGTTTCAATAAGACCTCTAAACAGCGATCAAAAAAACTATCCGCCTCTTTCATTGAGCTGCTAAAGATCAACACTCTGATTCCCTTATACTTTTGTCATGAAAAAAATAAAGGGAATGACCCTTCGGAGAAAACCATCGATATTATTAGAAGGATGAAGCCAGAAAAAAATCGCTTACTAGATGGTTTTGTTGACTTAGTAGCTAAATTCGAAATTGCATTGGACTCACAGGGCTTAATTCAATTAAAAAACAACTATTGTGACGCGAAAAAATGTTTACTTTGTGCTATAGAAGTTCACTTAATCAATCACCCAATAGATGCCTAGAAATTTCCGCCATTGGTTTGAACAAAACGGTTTTGCTGTTTGCACGCGCCTCGCAGATGGGTTAGGGATGAAGGTGAAAAGTGTTCGTTTGTTTTTTATCTATGCTTCTTTTGCAACGCTTGTTGGTGGTTTTGTCATGTACCTCACCCTAGCATTTTGGTTAAAGTTAAAAGATTTGATCTATACCAAACGCAGCTCCGTGTTTGATTTGTGAAAACAATGTAGGTGAGAGTTTGTTATTAGCAATTATTTTAGGATATTCGGTGAGAATAATCTAAATCAACCAAATGCATTCTAAAATTAAACATATATTTTCTGCACTATTTTTTCTATTATCTGCCCCCTTGTTTGCCCAAGAACAAGGCATCGATGATCGTATTAATGAAGCTTTTACACCCATCGCTAACTGGTGGGGTGCCGTAGTTCTTCACAATTTCCCTGGAACTGAGATTCCAACAATTATCTTCCTATTGGTTGGTGGAGCATTGTTTTTCACGGTTTATTTTGGGTTTATCAATGTTAAACGTTTCCCGATGGCCATCAATACTGTAAGGGGAAAGTATGATGAAATAGATGAGCATGAAGGCGAAGGAGAGGAAGGAGAGGTAAGTCATTTTCAAGCCTTAGCTACGGCAGTTTCTGGAACTGTTGGAAATGGAAACATTGCAGGAGTTGCATTGGCCATTGCAGTTGGTGGACCTGGAGCTACCTTCTGGATGATTCTTTGTGGTCTCATTGGGATGTCGACAAAGTTTGTGGAATGTACCCTTGGTGTAAAATATCGCGACATTGGAGAAGATGGAACTGTATATGGAGGTCCAATGTACTATTTAACAAAAGGATTGGAAGAGCGTGGATTTGCCAAGCTTGGAAGAGTTCTTGCTGTAACTTTTGCCCTCTTGTGTATTGGTGC
>JAKMEK010000089.1 GCA_022425945.1 Flavobacteriaceae bacterium
TATACTTATTCATTGTTTGGACAAACACATGAACAATTTGAGAAATGATTAAAAAGGAGGAATCATTCGAGTGAGATGCTTATTGCATCAAGTAAAAAACTTATTACATCATTTCATAATCTATGCCAGAAACTAACATTATTCTTTAACTTTATCAATACAAAATCTCCAGGGATTGCTGCTCTTGAACTTCAATTTCTCCTGAAGCAATGAGCGTATTTTCTTGATGTTGGTTATTTTTCGCTCCCCACAAAACCGCAACCCTTCGCACTGGATTGTTCACAAAACTGTTCCCTTCCAAAAAAACATTTATAATTCCAGGGGTCTTAAGTAAAATTCCACTTTTTTCCGTTTGTCCACTATTTGCAAAACGAGTGTTTCGAATGGTTAAGACACCTCCAATGGTGGACTCGTCGTATCCGCCTCGATAAAAATGAATTACATTTTGTTTTATATTTTCAAAAGAAGAGGATGAAATGGTAAACATCTCAGCGTTGTAGTCCCCTTTTTGATCTGCAGCCAGCACAAAGCCATTTTTCATCTTGTTAAACTTGGTCTTGTGGACCCCAATAGAATCGGCAAAGGAGCCTCTACTCGCCAACAAAATATGCTCAAAATTTTCTACCACACTCTCTTTTACAAACAACTTGTATGCAGCCGACATGTTTTTTTCTCGAGGAGCAAAAGCGATTTGCTGTCCATTCCCCTGAAGGCTGAGCCTCACTAGGGCTAAACGCCCATGGGGGTGTAACTCAAATGCAGGAGTTCCTTGCTCTCCTGTATAGATCAATATGGGTTTGCGCTCCGCCGCTGATCTGATGCTTATTTCTTTATCAATCACAAGAGGGCTACCAAATGAATACTGATTATCTGTAAGTTCGATAGTATCTCCTGAATTTGCTAAACGAAGTGCTGTTTGCAAAGCTCCCTCTGTAGCATTCACTCGGTGAACCGTTGGTGGGCTCTTTTTTACTTCTGGAGAAAACCATGTCGGCCCATAAAGCGATTTATCAATTTTAAATCCTCTGGCTTTTAACGAATTAGTTACTGCACCAATACGGTTATTCTTGGCTCTATTACTGCCAAAGATATCCTTGTTGATCAGATCAAAACGGAATCCGCTATGATAATCTTGGAGTAGCTCATTCCCCTCTTGAGTTGGAACGTACAACCAATCGTTTATTTGCTCCATTGGTATCTCCTTTTGAGTGAATTGAGGATATTCAACTGAGGAATTAACTCTATTGGAAAAGAAATTGTTTTTAAATTGAATCCCGCTAATATCATCGTGATTCACAAGAGGGATTGAACGAGGATTCGTAGCGTAAATAATGTTATTTGCAAAAACGGATCGAATTGGCGGAGCAGAACGAATTTCACTCAGTGGCAAAACATCTTTACTTGCATTGTTTTGCCCAATACCAACCTGAATAGGAGCAGTACAATTTACCCAAGTGTTGTGAGCAATAACGACATCTGTGACTTGCTTATAACGGTTCAAAGGGGTTTTTGGGATACCATTCATAAGCGCTAAAGGGCTTCTAAATTCTTCTCCGCTAATTTTGTAGAAATAGTTGTTTGTGATCCAATGCCCAGTGCTTACCACACGAATGCCACCATAGAAATTGGAATCGTCATCGCCTATAAACATGTTTCCATCAACGGTGGTATAATTTCCATGACGCATCACCAAAGAACCTTCACATTTATAGAAGACATTGTTGACAAAGCGGTTAAAATTGGTTTTATCAGACACTATTTCGACTTCACCATTACAACGATCAAAAAAATTATTTGCTACCGTCACCTTACCAGGCGTCATGGAGGTTTCACTGCCTCCCAAACGCAAGGTCTCCCCCCTTGGCCCTCCTTTTCGGGGTCGTGGTCCAAAGTAGTTGTCTACAATTTGATGATGGCTGTCGGTGTGCTCATTTCCATCATGGTAAACCATGAAGGTAGCGCCATCATTCGATTTACCAGCAATATAATTGTGATCAAATTGATTGTATTGCCCATATAGTTCTATCCATCGATCGTTTTCCCATCGATTGGGCCGAGTAAAGCCATCGATGACAGTATTGGTTACCCGACTGTGAAAAGCGGTACTATCCTTCCCTATTTTATATCGAATGATCCCTTTGTGAGGGGAATAGCCAGCACGAAAATAGAGGCCATCTACCACCAAATACTTCCCTCCTAGATGAAGGTTGGATTGTCCTTCTAAGAAAACTTTCCCCGGTGTTTCTGCCACAAGCTTAATCGG
This sequence comes from Flavobacteriaceae bacterium, assembly GCA_022425945.1. GTDB lineage: Bacteria > Bacteroidota > Bacteroidia > Flavobacteriales > Flavobacteriaceae > Arcticimaribacter. Next base: position 2,264 of record JAKMEK010000089.1, read on the forward strand.
AGATTTTTCCGAACCCTGACCATAAAACTTAATTTGAATATCGCTCCACGTCCCGTTGGCCAGTACAATTGTTGTTCCCTGTTGGGCCTTATCTATGGCCCTATTGAGTTCATCAATTGTGGACACCAGTATACGATCCTTTTGTGGGGTACAGGCAAAGATCAAAGCAACAAAGGCGTATAAAAAGAATTGATTTAGGTTATATTTCATTTGATTGTTCTAAAAATTTATACTTAACGTGCCATCCAACCTCCATCTACTGTAATCACACTACCATGCATATAGTCTGAAGCCGCAGAACACAAGAAAACAATTGGTCCTGCAAAATTCTCTGGTTTTCCCCATCGGTTGGCTGGAATACGTGCCAAAATATCTACTGAACGTTTTGGGTCTTCTTGCAATGCTTTGGTATTGTCTGTAGTGATATAACCTGGAGCAATGGCATTAACATTGACCCCTTTGGCTGCCCATTCATTTGAAAAGGCCTTTGTCATTTGAGCTATAGCTCCCTTACTGGCTGTATAACTCGGAACCGTAATTCCCCCCTGAAAACTGAGTAAAGATGCGATGAAAACAATCTTTCCGTCGTTGCGTTTAACCATCTCTTTCCCTAATTCTCGTGATAGAATAAAAGGGGCTGTTTGATTTACTTCAATCACCTCATCCCAGAATGCATCTTCGTGATCAATCGCAGGAGAACGCTTTATTGTACCTGCATTGTTTACCAAAATATCAATTTGGGGATGTTCAGCTTTTAGCTTTTTAACAAAAGCATAGAGTGCTTCACGGTCGTTAAAATCACATTGATAGGGAGTGAATTTCCCACCCAATTGATGAATTGCTTCTCCTACCTCACTTCCTGTAAGCTCTAGAGAAGCACTAACGCCAATAACCTCAGCACCAGCCTCAGCCATGGCAATTGCCATGGCCTTCCCAATGCCTCTTTTACATCCGGTGACAAGTGCTGTTTTCCGAGATAAGCTAAATTGATTTGTCATGATTTTATTTGCCCTTAAATGAATTTTCTATCCATTTAAAAGTAGCGAATAAAAACTGGTTGACCAATTTTTATGGTACTGTGACTTATTAAAATATAAAAACGCCTTTACTTTAGCATTGAAAAGCACTTCTTGGAAGGGAAAGTCAACTGATCAAAATCAGTTAATTTCATCATCTACTGCGTTGGAGTCGACCTAAATCAACTCTTCTGATTGCTACTTTGACGTTAAACCCAATGCGTATTTCAATTTCATGTGCATTCAATTGCATTCCCGACAAGATGTCGTTTCTGTATTCATCATAGGCATATGACAATGCAATGGTTTTATTTTCATTTACATTGAACTTAAATGATCTTACCGACGAAGACCTAAACCCAAGTTCCAATCTGAATTTTTCTTTATAATTCCCCCAGACAATACCTTCTGCAACTAGGGGCATCCCCTGCGTACTTCGCAATAAAACTTGAGGCTCTAAAAACGCTGTTTCATTCAGCTTGAACTGAGCTCCTACACCTAAATAAAAGTGAATACGGTTCTGTGTCAAAACATTAATTTCAGCATCTCGTTTGGACTGAAATAAGCGAGGAGAGGATAGCGAAAACCAATACTGCTTGTGAATATACAAAACCCCAATTCCTATGTTGGGCGTTACCCTACTTAGATTTCTTTTTGCAGGATCTTCTGCAGTTGAATAGGCGATTAAACCAGAGGTATCGGCACTAAAAGAATTAATATTTCCTTTCAACCCTAGATACAACTTAGAATCATTACTCAACTTTAACTTGTATGAGAAATCTAGTGCCACTAAGGTTTGCTTTTCAATAAACAACTCATCAGAAACAACAGACAGACCAAGACCAACATTCTTTTTCCTTGCAACAGAATATACCATGGACAAGGTTCGTGGACTCATGTCCATATTAGCCCATTGACTTCGTGAATGGATTGAAAACAATTGATCACCTTCAGCGCCTGCATAGGCAGGACTAATCAAAGGCATTTGAGGAAAATCTATCAAATTATATGATTTAAATCAATTAAGAAAGAACAGCACTCTAAACAATGTACTGCGATTCCCCTATGCTCGACTCTTCATGAATAAATTATTGACAAACCTAAAGGAATTAATTGACTGAGGTTAAAGGGATCGTCCCCTTGGCGCATTCCGCTCCAGCAGAACTGCTTCAGAATGTAACAACTGAGCCGCGGCGGCAGACTCCTTTACCTTTGAATTTGTTCGCGTGATCATTTCTAATTCAAAGTCATTCAATACCGCTGACCTTATTCCCTTTTGTCGCCAATTTGACCGAACATTACACCCTTTTGTAATTGCTCGAGCCAATGCTAAGGCATCGAGTATTGCCTGATTAGCTCCCTGTCCTTTGAATGGGCTCATGGGATGAGCTGCGTCGCCAATTAGGGTTGCCTGTTTTACATGGTGCATAAATTCGGGTTGAAGTAAGGTCCGGTCATAGACAGGATAGCCCGACACTAAATGCTCCTCGGTGGCTGCAACTATATGTGGAATGGGCAAATGCCAGGCTGTTCGGATAACAGCTGATTCTTTCAGTGCCTTTGCTCCTTGCCTACTGAGCGCCTTTGCTTGCGGTTCATCCATAGGAAAGCTCAATTGCCACATTATCTTATTTTTGGCATAAGGCATCATGTAAATGCGTTCATTTCCATTCGCTGTTTGGAATACCGTTGCACCGTCGAGTAAAGAACTTGTCACTCCATTTAGTGCCTCCAAGGAACAGATACCCAATATTACGATAAAACCTAAATAATTCAGCGGAGAAATCTTTTCTCCAATAATTTGATTACGCAAGCTTGAACGAATGCCGTCAGCGCCAACAACTAGATCTACCTCAACATGTTTTATTTTTCCATTAACCTCAAACGAAAGCTGCCCGCTCTTTTCCCCCTGCTTCTTATAATCCACCAAATTGTGGCCCCAATGAATTACATCATCCCCGCCCAATTGATTTAATAGTGTCCATCGCAAGGATTGACGGGCAATATGGATGTTGCTTTTCTTGAGCTTATTCTTGGTATCAGTAGCTAGCCATTTGCGCATTCCCCACTCCCCAATGACTTTACCATCTATTGTATGCACAATATGTTTGGTAGAAACGATGCCCTCTACCAGAGAGGGAATGCCCAATCCCTTCATGGCAGCACTGGCTTGCTGAAGTGTCAACCCATAGCCCTGCGACCTGGCATTGAAGCTTTGATCTCGCTCATAGAGCGAAAAAGGGATTCTACGATGAAGACAAGCTACTCCTAAGGCAATACCACCAATACCACCTCCAATAATAGCGATATGTGGGTACTGCGCTTTGTCTGGATGTGGGCTTTCTGCGACAACCGTTAAACCAGAACCATCACATTTCGTGCATTTTTCAAGGGGGGCTATAGGACGGATGGGCGGTTCACCAGACCTATTAGAGGCTTCGAACTGATTCAATTCGCGTTGATAGCGAATGCGAATGCTTTTGCGAAGTCTTCTTCTAATCTTGCCAACACCCTTGCATTCTGCGCAACTCCCCCAACAAACTTCGTTCTCTTCCAAGCTGATCTTTTTTCAAAGATACAAAACCGATAGCTGACGGATTACTCGAACTTAAATATGATTAAAAACCAGTCAACGTTTTTAAACCTGATCGATCTTAGTTTTGAAGTGTTTTAATTATCTTTAGAAAAGATTAAAAAAATCATGAGAAAACATCAACTGTATCTATGCTTCGCATTTAGTTTAATTAGCCTAACAATCAATGCTCAAGACCAAAACATCATTGATCAAATTGTACAAGAAGCCAATGAACATTCCCAACTAGAACAATTGGGCCAGGAATTAATGGACGGTATTGGGCCCAGATTGGTAGGAACACCCCAAATGAAACAAGCCCATGATTGGGCCGTAAACACATATGCAAAATGGGGCATTCCTGCACGCAATGAATCCTATGGCAATTGGCGAGGTTGGGAAAGGGGCATCACCCATATTGATTTGATTTCTCCAAGAATACAAAGTTTAAAGGGCACGCAATTGGCCTGGAATCCTTCTACCTCCAAAAAAGGGGTTACTGCAGAAGTTGTTGTATTGCCCATAGTTAAAGACTCAATCGCTTTTGCGAATTGGCTCCCCGCTGTGAAAGGAAAATTAGTCATGGTCTCAAAATTAGAAGCAACAGGGAGGCCCGACTACAATTGGGAGGAATTTGCCACCGAAGAATCGTTTGAAAAAATGAAAAAGGAGCGAACAGCTGCCAATAAAGCATGGCGGGAAAATATGCGCAATACAGGCTATACCTCAAGAACCATTCACCGGGCACTTGAAAAAGCAGGTGCTGCCGGAATCATAAGTTCTTACTGGTCAAAAGGCTTTGGGGTGAGCAAAATATTTAGCGCAAGAACCAAAAAAATTCCTACCGTAGATTTAGAATTGGAAGACTATTCTATGGTATACCGTTTAGCAGCACGAGGTGAAAAACCTAAACTCACCATTGTGGCCCAATCCAAAGAATTGGGCGAAGTGCCTACATTCAACACCATCGCTGAAATTAAAGGAACCGAAAAACCAGAAGAGTACATTATTCTTTCAGCTCACTTTGACTCATGGGATGGCGGAACCGGAGCAACAGACAACGGAACAGGCTCGTTGGTAATGATGGAAGCAATGCGTATTCTCAAAAAAGTATATCCCAATCCAAAAAGAACCATTTTGGTGGGACATTGGGGAAGTGAAGAACAAGGACTCAATGGTTCAAGAGCTTTTGTTGAAGATCATCCGAACATCGTAGAGAATGTTCAGGCCGTGTTTAACCAAGATAATGGTACGGGTCGAGTGGTCAAGATCTCTGGACAAGGTTTCCTTCATGCCTACGACTATTTGGGTCGATGGTTGCATTACGTTCCGAAAAACATCACCCAACACATCGAAACAAATTTCCCAGGGACTCCCGGAGGTGGTGGATCAGATTACGCTTCCTTTGTCGCAGCTGGGGCCCCTGCTTTTAGTTTAAGCTCATTGAGTTGGTCCTATTGGAACTACACCTGGCACACCAACAGAGACACCTACGACAAAATCGTTTTTGACGATGTGCGCAACAATGCTATCCTCACTGCAGTGCTGGCTTATATGGCCGCTGAGGATGCCGAAACCACTTCGAGAGAAAAAAGTGTATTGCCCATCAGCAAGCGCTCTGGTAAGCAAATGAAATGGCCAACACAACGATCCCCTAAACGCAAGGGCGGTTTTTAAATTACCTTCAAATGATCAGGAAATATTCCACGCAAAAACTCATTCTACTTTTTGGCTTATGCATTCTTTTAGGATGTCAAAACAATCACGCAAAACTCGAAAACACTTCTCTTAGAAGTGCAACTAGCTACCTAGCATTGGGCGATAGCTATACCATTGGACAAAGTGTCGAACTTCAAGATCGCTGGCCCGTTCAACTAGCTACAGCACTAAATGAAAAAGGAATTCCAATGGAAGATCCGCGCATCATTGCCAAAACGGGTTGGACAACAGACGAGTTGATGAGTGGAATCAATGAAGCTCAATTAACAACAAACTACGACTACGTCTCTCTCCTAATTGGGGTAAACAACCAATACCGCGGCAGGAGTATAGAAAATTTCGAGGACGAATTTATTCAATTACTGGAAAAAGCGGTTGAGTTCAGTGGAAACAAAAGTGATCATGTATTTGTACTATCGATTCCTGATTGGGGTGTTACGCCCTTTGCTTCGAACAGAAACAGAGAAGAGATTGGTGCTGAGATCGATGCTTTCAATGCAGTGATTGAGCATCAATGCAGGCAACGTAACATCGCCTATTATAACATCACCCCAATCTCACGTCTAGCATTTAATGCGTCAGAACTTTTGGCTAGTGACGGCTTGCATCCAAGCGCCTTAATGTACACACGTTGGGTTTCAAAAGTATTGCCCTTTTTTAATGTTCAAGGAAATGAATAACAAAACGCTCGCCATAGCAAAAGACTGCGATGATCCCCTTGCACATTACAGTTCGCTTTTTGCGCATAATGAAAATGAAATCTATTTGGATGGAAATTCACTCGGAAAACTTCCGTTGAAAACCAAAACCGTCATTTCTCAACTCATCGAGGAGCAATGGGGAGAAAAACTCATTGGCAGTTGGAATGAACATTGGCTGGCCCTACCCAAACGAATAGCCCAAAAACTTGCACTGCTACTCAATGCATTTCCGTCAGAAATTACTGTTGGTGAATCTACTTCTGTAAACTTATACAAGCTCATTCACGCCCTTGTTCAGTCTGGGCAATACCCCAAAAACCTCCTGACCGATTCACTCAATTTTCCAACAGATAATTACATTCTTGAAGGAATAGCTAAGCAATTGAATTTAGCTCAACCCGTTTGTGTGGAGTATGTATCCGATTTGAATGCTGAGCTTAAATTATTGAAAAAACAGATCCAACAAACACCTGGAATCGTTTGTCTGAGCTTGGTAAGCTACAAAAGTGCTTACTGTTACCCCATGCGCGAATTGAACAAGTACGCAGCAGAGCACCATAGCATCATTGTCTGGGACTTAAGTCATGCTGTTGGTGCAGTAAACATTGATTTTAAAACAACCAATACCCTTGCTGCGATTGGTTGTACCTATAAATACCTCAACGGTGGACCAGGAGCACCCTCTTTTTTATATGTATCTGAGAAGCTCATTTCACATCTTGCTACCCCCATACAAGGTTGGTTTGGTCATCGTCGCCCCTTTGACTTCTCACCTAAGTACGAGGCTGCTGAAGGAATTGATAAATTTGATGCTGGGACACCTGCCATACTCTCGCTTGCTGCTCTAGAAACTGGTCTTGACATAACACTAGAAGCCGGAATTCAAACCATCCGAGTAAAAAGCGAAGCCTTGACCTCTTTTTTGGTGGCGCTCGTTCAGGAGGAACTAATCCCTTTGGGATTTCGTCTTGAAAGCCCAATAGATGTAAACCAACGCGGCTCACACATCACGATTTCACACCAAGCATCGTGGCGGATTTGCCAGTGTTTATTGTATGGGAAAGAAGAAGGGACAAAAATCATATCCGATTTTAGACCCAACAAATACATTCGTTTGGGAATTGCACCTTTGTACGTAGGCTTTGAAGATATTTATTGGACGGTTCAGCGCTTGAAAGAAATTATCTTAGAAAACGAAATTGACAATTACGATGAACAACGCCCTGTAGTCACTTAGCGCTGCTGATGCTCTTTGTGATCATTGTGCTCCATGTTTTCTTTTTGCTCTTTGTGCTTTTTGTGCTTTCTATGTCCTTTTGCACCTTTGGAGTTTTTTTGCTTTTTAGCCCGATGTTTACCGATTTTATCTTTTTGCGCTTTCGATAAACTTTGATGGTATTTCCCACGGGAGTCTTGTACCCCTTTTCGCATTTCACGATAAGTTTCTTTTTGGCGTTCACTTAGGGATTCAATGAATTTTTTACGACGCTCTTTTTTACTCATCGAATCGTTCTTTAACAACTGATGCTGTTCATCAGAAAGAGATTGTTTGAATTCCTCACGAAGACTTTTAAGAATTTCTTTACGCTCTTTTAAAAGCTCCTTTTGTTGTTGTGTTAGTTCCCGTAATCGGTTAATCATTTCATTCTCCTCAACAAGGGTAGCCGATGCGGTTTGAGCAGTAATCGTA
>JAKMEK010000066.1 GCA_022425945.1 Flavobacteriaceae bacterium
TCTTCGTTGTAGTTTGTTTTAATTTGTCTACAACTAAAGTAAATTGATTGTCTCAAAATGGTTTTATTCTTCATGTATCTATGATACACGCTGTCAATTTCTAATTTTTCAAAGATCGTTTTGCTAAAGCTTTAACCCCTTAGCGGGTGCAAATATAGAACGCTTTTTTTCATTACACAACACACTTCCTAAAAATGTTTTGAGTTTTTTTATCCTTTAGAAAAACGCATCATTTGACACCCTAGTTTCTAGCAACTTACAAGATAAAAAAAAATCTGAATTATTTTAAAAAAAAGTTGAAAAGACTATTTGGCTTTGTCTTTCCAATTCTGGTAAAGGGCGTTTAAGTCATACTCCACCGCCGGAGGTTGCTCAATTAAATACTGGTCGGCAAAAGCACGCTGAAGAATGTCTTCTATAAGGTAGTCCTCTAACAGCTCAGCTGGATCATATTCTTCTTTGAGGGAGAGGCTAAACAAAGAAGCAGTTGTTTGATAAAAAAAAGCTTTCCATCCATTGCGCAACTCTTTCACCAAATCATAGGTAGTACTTCCGGTTTGTCGATGTACCAAGCGAATCAGTATTTTCCCCTGAGACTTGGATAGCTTTTTTAACTCCTCTTCGAATTCTTTGTAGACAAAGTCTTCGAGGCGCTTCATGTATTTTTTCTTTCCTCGTTTAGAATCAATCTGATCGAGACGTTCATTGAGTACTGTAAGTCGTTCTGCCGCTAATTTCGCATAAGGGTATACGCGCAATACTCGACGGCGGAGGATTAGATAACGATTCAATTCTTCTCTGTCCTTGAAACGCAAGGGTTGAAAAACGACGACTTCTTTCAATGGAATCCCGTAACTAGGAAGACTATCCCCTTCTATCATTACAAGAGCATTCTCTTCAAAATCTTGGGCAACAACCAGGACAGAAAAGAAAAGCAACAGAACCAAATAAAGTCTATTTTTCATCTTTCAAAGATAAAAAGATAAAGCGAGTTGGGCAGTCAATTATTTAGGAGATAATGTTAAATTAGCTGTTCAATTTAAAAATGAACTATGCAGGTACTCAATGACGAATCGATTCAGTTTTTAGAAAAATATCTCAACAACGCCTCCCCTACAGGTTACGAAGCGGAAGGACAAAAAATATGGATGGACTACCTCCGCCCCTATGTAGATAGCTTTATCACAGATACCTACGGAACAGCCGTTGGGGTAATCAATCCTGATGCCCCCTTTAAGGTGGTGATTGAGGGACACTCTGATGAGATTTCGTGGTATGTGAATTATATTACAGATGAAGGCTTAATCTATGTCATCCGCAATGGAGGAAGTGACCATCAAATAGCTCCCTCAAAATGGGTAAACATACACACCAAAAAAGGCTTGGTTAAAGGAGTGTTTGGTTGGCCAGCGATACATACCCGTAAAAACGGAAAGGAAGAAGTGCCGAAACTAGACAACATCTTCATTGATATAGGTGCAAAAGACAAGGCTGAAGTAGCCGAGATGGGCGTACATGTAGGCTGTGTGATTACCTACCCCGACCAATTTCAAATTTTAAACAACAACAAATTTGTGTGTCGTGCCATCGACAACCGCGCAGGTGGATTCATGATTGCGGAAGTTGCACGTCTTTTACACGAAAACAAAAAAACACTCCCTTTCGGGCTATACATTACCAATTCAGTTCAAGAAGAGGTGGGTTTACGTGGAGCAGAAATGATTACCCAACGTTTGAATCCAGATATTGCTATAGTGACGGATGTTTGTCATGATACCACAACACCCATGATCAACAAGAAAGAAGAAGGGCATACCAAAATTGGCGATGGACCCGTTATTTCTTATGCACCAGCAGTGCACAACATCATTCGTGAACGCATTGTTGAAACCGCTGAAAAGAACGAGATTCCTTTTCAACGCTTGGCTTCTTCACGTGTGACCGGTACAGACACGGATGCTTTTGCTTACAGCAACGGTGGAATTCCATCAGCACTGATTTCCCTTCCGTTGCGCTATATGCACACCACTGTGGAAATGGTGCAAAAAGAAGATGTAGAAAATGTGATTCGCTTGATTTACGAAACCCTCTTGACGATTAATCCAAACGACTCCTTGAGTTATTTTGACTAAAACAGAGTTCAGTAATCATTACGCTAAATCCCTTTGACCTTGGTTAAAGGGATTTTTTATGCTTTGAAGAAACAGCAGGTGCTACAAACGCGCGCACTTGAATAGATCTAGTGTTACCTTAGATTGCTTCAGTCGCTTCGCTCCTTCGCAATGGGCAAGGGGTCACTTCGTAGCTTCTCAATGCAAAGGAATATGTTTAACGGTTTCGCTTTAGCAAAGCACGATTAATGTTCCGCACTGCTGCTGGGCCTTCGTAGACAAAACCGGTATATAGCTGGACCAAAGCGGCTCCAGCATCGAGTTTTTCTAGGGCATCTTCAGGGGTATGAATCCCCCCTACGCCTATGATTGGAAAGGCATTCTTACTTTCTTTTACCAAGAAACGAATGACTTCTGTACTGCGTTTAGTGAGCGGTTTTCCACTGAGACCTCCAGCCTCTGTTTTGTGGGCTGATTGAAGTCCGTCTCTGCTTAGGGTCGTATTTGTGGCGATAACACCATCAATATTTACCGTGGTCACTATATCCACAATATCGGTCAACTGCTCATTGGTCAGGTCTGGAGCAATTTTAAGGAGGATGGGCTTAGGATTTTCTTTTTTGTCGTTTAAGTTCTTTAGGGTTGCTAACAGATGCTTTAAAGGCTCCTTATCTTGTAAAGCTCGTAGATTAGGCGTATTGGGAGAACTTACGTTTACCACAAAATAATCTACATGATCAAACAATGCATTGAAACAATAGATGTAATCGTTTACAGCTTCCTCATTGGGGGTAACTTTGTTTTTCCCAATGTTCCCTCCAATCAATACGTTTTTATTCTTTTTTAAGCGCTTTACAGCATCGTCTACACCTTCATTATTGAAACCCATACGGTTGATGATGGCTTGGTCTTCTTTTAATCGAAAGAGGCGTTTTTTGGGATTCCCGGGCTGTCCTTTCGGGGTTAAGGTTCCAATTTCAATAAAACCAAAACCAAAGTTGGAAAGTTGCTTGTAGAGCACAGCATTTTTGTCAAAACCCGCAGCGAGTCCAACTGGATTGGGAAATTTCAGTCCAAATACTTCCCGTTCCAAAGCGGGGTGCTTTACTTGATATAAGCCACGAATAAGGGAAGATACCCCTGGAATGGCTGAAAGTACTTTGATCATGAAAAAAGAGAAGTAGTGCACTTTTTCAGGATCAAATAAAAACAAAATGGGTTTAACGAGTCTGTTATACATCGAATGAGTTTTTACAAAAATAAAAAAACCAACTCGGAAGCGAGTTGGTTTTTAAGGTTATCGAAAACGAGAATGATTTACTTTTTAACTTTTGTACTGAGCTTGGCACTCATCTCTAATGAAATCGCAGAGCGTTCCATTTTGATTTTACCTGCCAAAGTCTCTACTACACAAGTATCGTCCTTATCATTCAGTTCAGCAATTTTTCCATGCATACCACTTTTTGTAATTACACGATCGCCTTTCGAGAGGGCTTTCATAAAGTTCTTCTCTTTCTTTTGTCGACGCTGTTGTGGTAGGATGATGAAAAACACAAACACCACCAACATTAGTAATAAAAAGGGTAATTGATCCATGGACTAGTTGTTTTGCTGTAAGCGTGCAGCAGCTGCAGCTTGACGTTGTTGTTCTTTTACTGGGTCAGCTTGTACCATTGCTTTGATACGGATAGTCTCACGACCAGAATCTGTATTGGCAGAAATAGTAACAGTTTTTTGCTGTAAGTTAGGCTTGTTACTTGAGTCAAAACTAACACGGATTTGCGCAGAAGCACCTGGTGCAATGGGCGTGTTTTTCGGATACTCAGGAACTGTACATCCACAGCTACCACGTGCATCTACAATAACTAAATCAGATTTCCCTGTGTTAGTAAATGTAAATAATGTCTCTACACGCTCTCCTTCTTGAATGTTTCCAAAATCGTGAATGGTTTTGTCAAACGTCATTACTGGTGCGTTTGAAACAGCTTTCGCTGAAGACGCTTCTACTGCAGATGTAGTTGCTGCAGCTTTCTTTTCTGTACTCTCACCACAAGCAGTAAATGTTAACGCTACAGCGGCTAAAGTAATTGCTAAATATTTTTTCATGTTATAAGGTATTTTTTTCCGACACAAATGTAAAAAAATTATTCCAAAAGCCCTCTACCTTCTTTATTCAATCGGTCATTTGTCGAATACTCTTTGACCAAGCTGTCGAGAACACCATTGATGAACTGATTACTTTTTGGCGTTGAGTATTCTTTGGCAATTTCTAGATATTCATTGAGGGTTACTTTTGGAGGAATTTCTTTAAAATAAATCAACTCTGCAATGGCAATTTTAATCAAAATACCATCGAGCGTAGCAATGCGTTCAGGATCCCAATTGGGGGTTTTGCCATCAAACTCTTTTTGCAGACTTTCCTCATTGACAATTACTTTTTCAAAGAGTGCAACACCAAAATCAATGTCTTCTTGTTTTTGAGACAAATCAGGAAACACCAAGGAAGACATATCCTCCTCGCGTAATTTACGCAATTGCTTCAAAAGATATGTATTGACCACAGGTAGGTCATCGACCCATTGCATGTTTAAGTCTTCGATAAAACCAAACAAACGCTCATCTGGAGCAATGACATCTTTAAAAAGTTTTACCAAAAACTTTTGCTGGACTTTGAAACTTGGCTGCTCTTTTGCCTTGAGATCTAAGCACAATGGATGGGTTGTAATGGAATCAAATAGCAGGCGTACATAATCAAACTCCAAATCCCAAATACTGAGCTTATTGGATTCAATTTTTTGGGCTAAAAAAGGGTGCTTTGCGATCAAAGCCAATGGAGCTATGTTTGTTATGAATGGATAATCTTCATTGATGGGATTATCACTTTTACGATCTTGGGATTGAATTTTGTGTTGGGCAACACTGTAATCCCAAAGCGCTTTGAACAATGCAAGATTGGTGGTGTAGAGGTTAACCATGTCCAGGCAACTTTTTTTCACCGATGCTCCCCCTTCTTTGAGCGATTGGTGGTTACCATTGTAATGAGCATATACAGCTTGCATTACTTTCACACGTATTTGACGACGAGTTAACATGTATAAAGAGCTTTAAATTGAAGTACAAAAATAGTGCTTTCCAATGGAAATGAATTGATTTTATTTTTTTCTTTTTGTTGATACTCTCTTTTTTTATTGTTGCATTTATTAGCTTTTTTAGCGCTTAACCATAAGACGTTGAGTGAATCCTAATTATTCCGATCTGAGGGAGCAAAAACCCAAACAGATCGTTTTCATTTGATTACCTTTACGCAATCAATTATGAAGGAACTACAATACCTTAACAAATACCTTTACACCTACCGCGGAAAATTGCTGTTGGGGATTTTAATCACCATTATTGCTCGAATTTTTTCGCTCTTTACCCCGCGCCTTGTAGGGAATTCGATGACGGCTATTGAACAATACATTAGTTCAGGTCAATCTAATACCGATGAAATCCAGGCAGTTTTGTTGACCAATATTGCCCTGATTGTAGCAGCTTCATTCATTTCGGGCTTTTTTACTTTTTTGATGCGACAAACCATCATCAATGTTTCCCGTTATATCGAGTTTGATCTAAAAAATGAAATCTACCAACACTATCAATTGTTGTGCAGCACCTTCTACAAAAAAAACAGGACGGGGGATTTGATGAGTAGAATTAGTGAAGATGTAAGTAAGGTTCGCATGTACTTTGGTCCTGCGATCATGTACAGCATCAATACCATAGCATTATTTATCATAGTAATTAGCTACATGGTCAATATAGCGCCTAGCCTCACCTTTTACACATTGCTTCCACTCCCCATTTTATCGCTCACGATCTATAAGTTGAGTCGAGCAATCAATATTCGCAGCACAAAAGTTCAAGAAACACTGGCAAAACTATCAAGTTTTTCACAAGAAGCCTTCAGTGGAATCGCCATCATAAAGTCCTATAATATTGCACCACGTATAGAACAAAATTTTGCCGACTTGTCCGAAGAGAGTAAAAATCAAAATGTTGCTTTAGCCAAAATTCAGGCATGGTTTTTCCCACTCATGATTCTTCTCATTGGATTCAGTAACCTGCTTGTGATTTATGTTGGTGGAAAACAATACATCGCAGGAATAATTGAAATAGGTGTGTTGGCCGAATTCATCATCTATGTTAACATGCTTACATGGCCGGTTGCAACTGTGGGGTGGGTCACCTCTATTGTTCAACAAGCAGAGGCATCACAAAAACGCATAAATGCTTTTTTAGGGCAAGAACCTTCCATCATGGATGGAGCATCTTCTGCCAACATTAAAGAAGCCAAAATTGTATTTGACAATGTCTCGTTCACCTATCCAGACACTGGTATAAAAGCTTTGAAAGAGATCTCTTTCACAATCAACCCTGGAGAAACCCTTGGAATCATAGGAAAAACGGGGGCCGGAAAAACTACCCTTCTGGAATTAATTGCCCGTTTGTATGATCCTAGCAGCGGAAAAATCTTTATCGATCGAGAAGATATTCGCAATTACCCTCTAAAAGAACTCCGTGATGCCATGGGCTATGTCCCTCAAAATCCCTTCCTTTTTTCAGAAAGTATCGAAGAAAATATTCGCTTTGGAAATGCAGACGCAAGCATGAAAGTGATAGAACAAGCCGCCACAGAAGCTGCAGTAGCTGAAAACATAGCACAATTTACCCATGGTTACCAAACCCTTTTAGGGGAACGTGGAGTAACACTATCTGGAGGGCAAATACAACGTATCTCAATTGCGCGGGCTTTAATCAAAGACCCAAAGGTCCTTTTGTTTGACGACTGCTTATCTGCCGTTGACGCAGATACAGAAGAACAAATTTTATCCAGTTTAAACAGAGTGAGTGAACACAAAACAAGTTGTATTGTGAGTCACAGAATTTCTTCAGTGAAACAAGCTGATAAAATTATTGTACTTGAAGAGGGTAGAATAATCCAGCAAGGCACCCATGACGAATTGGTAAAGCTAGACGGTCATTATTTGAAGCTTGTCCAAAAACAACAAGAGCAAACTGTTGAATAATTTGTTTTGTTTAATATTTTTTTGGAGATTTACTATGAATTGACATAAAACACTAAACAGTTTAGCGTTTTTTAACCAAAATTGAACAAACTAGATGGAATTATCACAGGAAGAGATTTACTCAAAAGTACTCCGTGCTGGAAGACGGACGTATTTTTTTGATGTAAGAGAAACGAAAGCGAGCGATTATTACCTCACAATTACCGAAAGTAAAAAATTTACCAACGAAGACGGAACCTATTACTACAAGAAGCATAAAATCTACCTGTACAAAGAAGATTTTGCTGAATTCAAAGAGACTCTTGCAGACATGATGGATTTCATTATTCAAGAGCGTGGAGATGAAGTCATCAGTGAACGCCACCAGAAAAACTATACTGGAGATAAAAACGAGCACTTATCTGATGCGCAAAGCAACTCCCGAAGCTTCACCGATTTAAACTTCGAGGACATTTAAATTTAGCCCAAAAATATATAAAACCGTTTCCCTGTGAAGCGGTTTTTTTTTACATTGGAATCATCAAAAACAACACGATGAAACAGTTACTCTCTTTTGCCTTTTTGCTCCTAGGCGTACAATTAATCTCAGCACAACAAGACCATTCCTATTTTCTTCCGGAAAGCCAAAACTACAGCACAGAAATTCCTACTCCTGCTGAAGTTATCGGTCACCCTGTTGGCAAATGGCATGTAAGTCATGATAAGCTTTCAGAATATATGCGGACGCTAGCAGCCGCCTCAGATAGAATAAGCATCGAACATCGGGGACTGACTTATGAGGATCGCCCACTGCATTTGCTAACCATCACAAGCCCGAAAAATCATTCTAAGTTAGAGGCCATTAAAGCAGCGCACATCCAATTGAGTGAAGCCGATGGTCAAAACCTAAATACAGAAGATATGCCAGTAGTCGTTTATCAAGGGTTTTCGATTCATGGTAATGAGCCCAGTGGTGCCAATGCTGGTTTATTGGTCGCTTATCACTTAGCTGCCTCGCAAAGCCCAGAAGTGCTCGAAATGCTAGACAATACTATCATCCTTTTTGACCCAAGCTTCAATCCAGATGGACTGCAGCGTTTTTCACAATGGGCCAATACACACAAAGCACAAAACATAGTGTCAGATTCTAATGATCGTGAATACAATGAAGCTTGGCCACGTGGACGGACCAATCATTATTGGTTTGACATGAACCGTGACTGGCTACCTGTTCAACTAAATGAATCCAAAGCACGCATTGCTAGTTTCACCGATTGGTTACCTAACGTACTCACTGACCACCATGAAATGGGTACCAACGAAACCTTTTTCTTTCAACCAGGAATTCAATCTCGTGTAAATCCGCTAACCCCTAAAAAAAATCAAGAACTTACCGCAGCCATTGGAAAATTTCACGAGGAAGCCCTCAACGCGATTGGTTCACTCTATTATACCGAAGAAGACTATGATGATTTCTATTACGGCAAAGGTTCTACCTATCCTGATGTCAATGGGAGTATCGGTATTTTGTTTGAACAGGCAAGCTCTAGAGGGCATGCGCAAGAAACTGCCAATGGACTACTCACCTTTCCATTCACCATCCGCAATCAGTTTACGGCAGCACTCTCTACATTGAAAGCTGCCAATGCCCTTCGTATAGACTTGCTAAATTTTCAACGCGATTTTTACCAGAATGCACGTACAGAAGCCGCAAAAATGAAAGACAAAGCCATTGTTTTTGGCAATCAAAAAGATGCGGCAACTTCTCATCGTTTAGCAGAAATATTGCTACGACATAAAATAAAAATTCATCGCCTAAAAAAGCCACTTCAAAAGAAGGGCGATCGCTATGCGATTGACAATAGCTTTGTCGTTCCCCTCCAACAAAAAAAGCAGCGCTTGATTCAAGCGATTTTCAATGAACAAACAACTTTTCAGGATAGCCTCTTTTACGATGTGTCAGCATGGACTTTACCCCACGCTTTCGATTTAAATGCAACACGTATTAAAGACATGAATTATGCAGGAGAAGAATTAACTTCTTTTGTTCGTCCATCTACCAAAGAAGTTACTAAAGCTCCCTATGCCTACTTATTTGAAGGGCATGGATACTACACACCAAAAGCAATTCATGCATTGTTGTCTGCTGGTGTAAGAGTAAAAGTAAGTATGCAAGCTTTATCGCTAGAGGGAAAATCCTATGACTATGGAACCCTGATGGTCCCGGTAGCGAACCAGTCCATTGAACCCGACGCACTACATCGTCTGATGAAAACAGTTGCCAAAGAAGCACAACTCAACATTCACAGCGTTAGCACAGGACTAACGGTTGGAATTGATTTAGGATCACGCAATTTCGAAACCATAAAAATGCCGAAAGTCGCCCTTTTGGTAGGCGATGGGGTTAGAAGTTATGATGCGGGAGAAATTTGGCACCTGATGGATACCCAATACCAAATGCCCGTGACAAAAATTGATGTTAAATCCATCGCTCGAATTGACCTCAACAACTATACCCACATAGTTTTGCCGAGTTACAACGGAAGTCTTTTAAATAAAGCCACGGATAACATCAAGGCATGGATGAAAAATGGGGGGCACTTAATCGCCTACCGCGATGCCATCAAATGGGCAAACAAACAGGGAATCATAGAAGAGGAATTTAGAACAACCGAATTGATTGCAAAGGATGTATCATTTGTAAATCAGGGAAAATTTAAGGGAGCGCAAGCCATTGGAGGAGCCATTTTCAAAACAACAATCGACCGATCTCATCCCATTAATTTTGGGATTGAAGATGCCAACCTTGCCCTTTTTAGAAATTCAAAAATCTTCATGAATCCAGAAGAAAACAGCTATGACAATCCAATTCAATATACTAAGAATCCGTTGTTAAGCGGCTATATCTCAGAGGAGCAACTCGAATTATTAAAAGGCTCTGTTCCGTTTAAAGTGAAATCAATGGGAAGAGGTTCTATACTGCTAATGACAGACAACACTAACTTCCGTGCCTTCTGGTTGGGGACTCAACAGCTGTATGCAAATATGCTCTTTTATGCAGACTTTATGTAGTTAGCGAACAACCTGACCATTGGTCAAGCTTGCTTGAGGAGAAAGCAAAAAAACATCATTGCCTTGCGTTGCACCCAACACAAGGCATTGACTTTTAAAATTTGCGATAATTTTTACTGGAAAATTAATTACTGCGACTACCTGACGTCCAATAAGCTCAGTTATGGAATAGGTGGTGGTAATTTGAGCGGAAGATTTTAAGATGCCTAAATGACCAAAATCAATAGTCAATTGTAAAGCAGGTTTTTTGGCCTCAGGAAATTCATTTACCTCAAGGACAGTTCCAACCCGGAAATCCACTTGCTCAAAATTATCAAAATCCAACATGCTTACTTCTTAAAAAAGATGTCATCTAAAATCCACGCAGGACCAATCAGTAAAAATTTTAAGTCATCAAAAAAAGAAGGTTTTTCCCCTTCTAATTTATGTCCATAAAACTGCCCAATCCAAGCAACAACAAAAATTCCGAGGGAAACTTGCCACAATGAGAAAAAGGAAGCCAATTGCGCATTACCAAATATACATAGGGCCAAGAACCCCAAAATTAACACTCCCATCTTGATGGAGAGGCGTAAATAAAAAAACATTATAGGCCCCAGTAAAACGACAGCCCAATTAGCGATTGCATCAGAACTAGTGCCCAATAATTCTTTCAATAGCCCATTTGGAATAGACATGATTAATCCTACTACTGAAAAAACGATCAAAGGCACACAAACAAAATGTATAGCCTTATTGGTTTTGTTTTGGTGACTTACGGCATAGGCGTCAAGCCAATCTTGCATTGTTTTCATGATTTAAATATATTATTTCTTCAAATTACATAATTTTAGCTTTAAAAAAAAACATGGCCTTAACAGAATCAAAGATGTTACCTCTGGGCACTAAAGCCCCAGAATTTAGCCTCCCCAATGTAGTGAATGGAAATACAGAATCGCTCGACCAACTCAAAGGAGAAAACGGGAGCGTCATTGTTTTTATGTGCAATCATTGCCCATATGTTGTATATCTAATCGACCACTTCGTTTCTTTTGCAAAAGAATACCAGAAAAAAGGAATCAATACCATTGCAATTTCAAGTAATGATATTGAAAACTATCCGGCAGATAATCCAAAGCTCATGCGCGAATTAGCCCTAGAAAAAGACTTTTCATTTTCTTATTTATATGATGAAGATCAGTCGATTGCCAAATCCTATGATGCCGCATGCACACCCGACTTTTTTGTTTTGGATGCAAAAGACAGTTTGGTTTATCGAGGAAGATATGATAGATCGCGCCCAGGAAATCCTGTTTCAACAAACGGAGAAGACTTACAGCAAGCGCTCGATTCAATGCTAAAAAAACACCCTATCTCAGATAAACAATATCCAAGCATAGGGTGTAATATAAAGTGGAAAGCAGGAAATGAACCTACTGATTTTTTTATTTAAAATCGACCAACTCAACCACAAATTTAAGGGTTGCATTTGGAGGGATTACCCCACCAGCTCCAGCAGCTCCATAAGCTAAATCAGAAGGAATAATAAAGGTAGCTTTCGCTCCTTTATTCAACAAGGCGATACCTTCATCCCAGCCCGGAATAACTTGACCAACACCCAAACTAAATTCAATGGGTTCGTTGCGTTTAAATGATGAATCAAAGACCGTACCATCGAGAAGTTCTCCTTTGTAATGCACTTTAACACTGTTCCCCTTGGCAGGTTTATCGCCTGGGCCTTCTGCATCTATATGGTAAAATAAACCACTGGCTGTTTGGGTATACCCTTGAGTAATTCCTTCTAACGCCTTGGCTTGTTTTGCTTTTTCTTCTTCCATGCGCTTGCGCAACTCTGCTTCAAGACTGTTGTAAGAAGCTCCGGCATCAAAAGCCTCAGCCTCAGACCCTACACGAAGAATTTCTAATTTTTCTAAAGCGTCCCCTTGAGCAATGGCATCTACCACTGCTTGTCCTTCTTGCACAAAACCAAAAACGGTATGCTTGTCGTCTAACCATGGTGTTGCGCCGTGGGTAATAAAAAACTGACTTCCGTTTGTTCCTGGCCCAGCATTTGCCATGGACAATACACCGGCCTTATCGTGACGTAGTTCAGGATGAAACTCGTCTGCAAATTGGTAACCGGGGCCTCCCATTCCAGAACCTTGAGGGCATCCCCCTTGGATCATAAAATCTGGAATAACACGATGGAAATTTAAACCATCGTAGTAAGGTGTTCCAGCTGATTTTTCTTTGTTCTCTTGTGTCCCTTCTGCCAAACCAACGAAGTTCCCAACTGTACCTGGGGTTTTGTCATGGGTTAGTGAAACAATTATTTCTCCTTTGGAGGTAGTGAATTTTGCGTATAAGCCGTCCTGCATTTTTTTGTATTTAGACGGCAAAGATAAGGGATTCAAAAGAGTTTTTCAGCAATTAATTTGCTACATCATTGATGAATTTGATACGAAACAAACGAATATCCTCTTCTTCTATATCTCCATCAAACTCTTCAAGGGCGTGTTTGATGTCATCTGACTCGGCTTCCATAAAGTATTCATGTAATTCTTCTTGCTGATCCTCGTCCAAGATTTCATCGATCCAATAACTGATATCCAATTTAGTTCCCGCATAAACAATCGTCTCCATTTCGCTGATAAAATTTGCCATATTCATTCCTTTAGCAGAAGCTATGTCATCAAGCGGAAGTTTTCGATCAACATTCTGAATCATGTATAGCTTCAACCCAGAATTTGCACCTGTACTTTTCACAATTAAATCATCTGGTCGTGTAATGTCATTTTCATTGACATAATCTTGAATCAATGTTAGGAAAGGGCTTCCGTATTTCCTCGCCTTCCCTTCTCCAACACCATGAATGTTTTTAAGTTCATTCATATTGATGGGATACTTCAAGGTCATGTCATTGATCGAACTTTCCTGAAAAACAGTGTAGGGAGGAACTTCATATTGATCGGCGACTTGTTTTCTTAAGCGAACCAATGCTTGCTTTAGAACAAGGTCAGTAACAACCTCTTTCTGAATCGATGGTGCCTGTTTTGCTTTATAGGTGTAACTATGATCCTCTGTCATCATAAACGACACTGGTGAGTCTTGAAAAGCATTCCCTTTCTTGGTTACACGAATCACCCCATAAGTTTCGATGTCTTTTGTTACAAATCCTGCGACATTGGCTTGACGAATTAACGCCATCCAATAGGCCTCGTTTTTATCCTTTCCTTTACCAAAAATGGGTAACTGTGCGGTATGATGACTGTTTATGATGGCATTCTGTTGACCAATCAACGTTTTAACAACTTCCTTGGCCTTGAACTGTTCTCTTGTTTTGTCTATGGCCTGAAGCAATAAACTCAACTCTTCCTTAGCCTCTACTTTTGATTTAGGAAAACGAACGTTGTCATCCATTTTACCTTCATCACCTGTTTCGCTGTCGAAAGTTTCTCCGAAATAATGCAAAATAAATTTCCTTCTTGAAATAGACGTTTCTGCATAAGCCACCATTTCGTTCAGCAAGGCAAGTCCAATTTCTTGTTCAGCTACCGGTTTACCTGACATGAACTTTTCTAATTTCTCAATGTCTTTGTAGGCATAAAAAGCAAGACAGTGTCCCTCTCCTCCATCGCGACCGGCTCGACCAGTTTCTTGATAATAACTTTCAATGCTTTTAGGGATATCATGGTGAATGACAAAACGCACATCGGGTTTATCAATCCCCATTCCAAACGCTATGGTGGCCACCACAACATCACATTCTTCTTTCAGGAAGGCATCTTGGTTTTTAGCACGCGTTTTAGCATCCAAACCGGCGTGATATGGAATTGCATTGATGTCATTTACCTGAAGGGTTTGGGCCAATTGCTCTACTTTTTTTCGTGACAGGCAGTAAATGATACCTGATTTACCCTTTCTCTCTTTTATGAATTTAATGATATCCGCTTCAACATCTTCTGTTTTTGAACGAATTTCGTAATATAGATTTGGACGATTGAATGAGGCTTTAAAGACCTTTGCATCCGTTATTTGTAAGTTTTTAATGATGTCCTCTTGCACTTTGGGAGTAGCCGTAGCCGTGAGCGCAATTACGGGGAGATCTTGATCAATTTGCTCGAGCATATACCTAAGGTTGCGGTAATCTGGTCGAAAATCATGCCCCCATTCAGAAATACAATGTGCTTCGTCTATAGCGAGAAAAGAAATGTTGCTTTCCTTTAAAAAACTCAATGTTTCTTGTTTGGTTAAAGATTCTGGTGCAACAAATAAAAGTTTGGTAATCCCCTCTCTGATGTCTTGCTTCACCTTTTCAATGGCCGTTTTTGTCAAAGAAGAGTTTAATACATGAGCTACTCCTTCATGCTGAGATATCCCACGAATGGTATCTACTTGATTTTTCATCAAGGCAATAAGTGGAGATACTACAATGGCTGTCCCATCACTCATTAAACCGGGCAATTGATAACACAAAGATTTCCCACCTCCGGTGGGCATAAGAACAAAACTGTTTTTACGCGCTAAAACGTTTTTGATGACCTCCTCTTGCAAGCCTTTGAAGGTCGAAAAGCCAAAATGTTTTTTTAATTCTTCTGTTAATTGCATTAAAGAGTGGAGTGCTTTAGATCAAATATTTTACATTTGTATCCATAAATATAACATTAAGTACAGGATTTTCCACACAAAATATTCGAAGAATTGCCAAATCGCGTCAAAATACTTGAGGACAAAAAAACCACCTCACTACATTACAGACTAGATTTTGCGGGTTTATTTTGTGCGTATAATATTGTTCAACAAGAAATCAACCAATGAGCGTAGAAAACGAAATGTCTTTTTTAGATCACCTAGAAGAATTACGATGGCATTTAATTCGCTCTTCACTTGCTGTCATTATTATAGCAACGATAGCCTTTATTGCCAAGGACTTCATTTTTGATACCCTTATATTTGGCCCAAAAAAAGCAGATTTTTGGACCTATGAGCTTTTCTGCAACATTTCAAAATGGATGGGACAAGGCACAAGCTTTTGCATACAAGAACTCCCCTTCCGGATTCAAAGCAGGGCAGTTTCAGGACAATTCTCTGCGCACTTATGGACCTCAATTACGGCGGGTTTTATTATCGCATTCCCATACGTACTCCTAGAATTTTGGCGTTTCATTCGCCCGGGCTTACATGCCAGTGAACGCAAGAACGCGCGTGGATTTATTTTTATTGCATCGGTTTTATTTTTTCTTGGAGTTCTTTTTGGGTACTATATCGTTACTCCTTTGTCAATTAACTTTTTGGGAAGTTACACAGTAAGTAATGAGGTTTTTAACGACTTTGACCTTGACAGCTACATCGGATTATTACGTGCTGCTGTCTTGTCCTCTGGCTTTATATTCGAACTGCCAATTTTAATGTATTTCTTGACAAAAATTGGTTTGATAACACCCCATTTTTTACGCAATAACAGGAAGTTCGCCATTGTAATTGTTTTAAGTATTTCAGCCATTATTACCCCACCTGATATTGCCAGTCAAATCATTGTAACCATTCCAATTTTGATTCTCTATGAGGTCAGTATTTTGATATCTAAAATTGTACATAAACGTCAACAAAAAAACAATGAGTAAGCTCGTCGAAGAATTTAATGCCTATCGTTCAAAAATGAACGAAAAGCTGTTGAATGAAAATTCAAAAATCATCAAACGCATTTTTAATCTTGATGCAAATACCTACCAGCCAGGAACCTTAGACAAAGGAACTAAAGAGCTGATGGGTTTGGTCGCTTCTGCCGTTTTACGCTGTGACGATTGTGTACGTTATCATCTAGAAGAATGTTATCAGAACAAGGTTTCGAAGGCAGCTGTTATAGAAAGCCTTGAAATTGCTACATTAGTGGGCGGAACAATTGTCATTCCTCATTTACGTAGAGCTTTCGAATACTGGGAAGCTTTAGAACAAAACGAACAATAAGATGCAACTACGCGCAGAAAAAATTGAAAAATCATATCGCGGCCGAAAAGTGGTCAGTGGGATTTCACTAGAAGTAAATCAAGGAGAAATTGTCGGCCTTTTGGGGCCAAATGGAGCCGGAAAAACAACCTCATTTTACATGATTGTTGGATTGGTAAAACCCAACGATGGGTCCATCTTTTTGGACGATGAAGAAATCACTACTTACCCCATGTATCAGCGGGCACAAAACGGAATTGGTTACCTCGCTCAGGAAGCTTCTGTATTTAGAAAACTTAGTGTTGAGGACAATATTTTAAGTGTGCTACAACTCACCAATTTGAGCAAAAAAGCACAGTTGGAAAAAATGGAGGAATTGTTAGAGGAGTTTGGCTTAAACCATATTCGAAAAAACCGTGGCGATCTTCTCTCGGGAGGAGAGCGAAGACGTACAGAAATTGCGCGTGCTTTGGCCACTAGTCCAAAATTTGTTTTGCTAGACGAGCCATTTGCTGGGGTAGACCCCGTTGCGGTAGAAGACATCCAGCGCATCATAGCCCATCTTAAGAATAAAAACATTGGTATCTTAATCACCGATCACAATGTACAAGAGACCCTGGCGATAACCGATAAAACTTATTTAATGTTTGAAGGGAAGATCTTAAAAGCAGGAAGTCCAGAAGAACTCGCACAAGACGAAATGGTCCGTAAGGTTTATCTCGGTCAAAACTTCGAATTACGTAAAAAGAAGATCAAATTTTAACCAAGGATTTGATCGCGCTCAAAAGGATGTAAATAATGATTATTCCTGTAAGAGAAGCCAACCCATAGAGTAAAAACAAACCGGTAGCTGCCATCAACAAAAGGACTGGAAAAAAAAGTGACATCATTCCTCCAGTAAATTTTAGCGAAAACATTTTCCAGTGAATATTCATCAAGAAGACAGAGATTAAACAATAGGCACTTAAACTTATTGGATGCATCAAAAAAGCTGCATAATCCGCTAATTGTGGATGACGAAAAATCAGTGGCAATCCCATTATCATTAGCGCATTTGCCGGTGCCGGAAGGCCTTTAAAGTAAGGCAATGGGTCGGTAATCAAATTAAACTTAGCTAAGCGAAAGGCAGCACCAAGGGTGATGCTATAGCCCAAGACTGCCAGAGGCGCTATTGAAAACACAAAGGTGAAATCGGGAAAGAATGAAAAAGCATAGTCAATATTTTTTACGCCAGCTAAAACAAACAACTGATACATCAGTACTCCGGGTGCTAATCCACTTGTAATCAAATCTGCTAGAGAGTCTAACTGGACTCCCAAAGCGCTTTCTAATCCTAATAAACGTGCAAAAAAGCCATCAAAAAAATCAAAGAAAACCCCCAGGGCAAGAAAAAGTAGTGCTGCGTTAAACTGATGCGAAAATGCAAAAAATGTAGCCAAGCATCCGCATAATAAATTGAATGAAGTAAATAGGTGTGGAATTGCCTTCCTAAGCATATCTTATTTTTTCAACCAATTTACAATTTTTATCAAGTTTAAAAATGTTGAAACAAAATACTTTTTCCCTTTCTTTGTTGTGGATCAATATTTTTTTCAACGTGAAACAATACTTTGCCCTTTCCCTTAGTAGCGGATGCTTAATGGCACTAGCATGGCCAACTTATGGCCTTGCCTTCCTTTCCTTTTTTGGCCTTATTCCCATGCTTTTTCTTGTTGAAAAAATCAATGGCTCTTCTGCAAAGCGAAAAGGACTGGCTGTTTTTCTTTACAGCTATATTGGTTTTTTTACTTGGAATGTAATCACCACCTGGTGGATCTATAACTCCACCCTTTTTGGCGCTGCATTTGCAATCATTTACAACAGTAGTTTTTATGCCATCATTTTTACTGTTTTTAGATGGAGCTTAACACGACTCCCAAGAATTACCAGTCATTTATTTTTAATCTCTTTCTGGATCGCCTTTGAAAAGTTTCATTTGAATTGGGATTTTTCCTGGCCATGGCTGAATTTAGGTAATGTCTTTTCTGAGTCGATTTTATGGATTCAATGGTATGAATATACGGGTGCTTTTGGTGGAACACTCTGGGTATTGTTATTGAATTTGATCGGACTTAAGTGGTTCCGTATTTACCAAAAAGAAAGAAATCTTAAGGCAGCGATTAGCGGATATCTTCCCAATCTATTGTGGATTGGAATACCCATTGCGATCTCCCTTGTCTTGTATCAATCCCATACACCTTCATCGAAAGAAGTTGAAGTAGTTGTGCTTCAACCTAATCTCGACCCTTATGAGGAAAAGTACCAATTGACAAACACTAAACTACTCAGGATGGCTGAAGAGATTAGTGCTGATTATTTAACCAACAACACCGCTTATCTCCTTACACCAGAAGGATTCTTAGATGAAGGGAGCGGTTTAAATTTATCGAACTATCAAAGGGAACCTTTTTATCAAACATTGATCAATTTTAATGAAAAACATCCTAACCTCTCCTTGCTAACGGGTGCTCAGTCCTATCGTTTGTATCCACCATCAAAAGAAGCCCCCTCACCCACCGCAAATGCAATTCGATCTGGAGGTTGGTATGACATCTACAATTCTGTATTTCAATTTGAAAAAAATCAATCCGATCAATTATATCACAAGTCCAAATTAGTCGTAGGCGTGGAATACATGCCCTATAAGGCATTTTTGGCTCCTCTAATGGGAGAATTTTTACTTGATTTTGGTGGAACCATTGCCACTAGGGGAACCCAAGCTTACCGTACCGTTTTTACAAATTCAGGCGGAATCAAAACTGCTCCAGTGGTTTGTTACGAATCTATTTATGGGGCTTACACTACTGAATATGTACGCAATGGAGCACAGTTCCTAAGTATCGTCACCAATGATGCCTGGTGGGGAAATACCCAAGGTCATCAACAACTGCTTAGTTATGCCCGGCTTCGCGCCATTGAAAACCGACGTGATATAGCGCGATCTGCCAATACGGGTATTTCTGCCTTTATCAATGCTAAGGGAGAAATAACTCAACAACTCGCCTATGAGGAGCAGGGTGCTTTGAAGGGAATGGTTGACCTGAACGATCATTTAACATTTTACACCATTTACGGGGATTATCTCGCACGCTGGGCAGGTTTTCTTTTTGTTCTCTTGTTGTGTATTGCGCTGAGTGGAAGACTGAAAGACAAGGCTACTTTTAATTTGCATTCGCCCGCTTAACTCCAACATTTATAGTAGCTTTGTGCTATGAATCAATCCATTCTTTCGGTTGTTGGGCTCATTATTGGGTATTACCTGATAAAAACATATCTCTTCAATCCACCGAAAAAAAAATCAAAAGAAGGATTTAGAAGGAAATATGAAGTTAGAAAAAAAGAAAAATTAAATGCAAGAGATGAAAGTTTACACCAAAACCGGTGACGACGGCACCACCAGCTTATTTTCAGGAAAAAGAGTTCCAAAACATGACATTCGCATAAAAGCCTACGGAACCATCGATGAATTAAATAGTTGGGTAGGGTCTATTCGTGACCATGCTGAAAATGATCTAGCGGATGACCTCATCAATATTCAACGAAATCTTATGACCATTGGTTCCCAATTGGCAAATGACAGTGAAACTTTTTCAATTGAAAAAATAAATGCCGCTGATGTTCGCAAGTTGGAACAAAACATCGACCAAATAACCGATGCCCTCCCTCCCTTAAAGAATTTTGTCATTCCCGGAGGACATCCCTTGGTCTCTCAAACTCACCTAGCCCGCTGCGTATGCCGACGAGCTGAACGATATATCACTGAATTAAAAGAACTTACGACAGTTGATTCGCCAGTCATATTCTACATAAATCGCTTGTCAGATTACTTTTTTACCCTTTCAAGAAAATTCACCCAAGACCTCAATCTCCCAGAAATTAAATGGGAGCCGAGTCGAAAATAGCGAAATAACTTGCACAGAAACTTGAAACAAGTATTTTTGCAAAAAAAAAGTCATGTATTGGACATTAGAATTAGCTTCTTATTTAAGTGATGCACCTTGGCCAGCCTCCAAAGATGAATTGATTGATTTTTCAATTCGAACTGGAGCTCCTCTTGAGGTTGTAGAGAATCTTCAATCCATGGAAGATGAGGGAGATGTCTATGAATCTATTGAAGAAATATGGCCAGACTTCCCCTCTGACGAAGACTATCTTTGGAACGAGGATGAATATTAACACTTCAAAATCATAAAAGTCTCGTTTTGAGGCTTTTTTTTTGACTACATTTGAGTAGAAAATGCCTGTATAGAAATATGAGTTTTATAAACAATCTCTTGAAAGCCTTTGTTGGCGATAAAACAAAGAAAGACCTCAAGTCCATCCTGCCCCTTGTAGACAAGATAAAAAGCTACAAAGCAGAATTCGAACAATTAAGTCATGACGAATTGAGGGCAAAAACACTTGCTTTCAAAACCAAAATAAAAGAAGGTAGAATTAATTTCGATGCCGAAATTGAAGACCACAAAGCAACCATTCTTTCGTTGGAGGACATTGATGAGCGTGAGCGCTTGTACAATCTTATCGATCAACTCGAAAAAGACGCCCTAGAGAAAACAGAGGAAGTTTTATTGGATATACTACCCGAAGCTTTTGCAGTGGTTAAAGAAACTGCTTTGCGATTCAAAAACAATGTAAACATTGAAGTAACTGCAAGTGAGTTCGATCGATCGCTTTCGCAAAACAAAGATTATGTTAGCCTTCAAGGAGACAAAGCCGTGTGGGCCAATCAATGGGATGCAGCCGGAAAAGCTATTCTTTGGGACATGGTACACTACGACGTTCAGCTCATTGGAGGTATTGCCATGCACCAGGGTAAAATTGCGGAAATGCAAACCGGAGAAGGAAAAACCTTGGTAGCAACGCTACCTGTATACCTCAACGCACTTTCGGGTAAAGGAGTTCATTTAGTCACAGTAAATGATTACTTGGCCAAACGAGATAGCGCATGGATGTCACCCATCTTTGAATTTCATGGGCTAAGTGTTGATTGTATTGATTACCACCAACCGAACAGCGAGGCGAGAAGAAAAGCCTATTTAGCCGACATCACCTATGGAACAAATAATGAATTTGGTTTTGATTATTTGCGTGATAACATGTCTCACACACCTGAGGATCTTGTTCAAAGAAAGCATCACTTTGCCATTGTCGATGAAGTTGATTCGGTCTTGGTAGACGATGCGCGTACTCCGCTCATTATTTCTGGACCCATCCCAGAGGGAGATCGTCATGAATTTGACGAATTAAAGCCCAAGGTTGCTGACTTATACAGCAAACAACGTAGCATGTTAACCACTGTTTTGGCAGAGGCTAAAAAGAAAATTGGCGAAGGAAATACCGAAGAAGGAGGAATTCTATTGTTGCGCGTTTATCGTGGTTTGCCCAAAAACAAAGCACTCATCAAATTCCTTAGTGAAGAAGGTGTGAAACAACTACTTCAAAATACGGAAAACCAATACATGCAGGACAACAATCGTGAAATGCATGTGATCGACGCAGAATTGTTTTTTGTCATCGACGAAAAGAACAATTCAGTTGAATTGACTGATAAGGGGGTAGAATACCTTTCTGAAAGTGTACAAGACAAAAGCTTTTTTGTTTTGCCCGATATAGGGACCGAGATTGCCAAAATAGAAAATCTAGCATTAACGCCTGAAAAAGAAGCTGCAGAAAAAGAAGTCCTTTTTAAAGACTTTGGGATTAAAAGCGAACGTATCCACACCATGACCCAGCTGTTCAAGGCCTACACCTTGTTTGAAAAAGATACTGAATATGTGGTGATGGAAAACAAGGTCATGATCGTAGATGAACAGACAGGTCGTATCATGGACGGAAGACGTTATTCAGACGGCTTGCATCAAGCAATAGAAGCCAAGGAAAGTGTTAAAATTGAAGCAGCTACGCAAACATTTGCAACCGTTACACTTCAGAACTATTTCCGCATGTACCACAAGCTTACCGGAATGACGGGAACTGCTGTTACTGAGGCAGGAGAATTGTGGGAAATCTATAAACTTGATGTAGTTGAAATCCCCACCAATCGACCAATTGCGCGAAAGGATGAAGAAGATTTAATCTACAAAACAAAAAGAGAAAAATACAATGCTGTCATTGAAGAGGTGACCAAACTATCGCAAGCCGGAAGACCCGTATTGATTGGAACTACCTCTGTTGAAATTTCCGAATTACTCAGCAAAATGCTGAATATTCGCAAAGTGAAACACAATGTCCTAAATGCTAAACTCCACAAAAAAGAAGCTGATATCGTTGCTGAGGCAGGAAATCCAGGAGTGGTTACCATTGCCACCAACATGGCAGGACGTGGAACCGATATAAAGCTCTCTGATCAAGTTAAAGCAGCAGGAGGATTGGCTATAGTAGGAACAGAACGCCATGATTCTCGAAGAGTAGACCGCCAGCTAAGAGGTCGTTCTGGACGTCAAGGTGATCCTGGAAGCTCACAATTCTTTGTTTCTCTAGAAGACAACCTAATGCGCCTATTCGGTTCAGACCGTGTAGCCAAAGTAATGGACCGTATGGGACTTGAGGAAGGCGAAGTGATTCAACATTCCATGATGACCAAGTCCATTGAGCGGGCACAAAAGAAAGTAGAAGAAAACAACTTTGGTGTACGTAAACGCTTGTTGGAATATGACGATGTAATGAATGCACAGCGTGAAGTAATCTACAAACGCAGAAAACACGCTTTGGAAGGGGATCGTCTAAAGGTTGACATCGCTAACATGCTGTTCGAAACCTGTGAAGACATTGT
Source organism: Flavobacteriaceae bacterium (assembly GCA_022425945.1). Classification (GTDB taxonomy): domain Bacteria; phylum Bacteroidota; class Bacteroidia; order Flavobacteriales; family Flavobacteriaceae; genus Arcticimaribacter. Next base: position 22,968 of record JAKMEK010000066.1, read on the forward strand.
ATTAAACACCAAAGCGGCGAACGACTTCAAAAACTTTGAATTCCAGATCATCAGTACATTCTCTATTACTGCACCAGTCTTGCAAGACGAGTTTGAGGCCATGACCGAGGGTGAACTGATCGACAAATTGTATGAAACCACCTTTAACTACTACAAACAAAAAGGTGAAATCAATGCTACGCTTACATTTCCTGTAATTAAAAATGTCTATGAGCGTCCAGGCAATACTTTTGAGAAAATTGTTGTTCCATTTACCGATGGAAACAAAACCCTCAATGTCGTTACCCAATTAGAAAAAGCCTACCAAACAAAAGGGAAACATCTGATTGAGGACTTCGAACGCAACATTACTCTGGCACTAATTGATGAAGCTTGGAAGAATCACCTGCGAAAAATGGACGAATTAAAACAATCCGTTCAATTGGCTGTTCACGAGCAAAAAGACCCATTGTTGATTTATAAGTTTGAGGCATTTGAATTATTCAAAGGCATGATTGGTCGTTTAAATAGAGAAGTAATTTCCTTTTTGTTAAAAGGAAGTATACCCTCTCAAGACACCTCCATCAAGGAAGCAAAACGTCCGGGTAGAAAAGACAATCTAAAAACCTCTAAAGACGATGTTCTTAATACGGAGGAGCTAGCGGCAAAACAACGTGCTGTTGGTGCAGGAGCTAGCGCTCCACAGCGTCAAACCGTTGAGACGATCACACGTGAATTGCCTAAAATTGGACGAAACGAACAAGTCAACATCAAAAATGCTGTTACAGGCGAAAGCAAAATAGTGAAATTCAAGCAGGCCGAGCCACTTATTAAGAGTGGTCAATGGGTATTGGTTGGAAAAAATTAATTCGTAACTTTCCATAAATTATGTAGGATATGGAGACGTACGCGAATATATTGTTGATTGCCATTCCAAGTTTTATGGTGCTGGTTCTTATTGAAATCCTTTACGGGATTTGGAAAAAGAAACAAACCTACACCCTAATGGATACCATTTCAAGTTTAAGTTCTGGGACAACCAATTTACTTAAGGACCTACTCGGTATTGGAATTATCATCATTTCCTATCCTTTTTTGCGCGATCAATTGGCCCTTATAAGCATGGAAGAGAGTGTTCTCTTATATTTTATTGCTTTTATATGTATTGATTTTGCCAGCTATTGGAATCACCGACTTAACCATTCAATCAATGTTTTTTGGAACCGACATGTTGTACATCATAGCAGTGAAGAATTTAATTTAGCTTGCGCACTCCGACAAAGTATTTCTAGTCTCATTGGTTTTGGGGCTTTATTCCTTCTACCGGCTGCCTTCCTTGGTGTACCGCATAAAATAATTACTATACTGGCACCTTTGCACTTGTTTGGCCAATTTTGGTACCACACCCGACATATTGGAAAATTAGGATGGATCGAATATATTTTGGTTACCCCTTCCCAACATAGGGTGCACCATGCCATTAATCCAGCATATGTAGATAAAAATTTATCCGCCATATTTTGCATATGGGATAGGCTCTTTGGAACATTCCAAGAAGAACTAGACGATGTTCCTTGTGTATATGGAACCTTGAAACCTGTACAAACATGGAACCCCATACTGATTAATTTTCAACACCTATGGGGGTTAACACAAGATGCGTGGTATGCTAAGAATTGGGGAGATAAGCTAAAACTATGGTTCATGCCTACTGGTTGGCGTCCAGCAGATGTGGCGAAACGCTTTCCTAAAGAAACCATTGCAAATGTTTATGCTCTAGAAAAGTATGCCCCGGTCTACACCCTAAAACATAAGTTGACGGCAATCTTTCACTTTGTTTGTTTAAATGCTTTTATCTACATTTTTCTATCTTCTTTTGGATCGCTGAATCTTTTTTCACAAATGGCTTTTGCAGTGCTCATCTTTACCACCATTTTTGGATTCACATCGCTCATGGATGGACATCGTTGGGCTTTTGTTTTTGAAATTGTGCGTTCGTTGATTGGACTGTGTATTTTCTTTCACCCAACACAAGCTTCGATTTGGACAACCGATGTTGTTTTTGCTGGTGCCTCTACACTCTATTTTGTGTTGACATTAGTTGCAACATTGTGGATGGCGCAATCCCTACCCCAGCGCTCTTTAATTGCCTCCTAGAATGAGGGAATCAACATCAGTAGATTTTATTTTACTTGGTCCTGCTCATCCCTACAGAGGTGGTATAGCCGATACACAAGCTCATTTTGCCAAAGCCTTAATCGATTTGGGATACACTGTAGAACTTTGGACATTCACCCAACTCTACCCCACTTTGCTTTTTCCTGGTAAAACACAGTTTAGTCAAGAAAAACCCTTACACTCACTTCCCATTGTAAGAAAAATACACAGCTACAATCCATTTCAATGGAGAACTATTGCAAAAGCAATTAACCAAAAACAACCCAAAGCGGTGCTTTTTCGCTATTGGACCCCATTGCTTGCCCCATGCTGGAATGGAATTGCCAAAAGGCTGAACAATAATATTAAAAAAATCGCCTTGGTGGATAATTGGGTTCCCCACGAGTCTAACATATGGGACAGCTTTCTAAATAGGCGTTTTGAGCAACAAATGGATGCGTTTACGACACTTTCCACTGCCATTTCAAACAACTTGAGCAAGTTGAGTAAAAAGCCTGTATGGGGGAAGATACACCCCATTCCAATGGACTTGCCCCAAAAAAAAACTAGAGAAGAGGCTTGCCAGTATCTAAAACTCGATCCAAAGGAAAACTATTTACTTTTCTTTGGTCTCATTCGTCCCTACAAGGGATTGGACCTACTCCTTAAAGCGATGAAACAACATCCTAAGAAACAACTACTCATTGTCGGAGAGTGCTATGAGAAAAAACAAAAATACAGCTCGTTGATCGATTCACTAGGGCTAAAAAAGCAGGTGCGTTTCGTCGATCGCTTTGTACCGCTTGAGGAAGCTGCTCATTACTTTTCAGCGGCAGACGGGCTAGTGCTCCCCTATAAAACAGCAACCCAAAGTGGGGTAATCGCCCTAGCCTATCATTTTGAAACGCCCCTAGTCGTTACCAAGCACGATGGATTAACTGAACCAATCCTGAATGACACTACTGGAATCATAACAGAAGTCAACTCAGAAGCTATCGCAGAAGGAATATCCCAGCTCTACGATGACGATAATATTCGACGCTTTAAAAATAATCTACAAAAAACGAAGGGCAATTATGCTTGGACAACCTATGCACAAGCTTGGGTGAATTTTACGCTAAATGAAACAACATAACATCAAACTCATTTGTTCTGATATTGACGGAACACTATTGGATAAAAATCGTGCACTCTCAACAAGAACTTTAGCCGAAATGCATCGGCTTAGTGAGCACTACCCCATTATCTTAATTTCTTCGCGCATGCCCAAATCCATGCGACAATTACAAACCCAACTTAACAGCGAGCATTACCCGTTGATTGCCTACAATGGTAGTTTAATCATCGATGGAAATAGTTCGCTCTTTAGTCAAGAAGTTCCTTTTCACTTATTGGAACGCATGCAAACCTATGTTGACAATACCTCCATTCATTTAAGTCTATATCATAAGGACGAATGGATCGTTCCAGCGAACGATTACTGGGCCAAACGAGAGGCCAACAACACGAGAGTAAACCCAGAAATCCAGCCCTTAACAACTACCATAAAGGATTGGAAAGCACGAGAAATAAGTGCTCACAAAATTATGTGTATGGGAGAAGCAGAAGAGATTGACCTACTCTATCGTCTTTTAAAAGAAAATCATGCCCATGAAGTGAATGCCTATCGATCTAAGGACACCTACATTGAAGTGAGTCATGTGCGTCAAGATAAGGCTTCGGCCCTTAGCCTACTGTTACAAAAAAAGTATCCAACAATAAGCATGGAGAATGCAATTGCCTTTGGAGACAACTTTAACGATACTACTTTACTCGAACAGGTCGGAACGGGTGTTGCCGTGGCAAATGCTAAAAAAGAAGTGTTGTCTGTAGCTGATGCCGTGACCTTATCCAACATCGAAGACGGAGTAGCACTTTATTTAGCAAAACTTAGCTAGAGATTAGCCACTTACCTATTGATACTATCGGCGATGAGTTGCTTGAACTTTGTAGTACTCCACCCATGGCCTCTACTGATGTAATGAACTGGAATGCCTAAATCATCGCCCGTATAAGATTTGCCCACATAGTCGTCTCCTAAAAAGCGTATGCCAAAATCGTTGGCTTTAATTAATTCTACGAGCTCTTTTTCGTAAGTATAGATAAGAATAGTATCTACATTTCTGTTGGAGGCCAATTGTTCCATTCGCTCTTCAACAGTCAAAATAGGCTTGAGTTTTTCTGGTCGTTCAACAGAAGGGTCGGTCTGCAAAAGAATGGTAAAATGATCACAATTCTGTTTGCATTCGTTGAACAACTTAATATAACCCGGGTGAAGAAAATCAAAATTTCCTGCAATAAATCCTTTTTTCATTTTTTTCTAAATCTAAATAGAATGCCTTAATTAGTCTTGTGTGTAGCCCTTTTGTTATGCAAAATAAGGCAAATGTTTTTTAACCGTGTTCGATTTATTGGATTGTTTTTCAGGCTAAAAAAAAAAGTACTCATATGCATTATCAAAAAAATGAATATATTGATAGCAATAATCTTATCTATGCCTACCTATTTACTCTTTTTCATAGCCCTTATTTGTTACTCACTCAATGCACAAACGACACGTTTTTTTGTTTCTGCCCATCAAGATGATTGGCAATTATTCATGAACCCCAATGTTTATGAAAGCATTAAATCAGCAGAAGACACCACTGTTATTATTCACACTACAGCGGGAGAAGCAGGTGCTGGTATGGGAAATGACGCTTACTACAAAGCCCGTGAGGAAGGAAGTTTGGCTGCAGTACGCTTTTTATCCAACACCTACGGAAGCGGCAAAAACCTAGGTGCAGAAATGGAACGCTCTACAGAAATCTTGAATGGACATTCCGTTATCCGATACGTCTATCGAAATGTCATTCTTTATTTGTTGCGTTTACCAGATGGAAGCGGACAAGGTCACGGCTATAATTTACATGACTGTAAAAGCTTAGAAAAGCTTTTTTATGAAGAAATACATCAATTAAAAACCATCGATGGAACTACCGTCTATGCTGATAAAGATGATCTCATCGACACACTGAAAGAACTCGTTAAAAAGGAACAAAAAGAGAACAGAATTGAATTTCATTTGGCTGATACTGATAGGGCACTCAATCCTAATGATCATTCAGATCATCAAACCTCTTCTCTTCTTTTTCAAGAAGTTGCCCATGATTTTGGAAAGAACACTCTCTTTCTTTATGTCAATTATCACACGGCCAAGCTTCCAATAAATTGCACTAAAAAAAATACAGTAATTAGTGCTGCTACATGGGGGGTTACAACGGCAGAAATTGCGGATCATCGTCACTACAGTACTTGGGATGACATCCATAATGCATGGATTGGTAGACAGTACTACAGAACTAAAATAATCCCCTAGACAATGTCATATATTTACACCCTAATATTAAGTATCCATATCGTCGCCGGGAGCATCTCTTTATTTTTTGGAACCATCAACATGTTGATGAAAAAAGGGGGGGAAATTCATCGAAAAGCTGGTCGCGTTTTTGTGGTCAGTATGATGTTAACAGGTATAAGTGCTTTAATTATGTCCCAGTTAAAACCCAATCCATTTTTATTCATCATTGGAGTTTTTACTATTTATTTAGTCGGAACAGCAGATCGCTACAGCAAACCACTCAAAGATAAACCACTCTTAATTGATTGGGTGTACTCCCTTAGTATGTTTGTCTTCGCAGACATTTTCATTCTTTGGGGAATTATTTCCCTTTTTCAAGGAAATACGATGGGTGTAGTGATGCTTATATTTGGCGGAGTTGGCTTGTATGGTGTTTACAAAGACTTCATCAATTATCGAGGGAAAAATCTCGACAAAAAACATCGACTCCAAACGCATATTGGTCGAATGGTAGGTGCATATACAGCAACTATAACGGCGGTTTTAGTGGTCAATGCCTCCGCTTTACCGCCAACAATCCCTCCTTTTGTCTATTGGTTGTTACCGACACTAATTTTAACCCCAATAAGTATCTATTGGATACGAAAACATAAAAAGTAAGTCATGCTAGAAATGCGAAATCTTTGCGAACACTGTAACAAAACCTTTACAAATGAAAGTACCGATGCCATGATTTGTTCGTTCGAATGTACCTTTTGTCGAGACTGTGTTGAAAACATCTTAGAATCTACATGTCCCAATTGTGGTGGTGAATTTCAAAAACGCCCAACAAGAATAACAAAAGAATAATGTCAAAGAAAAATCACCTGTATCGAATTGCTTTTTTAATGGCCATGCTAATGCTCTTTAAAAGCTATGGCATTGCAATTTTTGATAGCCTTTTCAATACTGGTGATCCCTACTTTGACAAACACCTCACAAAAACCCTGATCAATTGCTGTGTCGGATTGATTGCATTAAAGATGATAACCATGGGTGGGCATCAACATGCTCTTGGACTTAAAGGGAGAAATGTTCTTGCACTACACTGGTTAGTGTTTCCCCTAACCTATGCCATATTGATCAATCTAGCCGGAATGGATCCAACTGCTACCTATGCTGTGCATCATCTTTTTATCCTAATGGTCTATTGCCTTTCCATCGGTTTTGTTGAGGAAATATGCATGCGTGGGTTTGTTCAAAATGAACTGATGAACTTTTTGGAGAAGGAAAAATTGCGGTTTTAAAATCCATCATCCTCAGCGCAGTACTCTTTGGTATCTTGCATTTGTTGAATTTTAACAAAGGAATCTATGGAGAGATTGCCCAAGTCGCCTATGCTTCATTTATTGGACTAGCCTTTGGAGCCACCCTCTATTTAACCAAACGAATCTATCCCCTAATGTTGATTCATGCACTTATTGATTTTTTTAGTAAATTCGACGAAATAGGGGTAGCTGATCCTGTTGTAGGACAACAAACTGCACGAGGATGCATCGTTCTTATCCTCTTGCTTTCGCCATATTTATTTTATGGTCTTTTTCTGTTTTGTAAAATCAAAACCCAAAAATCATGATATTACATCCCTACTTTGTTTTCAACGGACAAGCACGTGAAGCCTTACTTTTTTACTGTGAAGCATTAGACATTTCTCATGGAGAAATCAAGGCTTATGGAGATAGTCCGATGCCACACACCCCTGAACAAAAAAATTGGGTGGTGCACGCTGAACTTCAGTTTGATGGAGAAACCATTGCCATGTTTGCCGATAGTGCCGAAGCGCCTCTTGCAAAAAATCCCAATATTCACATTAGCCTCAACTATGATGACTTAACACTCATGGAAAAAAGCTTTGCACAATTGGCTGAAGGAGGTAAAATAGACATGCCACTCGAAAAGCAATTTTGGAATGCTACCTTTGGAACCCTAACTGACAAGTTTGGCATCCATTGGATGATGAATTTTGATCATACATCATAACATGCCCTATGATGAATATTTAGCCGAGCGCATTCGAAATTACCTAACAGCTCGAAAAGTATCCTTTTATGACAAGAACATGATGGGTGGTCGTATTTTTATGGTGAATGATAAAATGTGCTGTGGAATTCATTTTGACAAAACAAAAAAAATGGATTTACTCATGGCGCGAATAGGGGAAAATGCAGCGCAAAAATATGCAGATAAGCAAGGCTGTCATCCAATGGATTTTGCGGGTCGACCAATGAAAGGCTATGTCTTTATCGATCCCGATGGATTCGATTTAGAAGAAGATTTAGTATTTTGGCTCGATCGTTGCATTGACTTTAATCCAAGCGCAAAGAGCGCAAAAAAAAGAAGCAAAAAATGAAAGTACTTTTTACCTTACTTAGCTTAATTAGTCTACAAACGTGTATTTCTAGTAGCAAACCCCTAGACAGAGAAACGATTGTTTGGCAACCCACCTCAAACCCACAAGAAAGCTTAAAAAAAGCCTATTTCGCCTCAGGCTGTTTTTGGTGTGTAGAAGCCATTTACGAAAGTGTGAATGGAGTCCATGAAGTCTATTCGGGCTATGCCGGAGGCCATACCAAAAACCCCAATTACAATCAAATAGGCACCGGAAAAACAGGACATGCCGAGGCTGTTGAAGTGATCTATGATCCGAATGTCGTTTCCTTTGGCACCCTAGTACAGGTATTCTTTGGTTCACATGACCCAACTACTGATAATCGACAAGGGCCAGACCGTGGTTCTCAATACCGATCCATTGCCTTTCATCAAAACGATAGCGAACGGGAAATCATACAAAATTACATTGCCCTACTCGAAGAAAAAGAAATTTTCTCTAAGCCTATTGTGACAGAGGTTAGTGCCCTTGAAAAGTTTTACTATGCGGAAGAATACCACCAAGATTATGAAAAGTTAAATCCTGGAAACCCTTATGTGCAAAACGTATCAATTCCACGCTTAAGACGCTTTCAAAAAGCCTATCCAGAGTTGCTAAAAGAGAAGCACTAGAAAGGTGGAAGTACCTCGGTCAATCGTTTATTCACCAAAGAATAAACGACAGCAGCAATAAGCATTCCGGCTAAAGCACCACAAACAATGTCTATGGGAAAATGAACCCCTAAATAAACTCTGCTGTAGGCTATTAAAGCAGCTAGGGTAAGTAATACTGGCATGACCCATTTGATCCGTTTGAAGACCAAACTAAATAAAAATGCAAGTGCAAATGAATTGGAGGAATGCCCTGAAAAGAAACTATACTTTCCTCCGCAGCCATCAACGATACGCATCAGGTCTTGAAGTTCAAGGGTGTGACAAGGGCGTAAGCGCATAAAACCATACTTAAATCCGTTTGTTATTTGATCGGTCAAACCTACCATCGCACTACTAATCAACAAAAGGAATAAAGCGGGCTTCCACCCAAATTTACGTCCATAAAGAATCACTAAAAAAAGATAAACCACAACATTCATTCCCCTTTTGCTTAATAAAATCCAAAAAGGATCGAAGCCGTTAGACCCCATTTGATTAAGAAACAAGAACAAACCTTGATCCCATTGTAATAATTGTTCCAACATTATTCCATGCTTTCAATTTCGCGATCAAAGAACTTGAGAGCTTCTTCGATTAGCTCCTGGGTAACTTTCTCTAATTCTTCTTGATCATCTTGACCAAATTCTTCGAGCCATAAAATATCATCGTTAGATACGTTTAACAAAAAACGAGGATACTCGGTATGCAATACAAAGATTTCTTCTTGTAAAGAAGAATTATCAGCGATAAGAAATTTTGGTACATCCATAAATTTATGATTTCAACAGTTTTTTTGTTTGTTGGTTAAAGCGCAAAAATAGTAAAAAGGCTGAAGTACTCAGCCCTGTAAGCAATCCAATCCAAATACCCATTGCCCCCAAAGAGGTGTGCAACCCTAAATAATAGGAAATCGGAAGGCCAATAATCATATACGAAATAAAGGTCAAGGCAGTTGGAACATTGACATCCTGAATTCCTCTAAGTGCCCCTAAAAACACAGCCTGAAGACCATCGGTAATTTGAAAAAAGCCTGAAACTAAGAGAAGACCAGCTGCTATTTCTACTACTTCTATAGTATCAAGGGGGGTAGCATCTCCATAATTTTCAAGGTATATCCAAGGCAAAATTTCATTGAATTGTAAGTAAATAAAGCAAAAGACTACATCAAACAAACCGATCAATAGAAACAAAGAAATGGCGATGCGTCTGAGGTCAGCATAAGCCTTTTTCCCCAGTTGATTTCCAACACGAATCATGGCGACAACCCCAAGCCCCATGGCAAACATAAAAGTCATCGAAGACAGGTTGAGGGCAATCTGATTAGCAGCCTGCGCATTTTTCCCCAAGACGCCTGACATCCAAATGGCCATCGTAAAAAAAGCGACTTCAAAAAACATTTGCAAGGCAGAGGGAAGTCCGAGGCGCAATATGCGCTTGAAGAAAGATAAGCGTAAGTTTTTAAAGCGAACCCGAATCGAATAATCAGAAAAAATAGGATGAAATTGAATATAACATATAATTAAGGCAACTGCAGAAATACGGGCAATCATGGTACCAATCGCTGCGCCTTCAACCCCCATTTCTGGGAATCCGGCATAACCAAAGATCAAAACATAATTCAAGCCAATGTTGACAATATTCGAGAAAACCGTAGCGTACATAGCAGGCCGAGTCTTGGACAGACCGTCAGCAAATTGCTTGTAGGCTTGAAAAATGATTAAGGGAACCAAAGAGGCTGCCACCCATTTGAGATAAGGAAAAGCCAATTCTACCACTGCTTCGGGTTGACCCATCGAATACATGAGTTTACGGGAAGCAAATACTGCCATAAAAAGACTCAAGCCCAAAATGGAGCAAAGAACAATTCCATGAGATAATACCCGCTGTGCAGCATTGACATCTTTGGTTCCATCTGCCTGTGCCACCAAGGGGGTCAGCGCCGTAGAAAAACCAATACCCAATGACATGGCAATGAAAACAAAACTATTTCCCAATGAAACAGCGGCAAGCTCCGTTGTACCCAATTGACCAACCATGATATTGTCAACCAATTGAACTACCGTATGCCCGAGAAGGCCCAAAATAACCGGAAAAGATAAGCTTAGGTTATACCTAAACTCTTTGGTATACTGTTGTAAATTGATCAATGCTTACAATTTAAAATGATCCATTAAATAGACCATTGCTGCCATAGTGGCTGCGCCGAGCTCTAACTCTCTTTTATTGATTGCATCAAAGGTATCATTGGCAGCATGATGGTAATCAAAATAACGCTGCGAGTCTGGACGTAAACCAGCCAAAACATTCGTTTCCGTTTTTAAAGGAGCGACATCTGCACCACTTCCCCCTTTGACGAAAAGATGAATCAAATAGGGCTCAAAATAGGGGGCCCATGCTTGAATCTGTGACAATTTCTCCTCCGTGGTATCGATTGAGAAACCTCTGGGAGAAAAACCTCCAGCATCGGATTCTAATGCAAATACGTGCTTTTCATTTTTTTGCTTTGCTATCTCCGTATATTTTGCTGCGCCCTTCTGTCCATTTTCTTCATTCATATACAACACTACACGCAATGTTCGTTTGGGTTGGTAATTGATTTTTTTCATGATACGCAACACCTCCATGGATTGAACTACCCCAGCACCATCATCATGCGAACCATCGCCCAAATCCCATGAATCTAGGTGGCCGCCTACAAGCATAATTTCGTCGGGAAAGGTCGAGCCTTTTATCTCTCCAATGACATTATAAGATTGAACATCCGGTAAATTTTTACAGTTCTGCTTTAGGTAAAACTTAAGTTTTCCATTTAAAGAGAGCATTGAACTTAAAAGTTCTGCATCGTTTGTACTAATAGCTGCTGCAGGAATACGTTTGCGCAAAGGCAAATCACCATAACTCATGGATCCAGTATGCGGATAATCGTCCAAACGCAAATTCATGGAACGAACTATAACACCCACAGCACCGAGCTTAGCTGCTTGCTCCGCCCCGCTGTATCGTTGATCCACACAACCCGAATAGGCTGAAAATGTATTCACCAAATCGGCTTGCATCGGTCGGTTATAAAACACAATCTTCCCTTTTACCTTTGCAGCACCCAAAGCAATTAATTCCTCAAATTTTTTAACTTCGATCACTTCTGCTCGAATTCCTGCAAGCGGAGTAGCCACCGATCCTCCCAATGCACAAACATTTACATTAATGGTGTTTCCAGGACTCGTTTCTATGTTCGCATATTCAAAGGTTCCACGGATCCACTTAGGAACCATAACGGGCTGAAGCCACACCTTATCTAGCCCAAGAGCATCCAACTCATCTTTCCCCCATTCTACTGCACGCTGGGCGTTCAAAGAACCAGAAAGCCTACCTCCTATTTGATTGGATAGATGCTCTAACCACGCATAACTTTGCCCATCGATCAATGCAGTCTTATAGATCTCTTTAATGGTAGGCTCTACAGCTGACTGAGCCGAAAGATAAAGCGAGCATAGGATAAAGGGGAGGAATAGAATTTTTTTCATATTATTTTGATGCAAATTGTTCAATGTTTTCTATGGTAATTGGGTTATCTCCTAGGATCATTAGACGTTCCAAAACATTTCGCAACTCACGAATGTTTCCAGTCCAAGGATATTCTTTTAATTTTTTTAAGGCATTGGGTTGAATTTCTTTTAACGGTAAGCCATCTTTTTTTGCAATTTGTTGGATGAAATGAGTGCATAAAAGTGGAATGTCTTCTAAGCGATCTTTTAAGGCAGGAACACGAATCACAATAACCGCTAAACGATGGTATAGATCTTCGCGGAATCTACCTTCAGCAATTTCTTTTTCAAGATTCTTATTGGTTGCTGCAAGGATACGCACATCGACAGAAAGGTCTTTGTCGCTCCCAACGCGTTGAACTTTATTCTCCTGCAATGCTCTTAAAACTTTGGCTTGTGCACTTAAACTTAAATCCCCTATCTCATCTAAAAACAGGGTTCCCCCTTCGGCGGCTTCGAATTTTCCTTTGCGGTCTTTTACGGCAGAGGTAAAAGAACCTTTTACATGACCAAACAATTCACTTTCAATTAATTCTGAAGGTATTGCAGCACAGTTCACCTCGATGAGTGGGCGCTTACAGCGCTCACTTTTTTGATGGATCTGATGGGCAACCAACTCCTTACCAGTACCGTTTGGACCCATAATCAGTACACGTGCCTGTGTAGGCGCTACTTTATCGATGAGCGAGACAACATCTGACAAGGCCTTAGAAGCTCCAACCATTTCATAAACCTTTGCTATACGCTTTTTTAACTGTACATTTTCAACAGCCAAATTTTTTGTCTCCAACGCATTACGAACAGAGATCAATAAACGATTTAAATCAGGTGGCTTTGGAATAAAATCATACGCTCCTAGCTTCATTGCCTCTACCGCTGTCTGAATATTTCCATGTCCAGTAAGCATGATAAAAGGAGAAGAAATCCCAAGTGACTTGGCCTCCTGTAAAACCTCTAAACCATCTTTCTTGGGCATTTTAATGTCACATAAAACCAAGTCGTAATCTTCTGAGTTTACAGCTTCAAAACCTGCTTTTCCGTCTGCAGCCTCGTCAATTTTGAAACGACTATTTTCTTCGTTTAAAATTCGTTTTAGTACACGACGAATAGGTTCTTCGTCTTCGATAATTAAAATTCGTGCCATACTATAGGTTTTCGGTTTGGTTTAACCAAAGTGTTCGCTGGGGGAAAGGTATTTGAATCTTGTGTTCTTTGAATGCTTGAACGATTTTGTACCGAATATCACTTTTTACTTGATTAGCAATAAAACTATTGTTGATGGAGAAATATAAACGAAACCGCAATGCACTGTCGCCAAAGTCTTGTAATAAAACGATGGGCACTGGGTTGGTCAAAACATGCTTATGCGATTTCGCCAGTTCAATGAGAATGGCTTCTACCTGCTCAACATCACTATCATAGCTAACTCCTACCTCAACATGTTCTCTTGTCAATGTGCCATTCTCCGTCCAATTGTATAATATGGATGTCAAAAATTTATGGTTTGGAATGATCAATACTTTATTGTCAATAGTTACTGCACGTGTCGTACGCAGAGTGATATATTCTACACGCCCAATTTGTCCCTCTATGGAAATAATGTCACCTACATGGACGGCCTTATCTGCAATAATAAAAATACCTGAAATAATGTCTTCAATAAAGGTTTGCAGTGCTAAACCAACACCGACTAATAAAGCTGCAGAAGCTGCAAAAATAGCGGTGACATTGACACCAATGGTATCGAAGGTGATTAATATAACAATGAGGTAAACAAAGTAATTGAAAAAAGCGAAAATACTCTTGAACTTAAACTGAACATCTTCATCGAGACGATTGATAATTAATCGACGTGAAATCCGCAAAAAGTATTTGGTGAAAAAAAACACCAAAATAATAATGATCAGGGACTTTAGCGTAAATG